>NZ_CAVK010000198.1 GCF_000382885.1 Sphingobium indicum BiD32
AGTCGAAGGGGGCCGTCCTTTCTTCCGCGAAGAAGGACAAGGCTTCGACAAGCTCAGCCCGAACGGAGGATATATTCTCCCCGCGTGGAAACATGGCACTGACCCACCCCTCCCCCTGGCGCATCGAAGCCACCGCCCTTGTCGCCCTCGCGCTGCCGATGATCGCGGGCAATATCGCCTGGTCGGCGATCGCCGCGACCGATCTGTTGCTGCTCGGTCGTCTGGGGGCGGAGGCGGTGGCTGCCGGTGCGCTCGGCATCAACCTGTTCCATGCGCTGCTCCTGTTCGGCATGGGACTGGTCACCGCAGCCTCTCCCCTCATCGCCAGTGAGCGCGGCCGTCGCCGCCATTCGGTGCGCGATGTCCGCCGCACCGTTCACCAGACGCTGCGCGCCGCCACTCTCTTCGTCATCCCCGCCTGGGCAATTCTTTGGCAGAGCGAGGCGATCCTGCTGGCGATGGGGCAGGACGCGGATCTGGCCCATGGCGCGGGCCAGTTGATGCGCGGCCTGCAATGGGCGCTGCTCCCCTTCCTGGGCTTCACGACGCTGCGCACCTTCATCGCCGCGCTGGAACGGCCGGTCTGGGGCTTGCTCATCATGCTCGCCGCCATCCCGTTCAATGTCCTTGCGGGCTGGGCGCTCATCTTCGGCCATCTGGGTTTCCCCCGACTTGGCCTGTTCGGAGCCGGGCTGGCCAGCACGGCCTCTTCCTGCTTCCTCTTCCTTGGGCTGCTCGCCGTCATCCTGATCGACCGCCGCTTTCGCCGTTACCGACTGGTCGGTCGCTTCTGGTCGCGCGACCGCGAACGCCACGCCCAGGTCTGGGCGCTCGGCCTGCCGATCGCCATCACCTTGGGCTTTGAAACCACCGTGTTCAATGCGTCGGCCCTGCTGATGGGCCTGATCGACCGCGATTCGCTCGCCGCCCATGCCGTTGCGATCCAGATCGCCGCCCTGGTGTTCATGGTCCCCATGGGCATCGGTCAGGCCGCCACCATCCGTGTCGGGCTAGCCTATGGCAGGCATGATCGCGCAGGGGTCGGGCGTGCGGGCTGGCTGGCCTTGCTGATCGGCACCGGTTTTGCCTGCTGCGCCGCCCTCGCCCTCATTCTCCTGCCACGCACGCTCGTCTCCGCCTTCCTCGACCTGAACGATCCCGCCAACGCGCGCACTGTCCAGCTCGCTGTCAGCTTCCTCGCCGTCGCGGCCTTGTTCCAGCTGGTGGACGCCGCGCAGGCCGTGGGCGCGGGCGTATTGCGCGGGGTGCAGGATACCAGGGTGCCGATGATCTTCGCGATGATCGGCTATTGGGTCGTGGGCATCGGCGTCGGCACGATCCTCGCCTTTCCGCTACGAATGGCTGGCCTTGGCATCTGGCTGGGTCTGGCCGCCGGATTGGGATCGGTCGCGGTCCTGCTGGTCACCCGCTGGAGCCTGCGTGAACGGCTGGGGCTGGTACGCGGCTGACCCAATTGCATGATGGAAAAATGGTGCAGCGCACAAAGCAATTGATCGAATCAGCCAAATCGGTCAGATGTCGATCACTATGCAAGCCCCGACCGAGATTTTTGAAGCGATCGCGCTCCAGAAGTGCCTGATGGTGACCTATAACAAGATGGTCGTCACCCTGGCCCCGCACATTCTCTACACGCGCCATGATGAATTGTTCATCGACGCCGTGACCGTGGACCGCGACGGCAAGCCCCCGCGCGAACTGAAGCTCGGCACCTTCAAGCTGGTGGGCCTGTCCGACCTCAAGGTATTGGACGAACCGTTCGAGGCGATGCACGGCCTCTACGACCAGAATGACGACAAATATCGGAACGTCACCCTGTTCGCCGTCGCGCCGGAGAGCGCCGCCGCCTGATTGGCGGGCCTGCGTCATCATCCCAACCTCGTCATGCTGAACTTGGTTCAGCATCCATTCTCTCAACGGTAGCATTGTCATACCAACCGAGAGCCAATGAATCCTGACTTTCGTCAGGATGACGGAAATCTCACTTCTTCAGCCGATAGCCGGTCCTGAACATCCAGCCGATAATCGCCAGACACACCGTCAGCATCCCCGCGACGAAAATCAGGCTGAATTCAATGGCAACGTCGCCCTTGCCAAAGAATGTCCAGCGAAAGCCAGAAATCAGATAGACGATCGGGTTGAACAGGGTGATGGTGCGCCACGGTTCGGCCAGCATCTGCACCGAATAGAAGGCGCCGCCCAGAAACGTCATCGGCATGATCAGCAGCATCGGGATAACCTGCAACTGCTCGAAACTCTGCGCCCATATGCCAAGGATGAAGCCGAACAGGCAGAAACTGATCGCGATCAGGATCATGAACCCGGCCATCGCGAACGGGTGTGCGACCGGCACATCGACGAACAGGTGCGCGGTCACGAAGATGATCGTTCCGATAATCAGCGACTTGGTCGCCGCCGCCCCCACATAGGCGATGATCGTCTCGGTCGCGGACACGGGTGCCGACAGCAATTCGTAGATGGTGCCGGTGAATTTGGGCATGTAAATGCCGAAACTGGCGTTGAAGATGCTTTCGGTGAACATCGCCATCATGATCAGCCCCGGCACGATGAAGGCGGCATAGGGGATGCCATCCACCTCCGTCATCCGCGACCCGATCGCCCCGCCGAACACCACGAAATAGAGCGTGGTCGTGATCACCGGCACCAGCAGCCCGGTCAGCAGGGTGCGCCGGAAGCGGTGCAGCTCGAACTTGTAGATGGCGGCGATGGCGCGCAGGTTGGACAGGCTCATGCCACTTTCTCCTGATGCACCAACTCCACGAAAATATCCTCCAGGCTGCTCTGCGCCGTGTTCAGATCCTTGTAACCGATGCCAAGGTCCCCCAGCCGCCGCAACAATGACGACACGCCGGTCCGCTCCGCCTGGGTGTCGAAAATATATTCGATCTCCTGGCCATCCCCCTTCAGCGTCACGTCCCATTCCGCCAGTTCCGCCGGCACCGCCGCCAGCCGCTCGGCCAGCACCACGGTCAGCGTTTTCTTGCCCAGCTTCTTCATCAACGCGGCCTTGTCCTCGACCAGCATCAGCTCGCCCCGGTTGATCACCCCCACCCGGTCGGCCATTTCCTCGGCCTCCTCGATATAATGGGTGGTCAGGATGATGGTGACGCCGGTTTCCCGTAGTTCGCCAATCAGCTTCCACATATCGCGGCGCAACTCCACGTCCACGCCCGCGGTCGGCTCGTCCAGAAACAGCACGCGCGGCTCATGGCTCAGCGCCTTGGCGATCATCACCCGGCGCTTCATCCCGCCCGACAGTTCCAATATCTTGGCGTTGCGCTTGTCCCACAGCGACAGGTCGCGCAGCACTTTCTCGATATGCGCGGGATTGCGCGGCTTGCCGAACAGCCCTCGGCTGAACGTCACCGTGTCGATCACCCGCTCAAACTGGTCGGTGGACAATTCCTGCGGTACCAGCCCGATCGCGTCCCGCGCACCGCGATAGTCGCCGACAATGTCATGTCCCGCCACCTTCACGCTGCCGCCGGTCGCCCGCGCTATGCCGCAGATGATGGAGATCATCGTTGTCTTGCCAGCGCCGTTTGGCCCCAGCAGCGCGAAAATCTCGCCTTCCTCGATGGTCAGGTCAACGCCCTTGAGCGCCTCGAACCCCGACGCATAGCGTTTGGTCAGGCCGGAAATCTCGATAATGGATGCCATGGATGGCTCTGCCCCTTTTGCGTTGCGGCAAAGATAAGAGGCAGATTGCCAAACGCAACCTATTCGCCGCGCCGCGTGAAACGGAAAACAGTCGCGGGCGGAAAGTTGCGCACCGTCTGCCCCACCCGCACCACGTCCAGCTCCAGCGCATCGATCACCTCGCGACTGACCGGCGGGCGCATCGAATAGGTGAACTGCACGAAGCTGCCGCCGGGCTGCAACATGCGGAAGGATTCGGACAATATATCGAGATGCACATGGCGATCCATCGCCAGCAATGGCAGGCCGCTCACCACCGTCTGGTAACTGCCGGGTTCCCCCGCCGCCGCCGTCGATACGATCTGCGCGGGGGTTTCCAGCACCGACACATGGGGAAAATGCCGCCGCAACCCGCGCGCAAAGGCCGGGTTGATTTCCACCACCTCCAGCTTTTCGGGCGGCAGGCCCGTGCCCAATATCGCGCGGGTAAACACGCCGGTGCCCCCGCCCAGTTCCAGCACCCGGCCATCGGCAGGGTCGATCTGCGCCACCATCAGCCGCGCCAGATAGCGGCTGCTGGGCACGACCGACGCGGTCTGGCGCGGCTTCTGCACCCAGGCCGCCAGAAAATCGAGATATTCGGTGGCGCGGGCGCGAAATTCCCCGCGCGGCAAAGCGATTGCGCGGCTCCGCTTGGGCTTATGCTGCATAGGCGAAATGCGACCGCTCTCTATCCATCCCGACTCCCTTAACGAGCCGGAGCCGTGCCGTCGATTGGCTTTAGCGTTTCGATGCGTTCTTGCAGCCATTGCGCCACAGCCGCGATCCGCGCCAGCTTGCGCAGGTCGCCATGCATCACCAGCCAGAAGCTGCGCGTTATCTCCACCTGATCGGGCATCAGCGGCACCAGGGCAGCGTCGCGCCGCCCGATAAAGTCCGGCAACACGCCGATTCCCGCGCCCTCCGCGATCATCCGCTGCTGCATGATGATGCTGGTCGACCGCAGCGTCGCCTCCAGCCCCGCCTCCACCTCGTCCAGATAATCCAGTTCGGGCGAGAAGATGAATTCGGGCACATAGCCGATCAGCACATGGTCCCGCAGCTGCGCCGCCCGTTCCGGCCGCCCCGCCCGCGCCAGATAGTCGGGCGATGCGTAAAGATGCAGCCGATAATCCCCCAGCCGCCGCACCATCAGCCGCCCGCGTTGCGGCCGCGCCAGCATCACCGCCATGTCCGCCTCGCGCTTGGACGGATTGAGGAAGCCCGACGCCGTGATCAGGTCCAGCCTGATGCCCGGATGCCGCCGGTTGAAATCGCCCATGCCCGGTGCCAGCACCCAAGTGCCAAATCCCTCCGCCACTGACAGCCGCACCTGCCCCGCCAGCCGATGTTCCTGCCCCTGCGCATCCTCGATCGCCGCCAGCGCCGCACTTTCCGCCGCTTCGGCATGGCCCAGCAATTCCTGCCCCCGCGCCGTCAGCGTCCGCTCGCCTGCCCCCAGCTCGAACAATTCAGCGTCCAGCGCCTTTTCCAGCCGCGCCAGCCGCCGGGCGATGGTGGTCGCGTCGATCCCCAGCGCGCGCGCCGCCGGTGCCACCTTGCGCGCCCGCGCCACCGCCAGAAATACCCTCAGATCATCCCAGTCGAACATCGCCGCCACCGCCTGCAAATTTGCAGCCTGCCTATGCAAGACTTCGCCATTGCTTGCAATAACGCAAGGCGCCTAAAAGGCACCAACCAACCGAGAGGATGCCTCCCCATGCGTGAGATTTCGCACAAGCTCGCCTTCGTCCACGACACGCCCCCCACGCGCTACAGCGACGTGTTCGATCCCAACAATGGCGGGGTGCAGGCCCGCGTCGCGCTGGGCGATGCTGCCCTGCTCGACCTCGCCGTCGCGGCCGCCAAGAAGGCGCAGCCCGGCTGGGCCGCCGTCAATCCGCAGCGTCGTGCCCGCGTCATGTTCAATTTCAAGGCGCTGGTCGAAGCCAATATGAACGAGCTGGCGCATCTGCTCAGCTCCGAACATGGCAAGGTGATCGCGGATTCAAAGGGCGACATTCAGCGCGGTCTGGAAGTCATCGAATTTTGCTGCGGCATCCCCCATGTCTTGAAGGGCGAATATACCCAGGGCGCGGGTCCGGGCATCGACGTCTACAGCTTCCGCCAGCCGATCGGCATCGGCGCGGGCATCACCCCGTTCAACTTCCCCGGCATGATCCCGCTCTGGATGTCGGGCGTCGCCATCGCGACCGGCAACGCCTTCATCTTGAAGCCCTCCGAGCGTGATCCCTCGGTGCCCGTGCGCCTGGCCGAACTCTTCCTCGAAGCCGGCCTGCCCGAAGGCATTTTGCAGGTCGTGCAGGGCGACAAGGAAATGGTCGACGCCATCCTCGACCACCCGGATATCAAGGGCGTCAGCTTCGTCGGCTCCTCCGACATCGCGCACTATGTCTATAATCGCGGCGTCGCTGCCGGAAAGCGCGTCCAGGCGATGGGCGGCGCGAAGAATCATGGCATCGTCATGCCCGACGCCGATCTCGATCAGGTAGTGAACGACCTGTCGGGCGCGGCCTTCGGCTCGGCTGGCGAACGCTGCATGGCGCTCCCCGTCGTCGTCCCCGTGGGTGAAAAGACCGCCATTGCCTTGCGCGAAAAGCTGATCCCGGCGATCGAGGCACTGCGCGTCGGCGTCTCCACCGATGCCGAAGCCCATTATGGTCCGGTCGTCACCGCCGCGCACAAGCAGAAGATCGAAAACTGGATCCAGACCGGTGTGGACGAAGGCGCGGAGCTGGTCGTCGATGGTCGCGGCTTCAAACTGCAAGGGCATGAGGAAGGCTTCTTCGTCGGCCCCACTTTGTTCGACCATGTCACCACCGACATGAGCGCCTATAAGGAAGAGATTTTCGGCCCCGTCCTCCAGATGGTCCGCGCCGACAGTTTCGAGGAAGCGGTATCGCTGCCCAGCAAGCATCAATATGGCAATGGCGTCGCCCTGTTCACCCGCAACGGCCACGCCGCCCGCGAATTCGCCGCCCGCGTCGACGTCGGCATGGTCGGCATCAACGTGCCGATCCCGGTCCCGGTCGCCTATCACACGTTCGGCGGCTGGAAACGCTCCGCCTTTGGCGACACCAACCAGCATGGCATGGAAGGTGTGAAATTCTGGACCAAGGTGAAAACGGTCACCCAACGCTGGCCCGACGGCGGCGCGTCGGCCGACAGCGCCTTCGTCATTCCGACCATGGGGTAAAGGGATGGGGGGAGCGGCATCACCTCTCCCCTCGTCATCCTGACGAAAGTCAGGATCCAGAGCATCAAGGCACAGCGCCTGCCGCCCTGGGTGCCGGATCAAGTCCGGCATGACGGAGGAAGAGGATCGAATCCCAGATCCTCAGCAAGATCGCGCCAGCGGGGATTGTCAGCCTCAATAAGATCGAGCTTCCATTTCCGCTTCCAGTTCTTCAACTGTTTCTCTCGAACAATGGCCACTTCCATGGTGTCGCACATCTCGAACCAGACCAACCGGCTCACATCATATCGCGCCGTAAAACCGTCCATGGCTTTCGTGCGATGCTGATAGATGCGCGCCATCAGGTTGGGCGTGACGCCGATATAAAGTGTCCCGTTGCGATCACTGGCCATGATATAAACGACAGGTTGACGATCCATGGGGCAATGCTGCGATGCTCCAGATGACGAATCAAGCCAATCATCGTCATCCTGACGAAAGTCAGGATCCAGGGTTCCAGACGCGACCCATGACGCTCTGGATGCCGGATCAAGTCCGGCATGACGGCAATTTAGGGTAAGGCAATGACCAATCAGTTCGACCTGACCGACGACCAGCGTGAAATCCAGGATCTCGCCCGCCGCTTCACCGCCGACGCGATCACGCCCCATGCGGCGGAGTGGGACGAAAAGCATATCTTTCCCCGCGACACGATCCGCGCGGCGGCGGAGCTTGGCTTTGGCGGCATCTATGTCTCCGAAGCGTCCGGCGGCATCGGTCTTGGCCGACTTGAATCCGCGCTGATCATGGAAGCCATGGCCTATGGCTGCCCCTCGACCAGCGCCTTCATCTCCATCCACAATATGGCCGCGTGGATGATCGACACGTTCGGCGGGCAGGCGGTCAGGGACGCCTATCTCCCCGACCTCATCCCCATGACCCGCATCGCCAGCTATTGCCTGACCGAGGCAGGCGCAGGCTCCGACGCCGCCAGCCTCAAGACCAAGGCAGTGCGGGACGGCGACCATTATGTCGTCACCGGCTCCAAGCAATTCATCTCCGGCGGCGGCGAGAATGAAGTCTATGTCGTCATGGTCCGCACCGGACAGGACGGGCCAAAGGGCATCAGCTGTCTCGTCATCGACAAGGATATGCCGGGCGTCAGCTTCGGCGCGCAGGAACGCAAGCTTGGCTGGCACAGCCAGCCCACCGCGCAGGTCAATTTCGACGGCGTCCGTGTGCCCGTCGAAAACCTCGTCGGCGTGGAGGGTCAGGGCTTCGCCATCGCCATGGCGGGCCTGGACGGCGGCCGCCTCAATATCGGCGCCTGCTCGCTGGGCGGCGCGCAGCGCTGCATCGACGAGGCCGTCCAATATACCAGGGACCGCAAGCAGTTCGGCCAATCGATCGCCGACTTCCAGAACACGCAATTCACGCTTGCCGACATGCAGACCGAGCTGGAGGCAGCCCGCACGCTGCTTTACGCCGCAGCCGTCAAGGTAAGCGACAATGCCCCCGACAAGACCCGCTTCGCCGCCATGGCCAAGCGCTTCGCCACCGACACCGGATCGTCGGTGGTGGACCGCGCGCTGCAACTCCATGGCGGCTACGGTTATCTGATGGACTATCCCATCGAACGCTTCTGGCGCGACCTGCGCGTCCATTCGATACTGGAAGGCACCAACCAGGTCATGCGAATGATCATCGCGCGGGATATGTTGCGGGATTAACCCCCTCTCCCCGCGGGGGAGAGGGTTGCGAAGACTTGGCAGCGTGCTGCCTAGTCGTAGCTGGGAGAGGGGGACATGCCTGCGCGGCCCCCTCTCCAACTTCGCCTAGGCGCGTACCGCGCCAAGGATTCGTATCCTCTCCCCGCCGGGGAGAGGCAGGAGAGAGACATGACCGACCAAGTCCTGACCTTCATCGAAAATGGTATCGGCCGCATCCGCCTGAACCGGCCCAAGGCGATCCACGCCCTGACGCCCGAAATGTGCGACGCGATCAACGCTGCGCTGCTCGACTGGCGCAGCGACGATAGCGTAACCGTCGTCATGATCGATCACAGCGAAGGGCGCGGCTTCTGCGCGGGCGGCGACATTGCTCTCATCGCCAACAGCGCGAAGGCCGACTGCGTCGAGGCCGAACGCTTCTTCCATCTCGAATATCGCATGAACCATCTGCTGTTCGTCTATGACAAGCCGATCGTCGCCTTCATCGACGGCATCGTCATGGGCGGCGGCGTGGGCATCTCGCTCCCCGCCCGTTATCGCGTCGCGACCGAGCGGACGACCTTCGCCATGCCCGAAACCGGCATCGGCCTGTTCCCCGATGTCGGCGGCAGCTGGTTCTTGCCCCGCCTGCCGGGCCGGGTCGGCGCATGGCTTGCCGCCACCGGCGCGCGGATCGACGGGGCGGATTGCGCCGCCATCGGCATCGCCACGCACTATATGCCGTCGGACACGCTGGAGGACGTCAAGGCGCGAATCCTGGCCGATCCCGCCAGTCTCGCCGCGATCCTTGACGCCGCCACGCAAACGCCCCCGTCCTCGAAACTCGACGCCGCCCGCTCTGACATCGACCGCCTCTTCGCCTCTGACAAGGCGGAGGAGATCGTCGCCGCGCTCGAAGCGGACGGTGGCGAATGGGCCGCCAAGCAACGCGCCACCCTCGCCACCAAATCGCCCCAGACGATCAAGGTCGCGCTGCGCCAGTTGATCGAGGGCGCGGCCCAGCCCGATTTCGCCGCCAATATGGCGATGGAATATGGCCTTGCCTGCGCCATCATCCGCCGCCCCGATTTTGTCGAGGGCGTCCGCGCCGTGATCTTCGACAAGGATAATGCACCGCAATGGAACCCGGCCACGCTGGAGGAAGTGAGCGACGCGATGATCGACGCCATCTTCGCCTCGCTGCCCGCCGACAAGCAATGGACGCCGCTGCCCGCTGTCGCGACCTGATCTGTCCTACATGGCAGGCGCTTGCTATGGTCCCGACGCACCGTGCCTGCCAATGCCGCCACTTTCCGATAGGATCAGGGCCGCGCAAGAATATGTCCGTTTTACCGGGAAATATGCGAAGTTAAGCAGGAGGAATGCCATCATGACCCAGACGATCGCCTTCATCGGCCTTGGCAATATGGGCGGCGGCATGGCCGCCAACCTGGTTAAAAACGGCTATGCCGTCCGCGCCTTCGACCTGTCGGAAGAGGCGCTGGCCAGGGCGGAAGCCCATGGCGCCACCCGCGCCGGCAGCGCTGCGGACGCTGCCACCGGAGCCGACGCAGTCGTCACCATGTTGCCTGCTGGCAAGCATGTCGAAAGCGTCTATGCCAGCCAAGTCTATGGTGCGGCCAACCCCGGCGCCTTGTTCCTCGATTGCTCGACCATCGACGTCGCTACCGCCCGCCGGGTGATCGAAGCAGCCACGGATCGCGGCTTCGACATGGTCGATGCCCCCGTCTCCGGCGGCATCGCTGCGGCCAATGGCGGCACGCTGACCTTCATGGTCGGCGGCACCGATGCGGCCTTTGCCAAGGCAAAGCCGATCCTGTCCGCCATGGGCAAGGCGGTGATCCATGCGGGCGGCGCGGGCAATGGTCAGGCCGCCAAAATCTGCAATAATATGCTGCTGGGCGCCACCATGGTCGCCACCTGCGAAAGCTTCGCCATGGCCAAGAAGCTGGGCCTCGATCCCCAGACCTTCTACGACATTAGCAGCGTCTCATCCGGCCAGAGCTGGTCGATGACCAGCTATTGCCCCGTCCCCGGCGTCGGCCCGCAAAGCCCTTCGGACAATGGCTATCAGGGCGGCTTCGCCGTGGGCCTGATGCTCAAGGATTTGAAGCTGGCCACCGAAGCCGCCGCCCTGGTCGGCGCGTCGGTGCCGATGGGCAATGCGGCGGAGTCCCTCTACCAGCTGCTCGCCAATCAGGGCGAAGCCGGTCGCGACTTCTCGCTGATGATCGAGATGCTGGAGGGGAAATAACCTACACCGTCATCCCGGCGAACGCCGGGATGACGGAAAAGAACTATTTCCCCTTGCCCGCCTCCGCCGCCGCCAGCACGCGCAGCACATTGCCCGACCAGATTTTCGCGACATCCGCCTCGCTATAGCCAGCCTTCAGCAGCGCATCGGTGATCCTGGGCAAGTCCAGCACATCCTCCATGCCGACCACGCCGCCGCCGCCATCCCAGTCCGCGCCGATCCCGACATGGTCCGGCCCCACGACCTTCAGCGCATGCAGCATATGCGCCATGAAGTCGTCAAAGGTCGCCCGGTCGGTATCGGGATGGAGCCGGTCAATCTCCTGCCGCTTCGCCAGCAATTCCGTACGCTTCTCCGCGGTCAGCTTGGTGCCCTCGCGCATTTCGCCGAACAGCGCCATCATCGCCTTCTGCCGTTCAGGGTTGGGCTTGCTGGCCTTCAGATAGGCGCCAAAAGCGTTCATCTGGATCACCCCGCCCTTGGCCGCCAAGGCTTTGAGATGCGCGTCATCGATATTGCGTGGATGGTCATAGACCGCCTTGCACCCCGAATGGGTCAGCAGCACCGGGGTCGTGGACAACGCCAGCAGATCGTCCAGCACCTGATCGCTACTGTGCGACGCATCGGGCACCACGCCCATCCGGTTCATCTCTTGCAGCAATTGCTTGCCCAGTGGACTGAGGCCGCCAAAACGCGGCTTTTTGGACGGGTCGGTCGAACTGTCGGCGAACTGGTTATGCGCGAAATGGGCAAAGCCCACGACCCGCACCCCCATGTCGTAGAAACTCTGGAGCAGCGACACATCCTCGCCCAGCGGATAGGCATTTTCGATCGACATATAGACGACCCGCTTGCCCGCCGCTGCGATCGGGGCTGCATCCTTCGCTTCTGTCGCCAGCGCGAAATTGGCCGGGTCCGCCGCCACCATCTCGCGGATCGACACCCCGCGCAGCAACGCGAAATCGCGCGCCTTGCGGAACCCCTCGACCGTCAGCGGTCCTTGGCTCGTATAGATCGCCCAGAAACCGCCATCCAGCCCGCCCTTCTTCATCCGCGGCAGATCGACCTGGGTATAATCCAGATGGACCCCATGTTCCTCGTCGATCGACCAGCCGGGCAGATCGAGCGAGGCGGGCGTATCCAGGTGACTGTCGAGTGTCAGTAATTTCTGGTGCAATTGCACCACCTTCTTCGACACCGCCTGCGCCGACGCCGGACCGGAGAGCAGCGCGATCAGCGCCGCTCCCAACATCACACCAGCCCGCATCAGATTTCGCCCGAAATGGTGAACTGGAAGGTGCGCGGCGACTGCGGCCGGAAGAAGCCGTCGCCCGTCACTGACGTGAACATGAAGGACAGCACATCCTTGTCGAAAATATTGTCGACGTTGAACCGCGCCTTCATGCTCTTGATCGGTCCCAGTGAAAATCCATCGCCAATATCGACATAGGCACTGAAGATGGTGAAGCCCGGCACGCTTGATCCTGGCGTATTGTCGAATGTCGAAAAGCGGCTGCTGGTATATTTGCCGGAAAAATTCCCGACCAGCCAGCTCGCCGGCTCGATGGTGACTCCGCCATTGACCACCCATTTCGCGCTGTCGGGGATATATTTTCCGTCTGTAGCGATGGTGGTTGTCGCGGTGACGATATCATCCTTGAACTTGGCGATATTATAGGTGGCGTTCAGGTTGAAATAGGCCAGGCCGTTCAGTGCAGTCGGCTTGAACGTCCCGCTGAATTCCGCGCCATAGGCCGTCACCCGGCCGACATTCTGGAAAAATGTTTCGGTCACATTGGTCGTGCCCGGCAAGATGGCGCTGATCGACTGGATGCGATTTTTGAACTTGGTGTAATATCCCGCCAGCGACGCATAAAATTGCCCCTGGTTGGTGCGAATGCCCGCCTCAAAATTTTTCGACCGTTCGGGCGCTGGCGCGGGAACCAAGGCCGCGCTGCTGTTCAGCGATACCGAGAAAATGTCGTCCATCCCCTTGGGCAGCGCCATATTTTCGGCATAGGATGCGAAAAGCTGCGTCTGGTTGTCGATCTTGTAGAGTATGCCTGCCATCGGCAGGAAGCCGTCGCCATAGCTGGCATTGTTGGTCTGCGGACCCCAGCCGGCGACCCAGATCGGCGCTGCCGATGTCCCCGCATTGCGATAATAGTCATTGAAGTCGCGATAGCCGGTCTGGCGGTAGTCGATATGCAGCGCCTTGACCCCCAGGTCGAAGATCAGGCTGTCATCCATCAGCGCGACCCTATCCCTGATGAACGCCTGCGTCGTGTTCCGTTCGGTCGCATAGTCGCGGCGCAGATAGACCAGATCATCCAGATTGGGCGCGCTGGCAGGCGAACCGTCGATCGTGTTGAACCGCGCCTGGGTGCGGTCATAATTATCGACTTCGGCCCATATCCCTGTTTCGATGGTGTGGGCACCCAGTTCCCAATGCAATTTAGCGGTCAGGCCATAGCGTTCGCCGCCCACAGTCGACAGGCCATATTGCGTCCCCTTGGGCGCATTGACCGGCAGGCCCGCAGCCACCTGCCGCAAATATTGAGTCCGGCTGTTGCTGTAGCTGTCGGGCGAAACGCCATAGCCCGCCTTGTCCTCATAATAGGCCGTGGCTTCCGCCCACATACCGTCGGCGATACCGGCATGGATTGTACCGCCATACAGTTTGTCATCGCGCACATTGAGGGCAAGGTTGTAGGTGTAGGTATAGCTGCCGCTGGAGTAGGCCGGACCGCCAGCGACCGGCTCGAAGCCCTGTGTCGTATTGGGCACAACCTCGATATATCCGCGATCCCGCCCGGTTTTGCCGCCCAGGTCGGGCGTAGACGAATAATATTGCGCGCGGCCCAGCGATGGCGAATCATAATCGAAAAACTTGTTCGACACGAACTTGAACCGCGCCCAACTGTCGCCGCCCAGATCGGCATGAACCATGGCTTCCCAATGTTCCCGATCCACCGATCCCGCGCCGCGCCACAGGTCTGTGTCCAGCTTGGTGCGGCTGACATAGGCACGGAACGGGCCGACCTGCCCCGTGCTGGCGCGAATGAAGGTACGCTTCATGTCGAAATCGCCGAAGGATTGCGACACGAACAGGCCCATCTCTTCCTGCGGCGCGATGCTGTTATATTGCACCACCGGACCCAGCGTAGAATAGCTGGGCAGGCTGACTTCGCCTGCGCCGACGGATGCTTCCACCACGCCCAGATTTTCATTGTCGACATAGCGGAACACCGGGCTGCCGCCAAAGGCGTCGCTGCGCCCGGTCGGGATGCCATCGACCACGAAACCGATCTGGTCCAGGTTGAAAGCGCGGGTCTGCACGCTGTTGCCAAATTCGTAGAGGCCCAGTGCGCCATCGGTCTGCACGTTGAAGCCCGGTAGTTGCTCCAACATCTTCAGGCCCGAAACGCCCGCCGGTGCCGACAGCAACGCCGCGCGCGTGACCGCGACGACATTGCTTACCTTATCCTCGCCAATCGCCTCCGACGATTGGGAGATACGGCGACCCGTGACGGTGATGCTGCTCTCATCATCGGCGACCGGTTCCTGCGCATGAGCCGCAGGAACCAGGGCACCGGCAGCGCATGCCAGCAACAGCGCACGAGTGGAAAAGCGGACGGGATAATGAACGGACATGGCGAGGCTCCCTGCATATTATGAGCCGTTCAGGGCAGCGCAAAGCGCCACGCCTCTCCATATTTGTTGTTCAGTTTCCTTGTGAAACGAATATGCCGGAAAACCCCTCCATGAACCTATGAGAATTTCTCAGCCCATGGCGGGAAAATAGACAAGAATCCGGCTATTCCCGCCCGGGCGGGAATAGCAGAAAATTGCCGCTCAGCGCCCTTTCCAGACGCCCGGCCGCTTCTCGACAAAGGCAGTCATGCCTTCCTTCTTGTCCTGCGTCGCAGTCAATATCTGGAACATGCGCCGCTCGGTCAGCAGTCCCTGGGCCAGGCCCGTCTCGAACGCGATATTGACCATTTCCTTATTCACCATCGCGGCCATCGGCGGCATGGCGGCAATAGCGGCGGCAGTCTTGAGCGCATCGTCGAGCAGATCAGCGGCAGCCACGATCCGGCTCACCAGCCCCGAACGTTCGGCTTCCTCCGCGCCCATCATCCGCCCAGTCAGGCACATTTCCATCGCCTTGGCCTTGCCCACCGCGCGGGTCAGCCGCTGCGATCCGCCCATGCCCGGCGCGACGCCAAGCTTGATTTCCGGCTGGCCGAATTTCGCGGTGTCGGCCGCGATGATGAAGTCCGCCATCATCGCCAGTTCGCACCCGCCGCCCAGCGCGAACCCGGCCACCGCCGCAATCCACGGCTTGCGCGTCGCGACAACCCCGGTCTGCCAGCCGGAAAAGAAATCCTGCAAGAAGAAGTCCGCCCCCTCCTTGTCGACCATCTCCTTGATGTCCGCGCCCGCTGCAAACGCCTTTTCGCTGCCCGTCAGGACCGCGCAATGCTGGGTCGGGTCGGCATCATAGGCGGCAAAGGCCGCGCTCAGGTCGCTCAGCACCTGACCATTGAGCGCATTCAGCGCTTGCGGTCGGTTGAGCGTGATCAGCGTCACCGCGTCGCGCTGTTCCACCAAAATCGTTTCATAGGTCATCGCCATCTCCCTTATGCTTTGTCAGTCAAAACCGATCAAATTCCGATACTCCTCCGCCTGTGGGGAGGTGACAGCACGAAGTGCTGACGGAGGGGGTCACCCTGTCGATAGCAGGACGCCCCTCCGTCTGGCTGCGCCAGCCACCTCCCCTTGCAGGGGAGGATCAAAGATAAAATCTGCTCTATGGGCGACACGCGCCGTCCGCCAGTCCCCGCTGTCCCGCATTTGCGCCGCACCTATCGGCACAGATGCATGAAGTCCCGGTCGTAGCTGCGCATATGCGCGCCGCCATCGACATACAGCGTCTGCCCCGTCACCGCGCTGGCATTGACCAGATACAGCACCGCCTCGGCAATCTGCTCGGCCTGTGGCAGACGGCCGAGCGGCATCATCTGCTCCAGCCGCGCCATCTGGTCCGCGTCATAATCGGGCGTCGCGATCGTCAGCCCCGGCGCGACCGCATTGACCCGCACCTGCGGCACCAGGCTGCTCGCGCTCGTCCGCGTCAGCCCCGCCAGCGCCAGCTTGGAAAGCGTATAGGCCAGTTGGTCGCCATGGGGATGGTCAATCCGCTGGTCCAATATGTTGATGATGCAGCGGTCGCCCACGCCCGCAGGCACGGTCGCAAACGCCTTGGTCAGCATCGTGGGCGCAGCGCAATTGACCGCGTAATGACGCATCAGATCATCGGCGGTCACATTATCCAGCCGGTCCTGCCCGAACATCGCGGCGCTGTTGACCAATATATCGGGCGGGCGGCCAAAGCGCGCCGCAACCTGGGCGATCAGTTCCTCGGCATTTTCAGGGTCGGCGAAATCGACGACGAACCCTTCCCACTGCGTACCCTGCTCCTCCAGCGTCAGCGCCAGATGCGAATCGAGCCGCGTATCGTGACTGCCATGGATCGCCAGCGAATGGCCCGCCTTTGCCAGCGCCGCCGCGATGATCCCGCCCAGCCGCCGGTGCCCGCCCGTCACAAGAGCCAGCCGCTTGCCCGCGATCGGCAAGGCACCAGCCTCCTCCGTTGGACCGCGCGCACTGCCCAATGGGCGATAGGGGACGTCCTCCTCGTTCATGAAGCGATAAGTTTCAGCACTTCCTCGCGCGACTTTTCATCGTCGCGGAACACGCCCAGCATCCGGCTGGTTTTCATGATGACATTGGGGGTCCGCACCCCGCGCCCGGTCATGCAGCCATGCGTCGCCTCGATCACCACGGCGACGCCCTGGGGCTTGAGATGCTCCCAGATGCAGTTGGCGACTTCGGAGGTCAGCCGTTCCTGCACCTGCAAGCGGTTGGCAAAAGCGTGCAGTACGCGCGCCAGCTTGGAAATGCCTACAACATAGGCGCCTGGCAGATAGGCGATATGCGCCTTGCCCACGATGGGTGCCATATGATGTTCGCAATGCGACTGGAACGGAATATCCTTCAGCAGCACGACATCGTCATAGCCACCCACTTCATGGAAAATGCGCGACAAATGATAGGCCGGATCGTCGCCATAGCCCCGGCAATATTCACGCCACGCCCGCGCCACTCTTTCGGGCGTCTCGACCAGACCTTCGCGTTCGGGCACATCGCCCGACCAGCGGATCAGCGTGCGGATCGCTTCCGACACATCCGCCGGAACCGGCTCCTTACCTTCGCCAACCGTCTCCGCATCGGGGTCATATGCCATGAACAGGGCCACTCCTTATCGTATCGGCCCCGCATATGGCGATTAGCCCTGCCGATGACCAGACCCTTTCACGGTGGTGGACACAAGATCGCACTGGTGGCAAATCGAACAAAAAGTCAGGGTCGCTACAGCAAATATGTTATTCATCCTTCCCCCCCATGCGTACTGAACGCATCGCAGCCGTCCTGCTGGCGGCCGGCACTTCGTCGCGCTTTGGCGAGACGGACAAGCTGATGGCGGAGTTGCGCGGCAAGCCCCTTGCCGCCCATACGCTCGAAACCGTGGCGTCGATGGCCTTTGCCGAACTCATCGCCGTCGTACGTCCGATCGAGGTCGCCCCCGTCCTACACCGCAAGCTTGACCGGCGCGGCTACACCATCATCGTCAATGACCGCCCCGAAGAGGGGATTTCGGGCAGCATCGTGCGCGCGGTCGAGCATGTCATGCCGATCAACCGGATACGCGGCATCCTCATCTGCCTCGCCGACATGCCCGACGTGCCGCAGACCCATTATAACCGCATCTGTCTGGCGGCGGAGGACATACGATCGGTCGTTGCCAGCACCGACAGCTTCTCCTCATCCCCCCCCGCCTTCATCGGTCGCAAACATTTCCCCGAACTGCTGGCACTGAAAGGCGATCAGGGTGCCCGCGCGCTGCTCAGCCACGGGCTTCAGATCGAAACCACAGGCAACGTCCTGCATGATATCGACACGCCGGAAGATCTGCCCGGCTGGCGACCAGCAACGCCGGAATGATCAGTTCGATCGCGTAGGATCGGTCATCGCATCGCCCATTTCGCGCGGATCGGGCGCACGGCCCATCGGCAGCGACCCGGTCTGTCGCTCCAGCATCCGGTGAACCACCGGCGGGTTGGGACCGTCATGCAGCGCATGGATCGCATTGCTATTGGCGATGTCGGCCACGGTCCGCCTTTGGTTATGCCGCACATAGTCCAGCCAGGTCGATACATGATAGCGCTCGACCCATAGTTCAGGATCGCCCAGGTCGCGCATCAGGGACCAGCCATGCGCGCCATCGCGCCGCCTGATCCGCCGCCGCTCACTCATCGCCGCCAGGAACGGCACGATCGACCCGGCGGGGATGCGATATTCGATCGTCACCACCACTGGCCCGCTGCGCGGCTCGACCGGCACCGCCGTATCCGGCTCACGCCAGCTATTCTGAAGGTCCAGATTGTCGTCCCCCGTCTGGGGCAATCGCCAGACCAGACCCAGCATCGCCGCGATGAACTGCGCCGCCGCCGACGCATAGAGCGCCTCAACCACGCCATGATGCTCCGCCAGCCAGCCAAACAGCCAGGCACCGATCGCCATGCCGCCAAAAGCGGTCATCTGATAAAGCGATACCGCCCGCGCCACGACCCAGCGCGGTGCCGACATCTGCACCGATACGTTGAACGTCGACAGCGCGGTGACCCAGCCGAAACCGGCCAGCAAATAGCCCAGCAGCGCCAGCGCCAGCCAGCCGCTCGCCCCGGTGATCGCCGTCCCCAGCGCCAGCGCCAGCGCCGCATTGCGCACGATCGTCTCGATCGAAAAGCGCGCACGCTGGCGGCGGGTCGATAGCGCGCCGATCACCGCGCCCAGCCCAAATGCACCGCTGGTCATACCGAAGGTCAACGCCCCGCCGCCGAGCAGGTCGCGCGCCACCAGAGGCATAAGCGCCGACACCGCGCTAGCGCCAATGCCGAACACGGTCGCGCGCAGCAACACCAACTGGATCTTGGGCGACATCGCCACATAACGCACCCCCGCCCGCATCGCGACGTCCAGCCGCTCGCGCGGCAGCAGCTTGGGCGGCAAATCGGGTCGCCAGCGGAACAGCACGGTCAGCAGCGCGACATAACTTACCGCGTTCGTCAGGAACGCCGCCGCCGCGCCCGCCGTCGCGACGATGACGCCGCCCAGCGCCGGGCCGACGCTGCGCGCCAGGTTGAACCCCATCGAATTCATCGCCACCGCACTCGGCAGGATCGCGCGCGGCACCATGTCGCCGACCGACGCTTGCCACGCAGGACCGTTGATCGCGGTGGCGCAGCCCAGCGCAAAGGTGAACGCCAGCAGCAGCCAGGGTGTGATCAGCCCGGCCCAGGCCGTGACCGCCAGCGCCGCCGACACGACCAGCATCGCCATCTGGCACCCGATCATCACCTTGCGCCGGTCCAGATTATCCGCAACCGCGCCCGCCCATAGCGACAGCAACATGATCGGCAGCGTCGTCGCCGCGGGCACCAGCGCGATCAGCAGCGGGGAGGCCGACAGCGACGTCATCATCCACGCCGCGCCAACCGACTGGATCAGCCCGCCGAAATTCGACGCCAGACTGGCCGTCCAGATCGCGCGAAAAATGGGGATAGACAGCGGCGAGGGGGCTTTGGGGGAATCGACATCGGGCACGCCCCCATGAAGCGGAATATCGCGCAAGCGTCAAACCCGCGACTCGCCCACCCCTGCCCCTACGTCAGAGCCGCACCGCGTGAAAACCGCATTTCCCGCTTGCACTTTACGTAAACGTAAATACATTCACGTCCGTATCCGATGCACCCGGCAAGGGTGACCCACGGAGAGGGAAAATCATATGGAAGCCTATATTTACGACGCCGTCAGGACGCCCCGTGGTCGGGGCAAGGCCGACGGGTCGCTGCACGAAATCACCCCGGTCCAGCTGGCCACGCAGGTGCTGGAGGCGATCCGCGATCGCAGCGCGATAGACACGGTCGATGTCGATGACGTGATATTGGGCTGCGTCACCCCGGTCGGCGAACAGGGCGCGGATATCGCCCGCACCGCCGTACTCAACGCCGATTATGCGCAAACCACGCCGGGCGTGCAGGTCAACCGCTTCTGCGCGTCGGGCCTTGAAGCTGTGAACATCGCGGCGGCCAAGGTCATGTCGGGCGAGGCCTTGTTCGCCATCGGCGGCGGCGTCGAATCCATGAGCCGCGTGCCGATGGCCTCGGATGGCGGCGCCATCGCGATGGACCCGGCGGTCGCCTACAAAACCTATTTCGCGCCGCAGGGCATCGGCGCCGACGTCATCGCCACCAAATTCGGCATCAGCCGCGACGACGCCGACGCTTATGCCGTCGAAAGCCAGAAGCGCGCCAAGATGGCCTGGGACGAAGGGCGCTTTGCCAGGTCGATCGTCCCGGTTCGCGACGTGATCGGTCAGGTCGTCCTCGACCATGACGAACACATGCGCCCCGAAGCGACGATGCAGTCGCTGGGTGCCTTGAAGCCCAGCTTCACTGCGCTCGGCGAAGAGATGCCCGGCTTCGACACTGTTGCGCTGCTCCGCTATCCCGAACTGGAGCGGGTCAACCATATCCACCATGCCGGCAACAGCAGCGGCATCGTGGATGGTGCCGCCGCCGTGCTGGTAGGCGGCAAGGACATCGGCGACAAATACGGCCTCAAACCCCGCGCCCGCATCCGCGCCATGGCCTCGATCGGCTCTGAACCGCTGATCATGCTGACCGGCCCGGAATTTGTAGCGGGCAAGCTGCTCAAGCGCGCGGGCATGACCACCGCCGACATCGATCTGTGGGAACTCAACGAAGCCTTTGCCAGCGTCGTGCTGCGCTACATGCAGGCGATGAACCTCAGCCATGACCAGATCAACGTCAATGGCGGCGCGATCGCCATGGGCCATCCGCTCGGCGCGACCGGCGCGATGGTGCTGGGCACGGCGCTCGACGAACTGGAGAGATCGGGCAAGAGCACCGCGCTCATCAACCTGTGCGTGGGCGCCGGCATGGGCACCGGCATCATCATCGAGCGTATCTGACGCAATTGTTCCCCCTCCCGCAGGCGGGAGGGAGCTTGGGAGGTGGGCCAGTCTGGACGCAACGAAAGCGCCGACAGCCCTCCTTGAGGATCGGAGAGAGCATCATGCAGACCATCACAATCACCACCGACGCCGACGGCATCGCCATCCTGACCATCGACGTCCCCGACCAGTCGATGAATGTCATCGGTCCCGATTTCATCGCCGATCTCGACGCAGCCATCACCCGCATCGCGTCCGATGAGGCGATCAAGGGCGCGGTCATCGCATCGGGCAAGGACAGCGGCTTCATGGCCGGAATGGACCTCAAATATTTCGGCGCGATGCTGGCAACCAGCGACGGCAGCCGCCCGCAACCCTCCGCCATTTTCAACGAGGTGTTCGTCCTCAACCAGCTATTTCGCCGCCTCGAAACCTGCGGCAAGCCGATCGCCTGTGCGATCGAGGGCACCTGCGTCGGCGGCGGCTTTGAACTCGCCCTCGCCTGCCATCGCCGCATCGTCGGCGATAGTCCCAAAACCCAGCTGGGCCTGCCCGAAATCCTCATCGGCCTGTTCCCCGGCGGCGGCGGATCGCAGCGCCTGCCGCGCCTGATGGGCGTGCAGGCCGCGCTCATGTATATGCTCCAGGGCAAATTGTTCCGCCCCGCCGAAGCCGCGATGCTGAAAGCCGTCGATCAGGTCGTGCCGCAGGGCACCGCGTTGGAAACCGCCCGCGAATGGGTGAAAGCCAACCCCTCCGCCGCCACCCAGCCATGGGATGCCAAAGGCTTCAAATTCCCCGGTGGTGCGGGCGCATTCAACCCCGCCTTCGTGCAAACCATGGTCGGCGCGCTGCCGATGACGCTTAAACAGACCCAGCGGAACATGAACGCCCCGGTCGCGCTCCTGTCTGCCGTCTATGAAGGCGCGATCCTGCCCTTCGACCGCGCCATCCGCGTCGAAAGCAAATATTTCGCCAAGGTCGCGGCCGATCCGCAGGCCGGCAACATGATCCGCAGCCTGTTCGTCAACAAGCAGGCCGCCGAACGCGGCGCGCGCCGTCCGAAGGCCGAACCCAAAGCCCCTACCATGAAACTCGCTATGCTCGGCGCAGGCATGATGGGCGCAGGCATCGCCACCGTCGCCGCGCAGGCGGGGATGGACGTCATCCTGTTCGACCGCGACATCGCTTACGCACAAAAGGGCAAGGCCCATGTCGAATCCGTCCTGTCAAAGCGGCTGGGCAAGGGCATGACGCCCGAAAAGCTGGCAACAACGCTTGCCCGCGTCACCCCCACTGCCAGCTATGCCGATCTGGCAGGCGCGGACTTCGTGATCGAGGCGGTGTTTGAGGATGTCGCGATCAAGGCCGAAGTCACCAAACAGGTCGAGGCCGTGCTTGGTCCGGACGTCATCTTCGGCTCCAACACCTCCACCCTGCCGATCACCAAGCTGGCGGGCGCATGGTCCAAGCCCGAAAATTTCATTGGCGTCCATTTCTTCTCGCCGGTCGAAAAAATGCCGCTGGTCGAGATCATTCTGGGCAAACAGTCCGGCCCGGCGGCGATTGCCAAGGCGCTCGATTTCGTCGCGCAGATCAAGAAAACCCCGATCGTCGTCAATGACTCGCGCGGCTTCTACACCTCGCGCTGTTTCGGCACCTATGTGCAGGAAGGCGCGGAACTGGTCGCCGAAGGAATCAACCCCGCGCTCGTCGAAAATGCGGGCAAGCAACTTGGAATGCCGGTCGGTCCCCTCGCGGTCAGCGACGAAGTGTCGATCGAGCTGGGCTATAAGGTCATGACGGCAGCAAAGAAGGAACTGGGCGACGCCTATATCGCGCAGCGCTCCGACGACGTCATGACGCTGATGGTCGATCTCGACCGCCTTGGTCGCAAGAACGGCAAGGGCTGGTATGACTATCCCGATACGGCCAAGAAAGCGCTCTGGCCCGGCATCGCCGACCACTTCCCCCGCGCCGACGACCAGCCCGATGTCGATGCGGTCAAGGAACGCCTCCTCTATCGCCAGTTGGTCGAATGTGCCCGCTGTTTCGAGGAAGGCGTGCTGGAAACGCCCGAAGATGGGGACATCGGCGCTATCTTCGGCTGGGGCTTTGCACCCTATACCGGCGGTCCGTTCAGCCATATGGACACCGTCGGCATCGCCCATGTCGTTGCAGTGCTGGACCGGTTGCGGGCCACCCATGGCGACCGCTTTGCCGCGACCGAGCAACTGCGCGCCATGGCGGCGACCGGCGGCACCTTCTACCGCCCCGCCCCCTCCCGCGCCGCAGCATGAAAAAACTGTAATTCGTAACGTCCCTCGTTTAGGTCTCCCTCCATACACCGTGTTCCCGCGCAGGCGGGAACACGCCAACATGGGGTGAGAGCATGACGATAAAGCCAACAATCCTGGTCACTGGCGGCGCAGGCTATATCGGCAGCCACGCCGTATTGGCGCTCAAGGATGCAGGCTATGGCGTCGTCGTCATCGACAATCTTGTCACCGGCTTCGACTGGGCCGTGCCAGATGGCGTGCCTCTGGTGCGCGGCGACATAGCAGACCAGCCGCTGGTCGAAGCCACCCTGCGCGACCATGATATCACCGCGATCATGCACTTCGCAGGCTCCGTCGTCGTGCCGGAATCGGTAGAAAACCCACTCAAATATTATCACAACAACAGCGCCAAGACTCGCGACCTGATCGAAAGCGCAGTCCGCGTCGGCGTCAAGCATTTCATCTTTTCCTCCACCGCCGCCACCTACGGCATCCC
The DNA here is from genome assembly GCF_000382885.1 of Sphingobium indicum BiD32. Lineage (GTDB taxonomy): Bacteria > Pseudomonadota > Alphaproteobacteria > Sphingomonadales > Sphingomonadaceae > Sphingobium > Sphingobium japonicum_C. The sequence goes on from NZ_CAVK010000198.1 coordinate 23,775, forward strand.
CGAAGAAAGCCCGGTCAAGGAGACCACCCCGCAGCGGCCAATCAATCCCTATGGCATGTCGAAGCTGATGACCGAATATATGCTGCGCGATGTCGCGGCAGCACATCCGATGAACTTCTGTGCGCTGCGCTATTTCAACGTCGCGGGTGCCGACCCGCAGGGCCGCAGCGGCCAGTCGACCGCAGGCGCGACCCACCTCATCAAGGTTGCGGTCGAAGCGGCGCTGGGCAAGCGCAAAGGCGTCTCGGTATTCGGCACCGACTTCGCCACCCCCGACGGCACCGGCGTTCGAGACTATATCCATGTGACCGACCTTGCTGCCGCCCATGTCCTCGCCCTGGAAGCGCTGATTGCCGACCCGGTGCGCAGCCACCTCCTCAATTGCGGCTATGGCAAGGGCTTCTCGGTCCTTGAAGTGCTGGACGCGGTCGACCGTGTCACCAACATGACGATCGACCGGACCATGGGGCCGCGCCGCGCTGGCGATCCCGACGCGCTGATCTCCGACAATCGCGCCATCCTCGCCACCTTCCCATGGGAACCGCGCTACGCCGATCTCGATCTTATCGTCCGCCACGCTCTCGCCTGGGAGCGCAGCTTAAGCGAGCGTGCATGAGCGAAGCATCGGTCCGCGCCTGGTTCGCCGCCAACGCACCAGACATCACGATCATCGACCAGGGCGTCAGCACCGCCACCGTCATCGAGGCCGCGCAAGCGCTGGGCGTCGAACCCGCCCGCATCGCCAAGACACTGTCGCTGCGCGTCGGCGACGGTGTCGCGCTCATTTGCACCCGCGGCGACGCCCGCCTGCACAATAGCAAAGCCAAGGCCGCGCTCGGTACCAAGCCGCGAATGCTTGGCGCGGACGAAGTGGAAGCGATCACTGGCCACCCGGTCGGCGGCGTCTGCCCCTTCGGCCTCGCCAGCCCGCTATCCGTCTATTGCGACGTCTCGTTGCAAGCCTTCGCCACCGTCTTTCCCGCCGCCGGGTCACGCACCAGCTCGGTCGAAATCAGCCCCGCGCGCCTCGCGCTGCTGACCGGCGCGACATGGATCGACATCTGCACCCTGCCCGAAACCGTGGAATAATCTCATGCCCACCGAACATCTTTTCACCAATAACGATGAGGCTGCCGCCCACCTCGCCACCCGCATCGCCGCGCTGCTGACCGATGCCATCGCCACGCGCGGCACCGCCAGCCTGGCCCTGTCGGGCGGCCGTTCGCCCAAGCCCGTGCTGGAGGCACTCGCTGCAACCCCGCTCGACTGGAGCAAGGTGGTCGTCACTTTGGTCGATGAACGCTGGGTCGCCCCGGACGCGCCCGACAGCAACGAACGGCTGCTGCGCGAAACCCTGCTGACCGGCCCCGCTGCCGCCGCGCATTTCGTGCCGATGAAAAATGATGCGGCCGACGCCTATGCTGGCCAGCCCGCCGTGGAAGCCGCCTTTGCCGCCATCCCCTGGCCGCTCGATATCGTGCTGCTGGGCATGGGAGAGGATGGCCACACAGCCTCGCTCTTCCCCGCCGCCGCCGAACTGGCCGATGGCCTGACCGGCACCGCCCGCACCATCGCGGTAACGCCCCCCGCCGCGCCACACCAACGCCTGTCGCTGACCGCCAGCGCGATTTTGGCCGCGCGCCACGTCTTTCTGCAAATCAGCGGGGACGCCAAGAAGGCGGTCTATGCGCGGGCACTGGAGGACGGCCCGGTCGAACAGCTTCCGATCCGCCTCGCCCTGCGTCAGGACGCGACTCCGGTAGAAGTGTGGATCAGCGCACAATAATTCCTCCCCAGCACTGGGAAGGGAGACCGGCAAAGCCGGTGGAGGGGGCGGGCGTCCTGATGCGCCCCATGGGAGCAAACGCATCCCCCCTCCGTCTGGCCTACGGCCATCCACCTCCCCTAAAAGGGGAGGATGGCGCCGCCTCCCCCAGAAGCGACGCCCTGCGAAAGCTCAGTTGGCCTTGCTCAAATCCACCTTCTCAACCCACTCAGGATAAAAGGTCGGCTCACGATTAGACCAGCCTACTGCCGTCGCCGCCGCTTCGCTGATCGACTGGAGCAGCACACGCCGCTTTTCGGGGTGCAGATGCGGCAGGCTAGCCGCCGCGCAGAAAGCGCCCGGCAACCATGGCCGCGCGCCCGCGCCCAGCAACCGCTCATAGAGAAAACGATAGGCCGAGAAACTTGCCAGCCGGTCCTGCCCCAAATCGAAGGCGGAGATGGTCACCAGCGGTGCCATGAACGGCTCCACCTGATCCAGCCCGCTATCATCAGGGACGCGCGCCTTGATCTCCTCGATCCGGCCATAAATCCGCGCCTGCGCCCGGATGGACGCTTCCTCCACCATGTCGCGCGACCATAGCTTCATCGCATCGCGGCGATGCAGGCCGATGTCGAGCGACCGGCGGATATAGCGTTGTGTGGCAGACGGGAAACTGGCGAATTCACGCAATTCCGCCAGGGTAACGGCCCCGTCCGCAGGTCTTGCACTCGTACCCATTGTCATGCCCTCCGACTTGAAGTCGATCGTCAGAACATGCGCCTACTATGGTTACTATAGGCTTAAGCACCTGTTCCACGGCCATTCACAAGGGACCAGATTTTTTTGTGCGGCGCAACATGAAAATATCACAGTCGCCCGTGCAGGAAATCAAGCGCCCGGCCGCCGCTCCAGCACCGCGCCGATCATGCTGCGCCACACCGCCACGTCACCTGCCTGCGCCATCTGCGCGTCCGGCTCGCGCAGCGTGTGCAATATCGCATAGGCATCATCGACATGATTAGGCCACGCCGCGTCCACCGCGCCGGCCGCATGGGGGTCGCTGCCGCCGCCATTATGGCTCAGCTGACGGCCGGCCAGGACACGGGCAATGCGTTCGATCGCGGGGGTGGCAGATGTCGGCATGGATTTGTCGCTCCTCTCAGGATCAAGGGTGCGTTTTCGCAATTCCCTGGTGCAAAACTAACATGATTCCCGGCAAATAACCATCAATCCTGATGCTCTTCAAAGCCGGATGACGGCACAGGGTCCCCATGGTCGCCAGGCTTGCTGGTCGCGGGCGGATCGGACGCATCCATCGAATCCTTCAGCCCTTCGTCAAGCTTCTCTTCCTCGCTCAGCACATGGTCCTGCGCGTCGGATTCACGCACATCGCCCGCTTCCTCGCGGCTGCTGGGGCGCACCCCATCCTGCTCGTTCATCGCTCTCTCCTTCTCTGCCGGATCAACGGGCGACGGCAGGGGGCGGTTCCCGGCCCGCGTTCGACCAACGGGCGGGCCAGTTCGACCAGCTACCACGCCATGGGGCGACATTTGCGTTGGCACCGCGTAAAAGGAGAGGATGACAAGCCTTCCCGACGACGGCGAACGCGGCGTATCGCCCGCGATCGCGCTCTATTCCATCCTGGGTTTCTGGCTCTTCTACGCCATACTCGTGACCCTGCGCGCCGCCGTGATGGGCTTTGAATCGCAGGGCGAACTGGGCGTCCGCCGCGCGGTCGTCACCGTGATCGGCATCGTCGTCACCTGGATCCTCTATCTGGCGCTGCGCCGGTTCGACACCAAGCCGCTCAGCGTCCGCATCGTCGCCGCCTTTTCGCTCGCCGCGCCCTTCGCGCTCGCCATGGCCTCGGCCAATTTCTACATGTTCAACGTCTATGATCCGGTGAACATCTTTGCCGATGCGGATCACAGCAAATATGGCAGCGAAGAAGCCTATGCCTTCGTCCAGATCGTGGAAGATGCGATCAGCCGCTATTTCTTCCTCGCCGCCTGGGCCGGCCTCTATCTCGCCCTCTCCTACGCCAGCGAAGCGCATCGCACCGAACGTCGCGCCGCCCGACTGGAGCGTGCCGCCCAGCAGGCCGAACTGCGCTCGCTGCGCTATCAGGTGAACCCGCATTTCCTGTTCAACACGCTCAACTCCCTCTCCTCCCTCGTCATGAAGGACCGGCGGGACGAAGCGGAACAGATGATCATGTCGCTCTCCAACTTCTACCGCACCAGCCTGACCGGCGATCCGCTGGACGACGTGCCGCTGGAGGAGGAAGTCCATCTCCAGAAACTCTATCTGGACATCGAAGGGGTCCGCTTCCCGGACCGGCTCAATACGGTGATAGACATCCCCCCGACCCTGATGAGCGCCTGCGTCCCCGGCCTCATCCTCCAGCCGCTCGTCGAAAATGCGATCAAATACGGCGTCTCGCGCACCTCCAGCCCGGTGGAGATCCGTATAACGGCACGAGAGAATGGCGACCTGATGCACATCGCCGTCACCGACGATGGCGACAACCCGCCCAGCCTGTCGGACAGCGGCAGCGGCATCGGCCTTGCCAATGTCCGTGATCGGCTGACGGCGCGCTTTGGGGATCTGGGCCAAATCGTCTATGGTCCACGCGAGGGGAAGGGATTTTCCGTCCTTCTCACCCTACCCATCATCCGCCGGGGCTGCTGAAACCTCCATGTCCATCCGCACCATGATCGTCGATGATGAACCGCTCGCGGTCGAGCGGCTCCAGATGCTGTGCGCGCGCGAACCGCGCATCGCGCTGGTCGGCACCGCCACCGATGGCGAAGCCGCGCTGCGCCTGATCGAGGGGTTGAAGCCCGACCTCGTCATGCTCGACATCGCCATGCCCCTGCTCGACGGCATCGGCGTCGCCCGCGCGGTCGGGCGCATGGGGCTGCGTCCCGCAATCATCTTCGTTACCGCGTTTGAGGGTTTCGCGGTCGAAGCCTTCGATCTCGCCGCCATCGACTATATGCTAAAGCCCGTCGCGCACGATCGGCTGACCCGCGCGATCGACCGGGTCGAGGCGGCGCTGCGCAATCACGCGCCCGAACGCACCCCTCTCGCCGCCGAGCCGCAGCCCGACTGGGCCGAGGAATTCTGGGTACCCCATCGTTCCGAGCTGATCCGCATCGCCACCGACCAGATCGACCGGATAGAGGCGGAGCGTGACTATATGCGCCTCCATGTCGGCACCCACAGCTATCTGCTGCACCAGACGATCAGCAGCCTGGAGGAACGGCTCGACCCGCAGCAATTTGTCCGCCTTCACCGCTCCCACATCGTCCGCCGCGACCATATCGCCCGCCTGCGCCACGACGGCAGCGGCGTGTGGTTCGCAGCGCTCACCGACGGCAACGAAATCCGCATCGGCCGCACCTTCCTTGCCAACGCCAGGGCCATGACGGGACGGTAAGACAAATCCTCCCCAAGCTTGTCTTGGGAAGGTGGCAGACCGCAGGCCTGACGAAGGGGCAATGCCCCCCTCCCACGCAAAAAAGCCCGGCAATCACCGGGCTTCTTCACGTCTGGGCGGGCATATCCGCAATCAGTTCTGCGCGTCCTTCACGCTCGCTTGGGCATAGCGCTCGCTGGTTTCGGCCCGCGCGATCGCGGCGCTGATCGGCGCTTCGACCTGGGCGATCGCCATGGACTTGCACGTCTGCGCGGTAGAGCGGTCCATCGACCTGCACACCTTGCTGGCGGCGCGGGCGATGCGCTGGCGCAGTTGCTGCTGGTCAGACGTCTTGGACAGGTCCAGGTCACCATGGCGCACTTCACTCGTACGGCCGTTGGAAACAAATTCTCCGGCGCTGGCCGAACCGGCGGTGGCGATCAGCGCGATGGAACCCAGCGCGGCAAAAAGGGTCGAACGGAACATGGGCTTGTCTCCTCTAAACTGCTGTGGCCCGGCCACTGCCGGTTAGGGGCTGGCGGCGGTCCGGGTGCGAACGGGGCGGGCCTTTGGGTCTTTGGGGCGGCGCCATCGCCCGTTCGCCCATCCTGTTTAGGCGCATGACCGCAACCGCGCCCGCCCGCTTCGACCGGCGGCACCCCGCATCGGCCAACGACACACCCATCGACAAAGCGCCCAACGGTGCGGACAAACAGCAGGACGAACGACATGAACGCGCCGCCAAACGACATTTGCCGTAACGGAAAGCGGGAATCGCAATGACGTCGACCAAGAAATTCCTCCCCTTGCAGGGGAGGTGGCAGCACGAAGTGCTGACGGAGGCGTGTCGCCCTCTCGGCGATAGAGCGGCCCACCGCCCAAACGCAAAAACGCCCCCGGCGCAAGGGATGGCCGGGGGCGTATCCAGGATGCTGTCGGGCACCGGGATCAGGATGAACTGTTGCAGGACAGACGCCGCCGCTCCGGCGAAACCATATCCCTGTGACGCCATCCTAAGCCGAAATCGGCGCCGCGAACCTGCCGTTCGATAATCCGCGCCCAACACACGCCCGGCTGCATGTCCCGACGACGAACCGTCAACCCGGCACCACCAACGACATCACGCCCCCAGCGGCGGCGACCCGGCGGCAACCAACGCCGCCTCGATACAGGCACGGAACGCTACGTCATGGCCGGTTCGGCCCTGATTTAAGGAAAGGCAATGGGCCGGTGGTTTTGCGATTGGGGGGAAGCGATTGGGTCATGCTGATGGATTGGAGAATGACGTGGATGCGCCAATTGTCGCCGTTCAACGCAGAAGTTACCATGGCCGAAAGCTGCCGTTCCTTTCGCCCATTATGCGCTTGTAATGCGCAACGCGCTAGCGCTGAATATCACTGGCGATGGGGCGATGGGGCTGGCATAGGCAAATGAGGGAGTACACTATGCCGAGCATTCCACAGACATTCTCAATTTCTGATTTTTTGACTTGGGACAGGCAGAAACAGCTTGAACTTCAGCCACAATTTCAGCGCGGCACAGTATGGACGCCTCAGGCACAATCATTTCTGATTGATACAATTTTACGCGAGCTTCCAATACCGGCGGTGTATATTCGCACGCGCATTGATGCATCAACCCAATCCTCTGTTCGTGAAGTGGTGGATGGTCAGCAACGCTTGCGGGCAATTTTGGCATTCGCCGCGAATGGTTTGCGAATAAACTCGCGAAGCCCTGATTTTGGTGGTCAGCGCTACAACGACCTTGCCCAAGACCGGAAGGACGCCTTCCTATCTTACAACATTTCCACTGTTCAACTTTTAAATGCGTCAGATGCAGAAGTATTGGAAGTATTTGCGCGCCTGAATTCGTACAGTGTTAAAGTGACGCCGGCAGAACTACGGCATGCTAGGTTCGATGAACCGGTCAAATGGGCGATTTGGAACACAACACGCGAAAATGGGCAACTTTGGGACAAATTTCATGTCGTTTCACTACGCGACAGTGTCAGATTGAAGAATACTACTTTGATTGCAGAGCTATACATGGCATTTGCTAACGGTCTCGGCGATGGCGGCGAGGACAAGGTTGGAGCATTTTATAAAAGCAACATAAAACGGGATGAAAACTATTTTTCAGATATCACCGGACTTGTGCAAAAAAACATTAACGTTTCTTGTGGTACATTTGGGATAGATTTCGGTAACACTACATTTTTTGATGCGCCAAATTTTCTTCTCCTTGTGTGTGCCATAGCATTCGTAGAAGGTGAATTGCCATCCTCGGCGTTGACAGTGGAGGTGGATAACAAGCGTGGGGTAGGCCTTAGCCTCGCAAACGCCGCCAACAATCTTCCATTGCTTGCCACGGCTATCGAGAACGATGATATTAACGGAGCATATGCCGCCTTCGTCGTCGCAAGCAAAAGTAGCACTCAACGGATCAGTTCACGCCGGCCTCGCTTCGCTGCCATAGTGAATGCCATCGCGGCGTAATGCTCAACAGTCTGGCAGCACAGTTGGAGCGGCGCGTCGATGCGCTAAGTGCGGATATGGCTCCAATCTTCGTCGCGCCGTTAACCGCTTCGGATCGCCGAAAAGCCGAGCACATCACTTTTCAGCTACAAAATGCTTGGGAACAATATGTACGGAACTTCATCCTTTGGTCAGCGACCGGACGAGCTGTCGGCTCAGCAGGGCGAATTCCACCTTCTGTCCCGCGTCGCTATCGAACAAGAGAAGCCGTCAGCCACTATCTACTTCTGATTACCGGCGCTCGGTACGAACCAAACTGGTATCGCCCCGTGGACGCTATTCGAGCCGCGAGAAAATTGAGCATAGCAAACTATGCGAACGTTGCCGCTGCGATTGGATCGACACCTTGGCCCCTTGAGAATTTGCGACTTACGCGAAATTTCTTCGCGCATCGTTCGCGCAGCTCGGCGTTGCAATTGCGTGCTTTAAACTGGTTCACTCCTAACGATGCCATAAGTATTGAAACCACATTGTTCCCGTTTGACATTGGCGGACTACGAAGGTTTGAAGGATACTGTGCTGCGATGAAGGCCGTAAGTCGGGCGATGCTATAGCCTCACTGGCGACAGCTATAGCCGGTCATGTTGTCTGAAGTTGCCGGTCCCCAATCGGACAATCCCGCCCATCAGTAAACACCCCTCATAGCCCCCACGCCCATGTCTTTGGTGCAGGCCCAACCTCTTTCCGCCCGACCCTGCGGATTTTCCCTTCTCAAATCCATGACCTCGCCCCATTTGTCGGGGCGACTGGCAGATGGTCTTGCCCGATCAGAACAAATATGGAACAACACACCCCATGAGTCTGACCCACATCTCCGTCCGCGGCGCGCGCGAGCATAACCTCAAGGGCGTCGATGTCGATCTGCCGCGCGACAGCCTGATTGTCATTACCGGCCTGTCGGGATCGGGCAAAAGCTCGCTCGCCTTCGACACCATCTATGCCGAAGGGCAGCGGCGTTATGTGGAATCGCTCTCCGCCTATGCGCGCCAGTTTCTGGAGATGATGCAGAAGCCCGATGTGGAGCATATTGAGGGCTTAAGCCCCGCGATCAGTATCGAGCAGAAAACCACGTCGAAAAACCCGCGCTCCACCGTCGCGACCGTCACCGAAATCTACGATTATATGCGGCTGTTGTGGGCGCGCGTCGGCATCCCCTACAGCCCCGCGACCGGCCTGCCGATCAGCGCCCAGACCGTCAGCCAGATGGTCGACCGCGTGATGCTGCTGCCGGAAGGCACGCGCTTCTACCTCCTCGCCCCCGTCGTGCGCGGGCGCAAGGGCGAGTATCGCAAGGAATTGGCCGAATGGCAGAAGGCGGGCTACACCCGCGTCCGCATCGACGGCGAAATGATGCTGATCGAGGACGCGCCCGCGCTCGACAAGAAGTACAAGCATGACATCGAAGTCGTGGTCGACCGCCTGGCCGTGGAACCCGACATGGGCACCCGCCTGGCCGACAGTTTCGAGCAGGCGCTGAAACTGGCCGACGGGCTGGCCTTTGTCGATCTCGCCGATGGCGTCGTGCCGGGCCGCGAGGATGAAGCCCCCGCCGCCGACAAGAAGATGAAGGGGGCCGGCATCCCCGCCAACCGCATCGTGTTCAGCGAAAAATTCGCCTGCCCCGTCAGTGGCTTCACCATCGCGGAGATCGAGCCGCGCCTCTTCTCCTTCAACGCCCCGATGGGCGCCTGCCCCGCCTGCGACGGGCTTGGCGAACGGCAGGAGTTCGACCCCGAACTGGTGGTGCCCAACGAAGCCCTCTCGCTTAAAAAGGGCGCGGTCGTCCCCTGGGCCAAATCCAACCCGCCCAGCCCCTATTATATGCAGGTGCTTGGGAGCCTCGCCAAGGAATTTGGGTTCAGCCTCGACACCCCCTGGGCCGACCTGCCCGGCGAGGTGAAACTCATCATCCTCCACGGCACCGGCGGCAAGCCCGTCACGCTCAAATTCATGGATGGCCGCAAAAGCTATGAAGTGAAAAAGGCGTTTGAGGGCGTTATCGGCAACTTGAACCGCCGCCTCCTCCAGACCGAATCCGCCTGGATGCGCGAGGAACTGTCCAAATATCAGCGCGCCCAGCCCTGCGAAACCTGCCACGGCGCGCGCCTGAAACCCGAAGCGCTGGCGGTCAAGATTGCGGGCGAGGACATCTCCCTCTCCACCCGCCGCTCGGTCGTGGACGCGCTCGCCTTCTTCACCGCGATGCCGGACAGATTGAACGACCAGCAGAACCAGATCGCCCGCGCCATCCTCAAGGAAATTGTCGAGCGCCTGGGCTTCCTCAACAATGTCGGCCTCGATTATCTGAACCTGGACCGCACCAGCGGCACCCTGTCCGGCGGCGAATCCCAGCGCATCCGCCTCGCCAGCCAGATCGGCAGCGGCCTGTCCGGCGTCCTCTACGTCCTCGACGAACCCTCGATCGGCCTGCACCAGCGCGACAATGACCGCCTGCTCGTGACCTTGAAGCGCCTGCGCGACCTGGGCAACAGCGTCATCGTCGTGGAGCATGACGAGGATGCGATCCGCCACGCCGACTATATTGTCGACATGGGACCGGGCGCGGGCATCCATGGCGGGCAGATCGTGGCGCAGGGCACCCTGCCCGAAATCCTGAAGGCCAAAAACAGCCTCACCGCCGATTATCTCAACGGCACCCGCCGCATCGACGTGCCGGCCAAGCGCCGCAAGGGTAATGGCAAGAAGATCACCGTCCACAACGCCCGCGCCAACAACCTCACCGGCGTGACGGCCAGCATCCCGCTCGGCACCTTCACCTGCATCACCGGCGTCTCCGGCTCCGGCAAGTCCAGCTTCACCATCGACACGCTCTACGCCGCCTCCGCCCGCGCCCTGAACGGCGCGCGCATCCTGGCCGGCGCGCATGACAAGGTGACGGGCCTGGAACATTGCGACAAGGTGATCGACATCGACCAGTCGCCCATCGGCCGCACCCCCCGCTCCAACCCGGCCACCTATACCGGCGCCTTCACCAACATCCGCGACTGGTTCGCGGGCCTGCCCGAAAGCCAGGCGCGCGGCTACAAACCGGGCCGCTTCAGCTTCAACGTCAAGGGCGGCCGCTGCGAAGCCTGCACCGGCGACGGCCTCATCAAGATCGAGATGCACTTCCTCCCCGACGTCTATGTCACCTGCGATGTGTGCCACGGCGCGCGCTACAATCGCGAAACGCTGGAGGTGAAATTCAAGGGCCACTCGATCGCCGACGTGCTGGACATGACGGTCGAGGATGCGGTCGAATTCTTCAAGGCCGTGCCGCCGATCCGCGACAAGATGGCCATGCTCGCCGAAGTGGGCCTGGGCTATGTCAAGGTCGGCCAGCAGGCCACAACCCTGTCGGGCGGCGAAGCCCAGCGCGTCAAACTCGCCAAGGAACTCGCCCGCAGAGCCACCGGCCAGACCCTCTACATCCTCGACGAACCCACCACCGGCCTGCATTTCGAGGATGTCCGCAAACTGCTCGAAGTCCTCCACGCGCTGGTCGACCAGGGCAATAGCGTGGTCGTGATCGAGCATAATCTCGACGTCATCAAGACGGCGGACTGGATCATCGACATGGGTCCAGAGGGTGGCGTGAAGGGCGGCGAAGTCGTGGCGGAAGGCACACCGGAAAAGGTCGCGAAGGAGCCACGGTCATTTACCGGGCACTATCTTGCGCCGTTGCTGGGGTTGGAGAGTGTGGCGGCGGAGTGAAGTTACGCGAGTTTAAGCCTAGGAGTATCCTCATGAGGACGCCTGTTCCTATCTCGACTTTTCTCAATTGGTGTAGCGAGAGAAGCAATTGATGTTATGAGCTTAATTTTATCCGAGTTGCTGGCCCAATTTATCAACTCCGCGCCTTGATGAGCCGCCGTTTCTAAGCAAGACCGTGCCGCAGATTCTACATTGCTTGACGCTTCATAAATCGCCGTATTCCGTGCCTCTGGATCGAAAATTCCAGCATTACGTATGTCAATGTCGCGTGCAACAACGGCTTCGGTCAATTCGCGTATTGAGGACTGATCAATCGCGGATGACAAAACGCGTATCTTATCGAGGCGTTTTGGCAAACGGACATCAATCGATGCCTCACCAAAAACGACCACGCCGACGTTGATGCGTTCATCACGGACTCCCCCAGGAGCTAACCGCACGATGGCAAATTTATACGATCGAACCATCCGTAAGCCCTTTGCGCAGCTGCTCGACCCTATCAGCCCACCCACCGCCATCGCAATAAGCAAAAAGGTCATCACTCAATGACAATGGAAGCCAATGAGTCGGCATTTGCCCAACCATCCGTCGAATTTGCGCAGGCGATATGACACCAAGCCGACGTACGATCAAAAGCGCGGCCTCAATGTCAAATCCATGCCGTTGACGCAAGTCTATCCATTCACGAGCGCTGGTATCACCGTCCTGAAAAAATCAGTCCCACGGCCATCGCCAAAAAACAGACCTCGCGAAATCCAGCGCCATCAACTGGCGTTCATTTCCAGCGCCCGCTATAAGAAAATTGCCCATATGGCGATCAATATTGTTCAAAAATAAATCTAAAGCGTGAATCGCTGATAGAACAGCTCTCAACTCCGGGGCGACACTTCCCAGTTCTATCATAGAGTATTTTTCTAAAAACAGAATAGTTTCCGTCTGGTTAAAAACACCATCTACCGATTCTGACCCAAATGCAATGTCACCATTATTAGTTTGGATGAAATCGCATCGTGGCGTTGAGATTCCGACCATTCCCGCTATTTGATGAGATAGCCATTCATTAGCTCTTATACATTTATCACCCTTATCGATTTTCAAATAGTATTTCCGTCCATTATCCGCTTGGACGTAAGCTGATACATCTTTGCCCTCAGGCATAGGGAGTTCGAACAGCGTTTTTCTAGGAAACAGGGCTAATTGTTCAGCAGGGATAGTTGGAGGAGGACCACTGAACGTGATCGGATTTGTCCAACCTCTCATCAACACAGGCTCAGCCATTCCACTACACCTTGTGGTCCAATATGGTGTGGATACCATATATTGATTTTCGGGCAAACGGTTAATCTGAGGGGATGTTTAACGGCTTATCACCTGCTGTGACAAATGCAAAGAACAAAACACGATCAGAGCGTCACGCAACTGGTGATCAGGTCATGGAATTACGGTGGGAATTAAGGTGACAGGTGCAACAATCCCCAAATCAAACCTGCATGTGTCCGATACGGATCAATCGCTGGGGCGACATCCCGCGCGATATGGATTCGCCCGGACCGTCCTGCTATAGTGAATCCATGACCAAGCTAACCCCCATCGAGTCCGAATTCGCGACGACGCAGGAGGCCGAAGCCTATGATGCATGGTTCCGTGCGAAGGTCGAGGCGTCCTTGGCTGATACGACGCCTCCCATTCCGCATGATCAGGTGATGGCAGAACTGCGCGCGATCATCGAAACGAAAACGGCCAGCCAAGCCTAATGCCGCATGTTGTCTGGCGCAAAACGGCGCGAGAGGATGCCCGCCGGATCACCGCCTATATTGCAGAGCGCAATCCTGCCGCCGCTCTACGCCATGCCGACTTATTCCAGCATTGCGCCGAACGACTGGCCGACCATCCCTACATGTATCGTGCCGGGCGCCTGCCGGACACGCGGGAAGCGATTGTTACGCCCAACTATATGCTCGTCTATCGGGTCACGGCCAACGCCATAGAAATTCTTGCCCTCGTCCACACCCGCCAACAATATCCCTAGCCCCTCCCCCGACACACACTACCCGCTTGATCCAAGGCCACCACTCCTGTCGCGCGCTCAAATTCTTGGCAGGTGACGAACGCTGCGAAGTGCAGACCCGCGTGGTCTTTGCCGACGCCAGTGAATTTAACAGCCCGGTCGATTATTGCGGCGTCACCAACCTGGTCGTCACCGACAAAAATATGTTCACGCGATGATAGGGACTGCCCTCCCTTTGGGCGGGGCGGCACGACGCGCTGGCCGGTCGGGGCGGATCGCGGGAAAATGCTCCGGAAGCGCCCTTATCCGCGCTCGACATGCGGCGCGGGCTGGCCGATAGTCGCGCCACCACCTAGCCCACCACCACGCGCGGGGCATGTTGCGCTGCATCATATTATTTCAACGCTAAGACACTTTATTTCACAAGCAGGGTTGAGCCTCCCCATGGGCGGAGGCATATAGACGGTCGAAAGCCGAGGAGTCGCATGGCGGCGATCCAGCGTCTCCTCCGTTCAATTCCAAGCGGGATGAACCCGCGTGAGAGGTTAGGCGAATGACGGCGCTGGCGGATGTGAACATCAAGGAAGTCGATACGTTCATCCGGGAGGCGCTGGAGGCAGCGCTGGAGCGGGGTGCCCTGCCCGGCGAACGCGAAGGGCTGGACGAACAGGGCATAGCGGCGGCCGCCGCCTTTCTGGGCCGCACCGCCAACGGACGCAAGCCGGGCGACGCCGCGATCATGGTCGAGACGCTGGGCGAAGGCGCCAATGGCCGCTATATGCGCATCGCGATCGTCAATGACGACATGCCGTTTCTGGTCGACAGCATTGCCAACACGCTGGCCGCCGCCGACATCACCATCCACCGCCTGCTGCACCCCGTCCTTTCGGTGACTCGCCATGCCGATGGGTCGCTGGCCGCGATACTAGACGATGATGCGCCGGGCGCGCGTCGCGAATCGATGATCTATATCGAAGCCGACCGGGCCGACGCCAAGGCGCGCCGGGCGTTGGAAAAGGCGCTGCGCGACACGCTGACCGACGTGCGGGCGGCGGTGGCCGACTGGGCGCCGATGCAGGCGGCGATGGCGGCGGACGCCGACGCCGTGCCGGACGAGGAAGGCGCGGCGCTGCTGCGCTGGTTCCTGGCGCGCCATTTTACCCAGACCGGGCATGAGCTGTGCAACCGCGACGGCACCAGCCAGTCGCGGCTGGGCATCTGCACCCTGCGCGACAAGACGCTGATCGCGCCTGCATCGCTGGAGGCAGCCTTTGTGTGGTTCGAGGAAGGCAAGCGCACGCCGCTGATCATCAAGTCCAGCCGCATCTCGCGCATCCATCGCCATGTGCTGCTCGACCTGATCATCATCCCCGTGCGCGAAGGACGCGAGGTCAAGGCGCTGTCGATCCATGCGGGTATGTGGACCAGTTCGGGCCTGTCGGCGACGCCGGAAAAGGTGCCATTGCTGCGGTCGACGCTGTCGAACCTGATGGACAAATTCGGCTTTGACCCGGCGGGCCATGCGGGCAAGACGCTGGCCCACGCGCTGACCGCCCTGCCGCATGACATCACCATTGGCTTTGATCGTGAGACGCTGGAGCGACTGGCGCTGACCTTCATGTCGCTGACCGACCGGCCCCGGCCCAAGCTGGCGCTGGCGACCAGCGCGCTGGCGCGCCATCTCTATGCCTTTGTCTGGCTGCCGCGCGACGAATTGTCGACCGCGCGCCGGATCGCTGTGCAGGACATGCTGGCACAGGCGGCGAACGGCCCGGTGCTCAGCTGGTCGATCGCGCTGGAGGAAGGTGGCCTCGCGCTGCTGCGCATCACGCTCGACCTGCGCGAAGGCGGCGTGGTGCCGGACGATGTGGCGCTGGACCATCAGCTCAAGCAGATGGTGCGCGGCTGGCTGCCCGCGGTCGAGGAAGCGCTGACGCAGACCGAGGAGCCGGGTCGCGCCGCCGCGCTGGCGCAGCGTTATGCCGGAGGCTTCCCGGCGGTCTATCGCAATGGCGCGGGGCCAGCAGAAGCGGCGATCGACATTCGCCAGATCCACGGCCTGTCAGGGGCCGGCGACAAGGCGATCCGCATCTATCGCAACCCGGAGGACAGCGCTGAACGGCTGCGGCTCAAACTCTACAGCCATGTGACGATCGCTTTGTCCGAAGTGGTCCCGGCGTTCGAGAATTTCGGCTTTCGCGTGATCGAGGAGATGACGACGGCGATTGATGGCGGGACGCTGGGCCATGTCCAGCGTTTCGTGCTGGAACTGCCCGCTGGCGGCGACGCGCAGGGGGTGGTGGCCCGCGCAGACATCGTCACCGAAGCGATCGCCCAGGTGCTGGAAGGCCGGGCGGAGAATGATCGGTTCAACGAACTGATCGTCACAGCCGGACTGACGCCGCGATCGGTGGTGCTGCTGCGGGCGCTGTTCCGCTATCTGCGCCAGACCGGCATGGCCTATGGCATGGCGACCTTTGCCGAAACGCTGCGCCGGGCGCAGGGGGTTGCGGTCAATCTGATCACCCTGTTCGAGGCGCTGCACGATCCCGCCGCGCGCGATGGCGCGGAGGCGCGGGTAGCAGAAGCACAGGCCGCGATTGACGCCGGGCTGGAGGCGGTGACGGCGATTGACGAGGACCGGGTGCTGAGACTTTTGCGCGCCGTCATCAACGCAACGCTGCGCACCAATTTCTTCAGCAAGGCAGCGGTCGAGGCGCTGGCGTTCAAGCTGGACAGCGCGCAGGTGCCCGGCCTGCCCGCGCCGCTGCCATGGCGCGAAATATGGGTCTATAGCCCGCGTGTCGAGGGCATCCATCTGCGCGCCGGGCCGGTGGCGCGCGGCGGGCTTCGCTGGTCCGACCGGCGCGACGATTTCCGCACCGAAATCCTTGGCCTGATGAAGGCACAACGGGTCAAGAATGCCGTCATCGTACCGACCGGGGCGAAGGGCGGCTTCTATCCCAAGCAATTGCCCAATCCGCAGGCCGACCGCGATGCGTGGATTGCCGAGGGCACCGAAAGCTATCGCATCTTCATCCGCGCACTGCTGTCGGTGACCGACAATATCGTCAACGACCATGTCAAACATCCCGCTCAGGTCGTGGTGCGTGATGACGACGATCCCTATTTCGTGGTCGCCGCCGACAAGGGAACGGCCACCTTCAGCGACATCGCCAACGCCATCGCGCTTGATCGCAAATTCTGGCTGGGCGATGCCTTCGCCAGCGGCGGATCCAACGGTTACGACCATAAGGCGATGGGCATTACGGCACGCGGCGCGTGGATTTCGGTGCAGCGCCACTTTGCCGAAATGGGCGTCGATGTGCAAAGCGAACCGGTCAGCGTCGTGGGTTGCGGCGACATGTCGGGCGACGTGTTCGGCAACGGGATGCTGCTCAGCAAGGCAATCAAACTGGTAGCAGCGTTCGACCATCGCCACATTTTCTTCGACCCCGCGCCCGATCCGGCAAAAAGCTGGGAGGAGCGCAACCGGCTGTTCCAGCTGCCCCGGTCAAGTTGGGACGATTATGACAAGGCGTTGATCTCCAAGGGCGGCGGCGTATTTTCCCGCGCGCTCAAGAGCATAATGCTGACCCCGGAAATCCAGGCGATATTGGGAGTCACGGACGCCGAGATGGAGCCGACCGCCCTCATCTCCGCGATCCTCAAAGCCCCTGCCGATCTGTTGTGGTTCGGCGGCATCGGCACCTATGTGAAGGCGGCGGCGCAAAGCCATGGCGATGTCGGCGATCCGGCCAATGACCGGCTGCGCGTCAATGCCGAACAGTTGCGGGTCAAGGTGATTGGCGAAGGCGCGAACCTCGGCACGACGCAGGCGGGACGCATCGCCTTTTCGCTGCGCGGCGGGCGGATCAACACCGACTTCATCGACAATAGCGCGGGCGTCGATTGTTCGGATAATGAGGTCAATATCAAGATCGCCCTGAACAAGGAGATGGCCGAAGGCCGCCTGCCGTTCGAGGAGCGCAACGCGCTGCTGGAAAGCATGACCGATGCGGTCGGGGCCATCGTGCTGGAGGATAACCGCTTGCAGGCGCTGGGCCTGTCCATCGCCGAAAGCGGCGGTGCGGCGGATCTGGCGAGCTATGTGCGGCTGATCGAGACGTTCGAGGAAAGCGGACGGCTCGACCGGCAGGTTGAAGGGCTGGCCGCGAACGACCAGTTGCTGCGGCGCGGACAGGACGGACAGGGTTTGACCCGGCCGGAACTGGCCGTATTGCTCTCGACCGCAAAGCTGAGCTTGCAGGACGCGATCGAGCAAGGTGATCTGGCCAGCGACGCAAGCATGACCGGCGAGTTGATGGCCGCCTTCCCTGCTGCGATGCAGGAAAGGGAAGCCGATGCGATTGCCGTCCATGCCCTGCGCAAGGAAATCATCGCCACCAAGGTCGCCAACCGCATCGTCAACCGGCTGGGCCTGATCCATCCGTTCGAGCTGGTGGAGGAGGAAGGCTGTTCGCTGGGCGACATGGCCAGTGCCTTCCTGATCGCAGAGCGGCTCTATGACATTGACACATTGTGGGCGGACATTGACGCCGCCGAGATGGCAGAAAGCGCGCGCCTTGCCCTGTTCGGCGATATTGCGGGCGGGATGCGGGCGCAGATTGCCGACATCTTGCGCAGCCAGTCGGCCGGGACGCTGCCGAGCGCTGGATTGGCAGCGCTGAAGCAGGGCGTTGGGACGTTGGCGGCGCAGGTCGATGATCTGCTGACCAGCGAGGCGCAGCGTCGCACCAATGCGGTGACCGAGCGGCTGCTGGCTCTGGGCGCGCCTGATGCGCTGGCGCGGCGCACGGCGGGACTGTTCAAACTGGACGGCGCGGTCGGCATAGCGGCGCTGGCCGGGCGGATGGGTGTGGACGAAACGGCGCTGACCCGCGCCTTCACCCATTTGGGCGAAGCGGTCGGCATCGACTGGGTCCAGTCCGCCGCCGCGCGCATGGAACCGACCGATCCGTGGGAACGGCTGCTGATTTCTGGCGTCGCCCGCGATATGCAGCAGGTGCGGCTGGACTTCCTGGCACAGTGCGGTTCCAAAGACGGCAAGGGCAAGGACATATCCGCCCATGTCGAAGATTGGCTGATCCAGCGCGGCCCCCGCATCCGCCAGTTCCGTACCCTGGTGCAACGCGCCAAGGCCGCTGCGACGCCCAATGTCGCAATGCTGGCGGAAATTGCGGGTCAGGCGCGCGGACTGCTGGGGCGGTAAGCCGCGCGGACGGCGGGGGAGGCAGGCACCTTTTCCGCTTTCCGCGTGATTCGGTGCATTTTCAAGAAAACTGGCTGGGGCGGCAGGATTCGAACCTGCGCATGGCGGCATCAAAAGCCGCTGCCTTACCGCTTGGCGACGCCCCAGCAGCGCCGATTTTCGTCGGCGCGGTCAGGCATATAGCGTGTGATTGGCGAAAGGAAAGCCTAGTCATCATCCTTTTGGGACGGCAATAAGACACTTTCCTCCCGCGCTGGATCATCACAGCCATGACCATTACCAGTTCGTCGCCTTCATCGGCCCAGATGTCGCCCGCATCCCCGCTGTTCCTGCGCGAGGATGAGATACGACGCGGGATCGAAATGCTCTATTTCGGCTATTCCGCGCTGACCCGGTCGATCGACGAGGGACTGGCGGCACTGGGGCTGGGCCGGGCGCATCATCGCGCGCTCTATTTCATCTCGCGCCAGCCCGACCTGACCGTCAAGGATCTGCTGCGGTTGCTGGCCATCACCAAGCAATCATTGGGTCGGGTCCTGAACGACCTGATTGATCGCGGCTATATCGAATCGCGGCCCGGTCCCAACGACCGGCGACAGAAATTGCTGCGGCTGAGCGCGGCGGGCGCAGCGCTGGAGGCCGAACTGTTCCGTGCCCTGCGCGAGAAGATGGCAGCCGCCTATGCACAGGCAGGGCAAGGGTCGGTCACCGGCTTCTGGCGGGTGCTGGAAGGGCTGATCCCCGATCAGGACCGGTCGATGGTGTTCGGCCTGCGCGGCGGATAGGCACGCAACCTTATCGCGCCTGCTGCGCTTATGTCGCTCCACGCAATGGGGAAAAGGAGCCATCATGCGCACATCCATATTGGCCGCACTCGCGGTCCTCTCGGTCGCCAGCCTGTCGGCTTGCTCGGAAAAAACCGAGGATAGCGTCGAAAATGCAGGCGCTTCGATCGGCAATGACATCAGCCAGTCGGTCGATCGCGCGGGCGACACAATCGATAATGGCCTGGACAGGGCCGGACGGACGATCGACGAGGGCGCGGACAAGATCGGTGCGGCGACGAGCGATGCCGCAAACGACGCGGAGCGCGAGGCAGACGCCGCCAAGCGTGATGTCGGCGCGTCGCTGGAAGAAGCAGGCAAGGATCTGAAGAACGATTGATCCGTTCGGGTGCGCGGCTTCCACACCGCGCACCTCCGGCTTGACCCCGCCCTGCGCGGTCCATAGCGGTCGGGCATGACCCATGCCGCCGTCCTCAGCGATCCCCCCGCCCCAAGCCGCTGGCTGATCGGCCGTCCCGAACTGGCGCTGATCGGCGTGACGATGCTGTGGGGCGGCACTTTCCTGATCATTCATGGCGCGATGACGCAGTCAGGGCCGCTTTATTTTGTCGGGCTGCGCTTTGGCACTGCGGCGCTGCTCACCCTGCCGCTGGCGCTGCCAGTGCTGCGCGGACTGACGCTGGGCGAACTATGGGCGGGGCTGGTGATCGGTCTGGGCATCTTTGTCGGCTATACGCTCCAGACCTGGGGGCTTCAGACGATTTCGAGCAGCGCATCGGCGTTCATCACCGCCGCCTATGTGCCGCTGGTGCCGGTGCTGCAATGGATCATCCTGCGGCGGCGGCCCCGGCTGGCGAGCTGGATCGGGGTGGCACTGGCGTTCATCGGCCTGTTGTTGGTGGCGGCACCCGAAGGCGGCATGGCGCTGGGCCGGGGCGAGATTCTGACGCTGATCAGCACATTGGCGATCGCGCTGGAGATCATCTTCATCAGCCTGTGGGCTGGCAGCGTCAATGTCCTGCGGGTGACCGTGGTGCAGCTGGCGGTGACGTCGCTGCTGGCCTTTGCCTGCATGGCCCCGGCGGGCGAGGCGATCCCACCCTTCTCCTGGGCGGTGGTGATCGCCGCCTGTGGCCTTGGCGCGATGACAGCGATCATCCAGCTGGTGATGAACTGGGCGCAGCGCACCGTGTCGCCGACACGGGCGACGTTGATCTATGCGGGCGAACCGGTCTGGGCCGGGATCATCGGCAGGATCGCGGGCGACC
>NZ_CAVK010000197.1 GCF_000382885.1 Sphingobium indicum BiD32
GCCCGCCTCGCCGGTGGCGCCGCGATGGGCATGGCAGGCAGCGCCGCCACAGGCATGGCCCGCACGGCTGGCGCTGCTTCGGGTGCCTATAGCGCTGGCGCGGCCGGACGATCGGGCGCGGCGGCGGTCGGCGCAGGCCTCGCCAATGTCGGCAAGAGTAGCGGCGGCGCGGTGGTCTCGCCGCTGCGCCGCGCCGCGCAAAGCCTCAAGCAAAGCTATGCCGATGGCCGAAGCGCAGCTTCAGGCGCCGCCGCCGGTGCGGGGGCGCAGGCTTCCGCCGCCGCATCCGGCACCGGATCCGCCGCGGCCGCGCCGCCCGCCTGGGCTGCGGCGATGAAGCGCCGGCAGGCGATCACCCAGGGCGCCACCATGGCCGCTCATACCCTGAAGGGCGGCGACAGCCATGGCGGCGGCGCCGGTCCCGACCTCTCGCAGAAGGACTGACACGCAATGTTCAAGCGACCATCGATCCGTTACGGGCAATCGCCCGACCCCGTCACCCCCTATCAGCGCGCGGCGCAGGTCTGGGACGACCGCATCGGCTCCGCGCGCGTCCAGGCGAAGAACTGGCGGCTCGCCTTCTTTGGCTGCCTGGCGCTCTCCGGCGGTCTGGCCGGCGGCCTCGTCTGGCAATCGGCGCGCGGCACGATCATTCCCTGGGTGGTCGAGGTCGACAAGCTCGGCGAGGCGCGCGAGGTCGCGCCCGCCACGGCGGACTATCGCCCCACCGACCCGCAGATCGCGTTCCATCTTGCCCGCTTCATCGAGAATGTCCGCTCGATCCCCGCCGACGGGATCGTGCTGCGGCAGAACTGGCTGCGCGCCTATGACTTCGCCACCGACAAGGGCGCCCTGTTCCTCAACGATTATGCCCGCGCCAATGACCCGTTCGCACAGCTGGGCAAGATCCAGGTCTCGGTCGAGGTGTCGAGCGTCATCCGCGCCTCGAACGACAGCTTCCGCGTGGCCTGGACCGAACGCCGCTATGTCGATGGCGCCCTTGCCGAAACCGCGCGTTGGTCTGCGATCCTGACCGTCGCCGTCCAGACCCCGCGCGATCCCCAGGCCCTCCAGAAGAACCCGCTCGGGGTCTTTGTCGCCAATCTCAACTGGTCGAAGGAACTCAACCCATGATCTGCCTGTCTCCCGCGAGGGCGCGCTCCGGTGCGCTGCTCTGCCTGCTCGCTTCCGTCTCGCTGCTGTCCCTGGGTGCCGCCGCCGAGGCAAAAAGCCGCAGGGCGCCGCCCGCGCCGATGGTCGCGGCCACCCCGGCGCCCGAACCGCGCCGGGCGGTAGAGGTTGTCAGCGTACCGACGCCGCTCCCGCTTCCCGGCCAATTGAAGCCCCTCGAATCCTCCGCCAGCGCCCGTGAACCCGCCGATCCGCGAACGCGCGTCACCGCCGCTAATGCGGCCGCGCGCGTGCAGCCGAGCAAGGGCGGCTATTTCAACGCGATCCAGCAATATCCCTATGCCGATGGCGCCCTTTACCAGGTCTATACCGCGCCCGGTCAGGTCACCGACATCGCCCTTCAGGACGGCGAGGAGCTGGTGGGATCGGGACCGGTCGCGGCCGGCGACACCGTGCGCTGGATCATCGGCGACACCGTGAGCGGGGCCGGATCGGCAAAGCGCGTGCATATCCTGGTCAAGCCGACCCGCGCCGACATCGGCACCAACCTCGTCATCAACACCGATCGGCGCACCTATCATCTCGAACTGCGCGCGACCGCCTCGACCTACATGGCTTCGGTCTCCTGGACCTATCCCGCCGACCAGCTCATCGCGCTGCGGCGCGCCAATGCCGAGCGCGAACGCGGCGCGCCGGTCGCCTCGGGCATCGATATGGAGCGGCTCAATTTCCGTTACCGCCTGTCCGGCGACAAACCGTCCTGGCGGCCCGCCCATGTCTTCGACGACGGGCGCCAGGTGATGATCGAGTTTCCCGATGGCGTCGCCACCGGGGACATGCCGCCGCTCTTCGTGCGCGGCGCCGACGGCAATGCCGAACTCGTCAACTACCGCGTCTCCGGCCGCTACATGATCGTCGACCGGCTGTTCGATGCGGCCGAACTGCGGCTCGCCACCCGCAAGGGTGAGCAGCGAGTCACGATCGAGCGGCAGGACGCCCCTGCGCGGAGGGCGTCATGAACCGGCCGGAACGGGAAGAAGGACCGGGTGAGATGGCGCGGGAGGCGACCGTAGCGCAGCCCGCCAATCCCGGCGCCTTTCGGCTTGCGGGGCCACCGCCGCGCGTCACGCGCCTGTCGCGCAAGGCCCTTGCCGTCATCGGCATGGTCGCCGGGATCGGGATCGGCGGCTCGCTGCTCTATGCGCTGCGCCCGGTCCATCATGCCCCCGCAGTCAATCTCGTCGATACCGACAGCCGCAACAAGGCCGATGTCGTGACCGCCGCGCCGGCGAGCTACGACAAGGTGCCGAAACTCGGCCAGCCTATGCCGGGCGATCTCGGACGGCCGATATTGTCAGCGCAGCAGAATGGGCAGAGCGTGCCGGTGCCGCCGATGGGGCCGGCCGCGGGACAGCCCGATCCGCGTCTCGCCGCCGCCGAGCAGGCTCGCCAGCGCGTGATGCAGGAGCGGGAATCGGCGAGAGCCAGCAAGCTGTTCCTTGGCGCTGAAGGCGCGCGCTCTGCTTCTGCCGCGAACGCTGGCGATGGTGCGCAGACGGCCCGCGCGGTCTCAGCGGGCGATGGTGCTGGCGCGGCGCCGGCTGCCCAACCGACCGGCCAGGCCGCGAAACGGGCTTTCCTCCAGAATGGAGGCAATCGCGCCGTCGTCAGCAATGAGCGGATCATGGCGCCGGCCTCGGCCTACATGGTGCAGGCGGGCAGCGTCATTCCGGCCGCGCTGATCACCGGGATCCGTTCGGATCTGCCGGGCCAGATCACCGCCCAGGTGACGCAGAATGTCTATGACAGCGCGACGGGGCGCATCCTGCTGATCCCGCAAGGCTCGCGGCTGATCGGGGACTATGACAGCGAGGTCTCGGCCGGGCAGAACCGCGTGCTGCTGGCCTGGGATAGGCTGATCCTGCCCGGTGGCCGCTCGATCCTGCTCGACCGCCAGCCTGGCGCCGATGCCGCGGGCATGTCGGGCCTTCAGGACAAGGTGAACTATCATTGGGGCAATATGCTCAAGGCCGCGATGGTCTCGACCCTGCTCGGCGCCGGCACGCAGCTCGTGGCCCAAGGCGATGATGAACTCACCCGTGCGCTGCGCTACGGCATGCAGGACACGATCAACCAGACCGGGCGGCAGGTCGTGCAGCGCGAGATCAATGTACCGCCGACGCTCACCGTGCGGCCGGGGTTTGCGATCCGGGTGGTGATCACCCGCGATCTTGTGCTCGAGCCTGTTCAGGGGGCGCAGCCATGAGCCGGCTGCGTCTGGGGCCGATCCTCGAGGAAAAGCCCGTCAAGCTGACGGTCGAACTCCCGGGCGCGCTGTTCCGGCAGCTTGCCGACTATGCCCGCGCTCATGCGGCTGAGAATGGCTTGTCCGATCCCGTGCCAGTCGAACGGTTGATCGCTCCTATGGTGGAGCGGTTCATTATGAGTGATCGGGGGTTTGTGAGGCGTAGGCGCGGCAACGGTTCCTGATCCGGCAACGGATCGTGCACGGTGCATGATTTTGGCGGCACGGTACGTCCAAAGGGATGACGGGCAGCCATCACGACCCTATCATGGACACCGAAACAAGTCCCCACGGGAACAGGTCGCGCAAGAAGGACAGGCTGCCAAAAAATGCCGCAACGATCGATGCGATTGATGACGATGCTGGCGGAGGAGATCGCCGCGCTCAAGGCAATGGGAAGCACGGCCGACCCGGCGTTCAATCATCTGGTGGATAAAATCGGTTTCTGCTGCGACGAGGCGCTCGATCAACTCTCGCAGCATGAGCCTCTCATGGCTGGCGATCATCCGTCCTGGACGAGATGGCGCAATCCTCTATCGCCGACCAAGCCATAAGCTGCGGCTTGAACCGCCGGTTCAGTCTTCTGGAACATCGCCGGACGCCCACACTTCTGGTGTGCGCTCCAGATAGAAGGCGTCATTGTCATAGGCTTGCTCTAGCGCGAGCAAAGAAGCACCCGCGAGCCAGGCGTCCCATTGCGATGGCGGCAGCAGGATCGGCATCGTCTGGCTGACCGGATCCGCGCACGCATTGGCCACGGTGAGCATGCCGGCAAAGCCGCCGGTCGCCGGATCAGGCGAGCACAGGCCCGCCCATGCGCAGATCGGCACGTCCCAAAGTCCCAACCAGCTGCGCGTGCGATGACCTTTCTCCCCAATGGGATAGGCGACATCCTCGACCGCAATCAGGCAACGCTCGAGCAGGTCCAGCCCAAGGGGCGCGCGGCTGTTACCCGTAATCTCGCGCGCAAACAGCGTCGTTCGCGGCCGATCGCCACGCGTCCGGCTGATCGGGTCTCTTGGCAGGCCCCAGGGCAACGCGTGCAGGTGCCGTCCCCGCGCGCCCGATGTCACGACGATCGCCTTCTCGCCCGGCCAGATGGTCGGTAACCAGTCAAGTGCCGGATCGGGCTTTGCATCGAACAATGTGGCGATCTCCGAGGCGGCGGCGCGACAGCGAATCAAGTGGGTCATGGCCCATCCTTCGCTCGGGATGATTAACGCTTCATGCAATTATGATATGCAGAACATCAATAAGCCAATATAGTCTGTTTTATTGATTGTTCATCGTTGATGGATGCTCTTCCCGGAGCCATCGGCTTTCTGAAAGATTGAGAGTTCTGACGGGCCCGAAGAGAGGATCAGCGAGGCCATTGGCGGAGGCGGGGCAAACGGCATGGACAGGAAGATACGAGAGACCGAAGCCAGGCTCGCAGGCATCGTCGAGTCCGTCATGGATGCGATTATCACCGTCGACGCGCGGCACAGGGTCGTCCTGTTCAACCCGGCCGCGGAAGCCATGTTCGGCATAACTGCCGATGAAGTCCTCGGTCAGCCACTTACCCGGTTCATCCCCGAGAAATTCCGTTCTACGCACGATCAGTTCATTCGCCAGTTTCGCGAGGCCGGCGCGACGACCCGCCGCATGGGTGCGCTCGGCGCGGTAAATGCCCTGCGCGCCAATGGCGAGGCATTCCCTGCCGAAGCCTCGATCTCGCACGTTCGCATCGGTGATGACCATCTGGCGACCGTCATCCTGCGCGACATCACCGAACGCCAACGCAATGAAGAAGCGCGTCAGCTGCTGGCCCGCGAAGTCGATCATCGCGCGAAGAACGCACTGGCGGTCGCACAGGCCCTGGTCTCTCTGACCCGGGCTGAAACGATCGCGGACTATGCTCAAGCCGTGAAGGGAAGACTGTCCGCCCTGGCGCGCGCACACAGTCTCCTCTCCGAAGGCGCCTGGCAGGGCGCCGATCTTGACCGCACGATCGCGGATGAGCTGGCAGCCTACACCAGGCCCGGCCAGAGCATCGTGGCCGGGCCGGCGATCCGCCTCGCGGCCAATGCCGTACAGCCTCTGAGCCTCGTCATGCATGAGCTTGCCACCAATGCCGTCAAGCATGGCGCGCTTCGCCACGCGAGTGGCCAGATCGCGGTTGAATGGGTGATGGAAAGCGATCGGCGGCTCGCGATCAGCTGGACCGAAACCGGCGGGCCGCCCGTGGCTCCGCCCTGCGCCAAGGGGTTCGGCAGCCGGCTCCTCAACGATGTGATCCGCAACCAGCTCCAGGGCGACCTCAGACTCGACTGGGCCCCTTCGGGCTTGCGGGTCACCATATTGCTCAACGATTGCTTCGATGCGCTCGAGAATCGTCGGTCCGCCGCAGGCGCCCCGGCAGCAGAGCCTGCGCGCCAGCAAAGTGACGCTTCAGCGCGGTGCGTGCTGGTGGTCGAGGATGAAGCGCTCGTTGCCCTTGAACTCTCCTCCGGGCTTGAAGATCTTGGCTGGTCGATCATCGGGCCGGCCTCGTCGCTGGAGTCAGCGAGGAAGCTGGCGGGGCAAACAGCGATCATTGATGCAGCCGTGCTTGACATCAATATCGCTGGGCAACTTGTTTATCCCTTAGCTCGCGAACTGCGCGAACGAGGCGTGCCGATCCTGTTTTGCTCGGGCTATGATGCCGTCGATGCCGGGGGTGGTTTGGCGGATGTCCCCATCCTGTCCAAGCCCGTCAATATCGGCGCCCTGCACAGGACGCTCCGCGATATTTCCATCCTCCCTGATCGATCGCCCGGCGCGGCGTGACGCTCTGAGGCAGCGAATCGCCAGACACTCGCGCAGATCGAGGCCATTGACCAGGATGCTTTGCTGATCCGGCCAGACCGCAGCCCCGCCCACGCCGCTCTTTGCTTCCTACGCCATTGCCTGTCTTTCCACGCCGGTCTTTTACGCCCGCAACGCGCTGTTGCCTCCGCTGATTTCATGGCTCTCTTGATGGCCCCCGAAGCCCCGGCACGGTGCCGCGGCCCTTCGGGGGATGATGCTCATGATCTCTTCTGCACCAGGAGGAAGAGCCACTCTGGCGCTTTTCTCCGCGCTCGTTTTTGCAGCGCCGGCGCTCGCCAACAATTATGGCGAAAGCGCCGCCTGGCAATTCCGCACCTCGGCCGACCGCGCCAACCAAGCCGCGATCCTCGACATCATGGAGAAGCGGCGCGCGGGCGGCTATGCGAGCCCGACCTACACGACGACGATCGAGCGCCAGTATAATTGCGGCGTCACCGCGACTGCGACCGGCAATGTGGACAGCCAGACGGCGCTCGCCCATTCGCCGACCACCACCGGCGCGACCTCCGGCGCGCAGGGCAATAGCAGTTCGAGCAGTGTCGAGGGCGCCGGGAGCAGCAGCTCGGGCCAGAGCAACAGCGGCCTCGTCTCCGCTTCGGTCTCGGGCGGGACGACGGTCGCGGTCGATGGCACCGCCTGGCAGGCGCTCAATTCCACCCAGTCGAACAGCGGCGCCCAGAGCGCCAGCGTCACCGGCTCCACCGGCTGCACGTTCGGAGCGCTCAACTGATGGGCGTGGCAACGGCGGGCCGCCGGGAACTGGCCGGGAAGAGGATGGGGCTGCGGGGTGTGGGCGTGCGAGGGGTTGCGCTGCCGCTCCTGGCCCTGGCGCTGCCCGGCTGCGCCAGCATGACCCAGCAGCGGATCGGGATCGGCGAGGAACCGATCGTCGTCGGGCCGCCGGTGCGCGACAATCGCACGCCGATGGACGCGGCGCTTGCCTGCTATGCGGGCTGGCTCGGATCGCGTGGAAACAAGCCGCCGGTCATCGCGGTCGGCGATGTGCGCGACTATACCGGCAAATATTCGGTCAACGAAGGCAATGCGATCACCCAGGGCGGCGCGCTCATGGTGGCGTCTGCGCTCGGCAAGCTGCGCGGCTCGGTGCGGATCGCCGAGCGCTTCGATCCGGTCATCGCCGAGCGCGAACTGGCCTATGCTGACCGCCGGCAACTGGGCGACGGCAAGGTCCATGATCTTGCCGGTCCGTCGGGGCGGCAGGTCGTGCCCTGGCTGCCCTATTTCGGCGGGAGCATAGCGGCTTCCGATTATTACATCGTCGGCGGCATCACCGAACTTAATTACGACATCCGGTCGGGCGGCATCGAAACCGGCGTAAATTCGGTCGGCCCGAAGGCGCGAACCTATACCCAGAGCGTCGCGCTCGATCTGCGCATCGTCGATACCCGCTCGCTGCTCGTCGTGCGCACGGTCAGCCTCACCAAGCAGTTCACCGGCTATGAGACCGGCTTCGGCATCTTCCGCTTCTTCGGCTCCAATCTCTTCGACATCAATATCGGCGCCAAGGGTCAGGAACCGCTCCAGCTCGGTATCCGCACCGCGCTCGAGGAAGCGACGATGCGCCTTATCGGCGCGGTGGCCAGGGTCGATCCCGAGCCTTGCATGAGCCAGGCAAGCTGGGCGGCGAGCGTGCCACTCGCGCCGTCCGTGCAGGGGATCGCGGCCACCTCGACGTTGCGGCAGCGCCTCGCCGCCGATGGTCCGGCGCTCAACGGCCCTGCCGGCGGTGGCGATGACAGCGCGGCGGTCGATGTGCCGCTTCTGTTCGAGACCGGTGTCGACAGCCTGCAGGGCGGTGCGGAAGCGGCGATCGACCGGATCGTCGCGGCGGCCAAGCATGGCGGCGTCTTCGTGACATTGCTCGCCCGTGACAGTGAGACGCTCGATCCCAAGGCGCGCGCGGCGCTGACCGATCGCCGGATCGCGGCCTTGACCGTCGCGCTCACCAAGCAGGGCCTCGCCGCATCGGCGATCTCACCGGTCTGGCGTCCCGATCCCACCGATCCCGCCATCCAGCGCGTCGGCGCCGGCCTGCAGCGGCTCGCACGCCTGCGGATCGGCTGATCGTCTCCTTCCCCCTTCGCATGAACAGGAGGCGCCCACCTGACACGCCAAGGCCCGGTTTTCCGAACAACTTCAGACAAGGATTTTCCCATGAAACAGACTGCATCTTCCTGTTCGACCCGCCGCCAGCGCCTCCTGATGGGCGGCGCGGTTCTCGCCCTTGCCGGCTCGCTGGCCACGCCCGCTTTCGCCACGCCTGATCCCACGCCGGGGATCGACGCGACCGGCGCGCAGGTCATCGTGACCGATCAAAGCAAGGACTGGTCGCCGGTCAGCGCCACTGCGACCAATCCCCTGGTCGAAACCACTGGCGCGGTCGATGGATCGAGCGTCGCCGTCACCGGCAATGCCGTCAGCGCCACCGCGAGGGCCAATAGCGCCAGCGCCGCCCTGACGCCTGATGCGCGCGATCTCGAAGCGGCGACCGGCGGCACCTGGCTGGCGACCGGATCGGACGGCACCGACGGGCAATCGCCGGCCCTCATCGTCACGCGCCAGGCAACCGATGGCGCATCCGTGTCCGCCACCACCACCAATTCCCGTATTCGCGCGCGGCTTGGCGATCTGGTCGACAGCAGCGCTGCGGTCAGCACCAACACCCAGGAAGCCGTTGCGCTGGCCAATGATGCTGCCGATACCCTGTCGCTCACCGGCGTTGCCGTCGGCACCGGTGCCGGCGTGGTCAGTGACCAGTCGGTCGGCGGGGATGCTGCCGTCGCGGCCCGCTTCAGCGGCACGGCGGCGCTCAAGGTCGCCGATGCCCCGCGCAGCGATCTCGATGTGCGCGACAATCTCCAGCGGTCCGTCGCCTATGGCAACAGCGCGAGCAATGCACTGGGTATCGACGCCGTCCAGCTCGATGCGGCGGCGAGCTATGGCATGCCCTCGATCGTCGAGGCCAATGCCAGCGACCCTTCGGTCAATGCCGCTTATGCCGTGCTGGCCGACCAGCGGGTCGGCAGCGCCGTGGCGGCGAGCGCCAATGGCGGCTTCGCCGTCAAGGTGGGTGATACCGCCTTCGCCTCGGACGTGACCAATGGCGACAACAGCCTGGTCGCGGCAGGTTATGGCAACCAGTCTTCCAATGGTCTCGATCTGTCGGCCGATGCCATCGCCAACAATGCCTGGGATGGCGGCGCCGTCGCCAACATCACCAATGTCCAGTCAGCCGCAGCCATTCCCGTGAAGGGGCTCGCCAAGGGCGGAGCCAGCATCGCCATCACCGGCGATGCGGTCGAGGCGAACCTGGATGCCCGCGACAATGCGGTGATTGCGGTGGCGACCGCCAATCGCGCCGATGGCAACCTCCTGTCGGTGACGGCCAATGTGGTCGATGCCGGCGAAGGCTTCGGCGGGGAAGGTCCGGTCGGCACCGCGCTGGTCGACGGCGATGGAATCATGACCGTCACCGCGCCGTTCAGCGTCCAGAATGATCAGCTCAATCAGGCTCGCGTCACCGCAAAGGCGACGGACACGGCGACCCTGATTACTGTCGATACCGGCATCGTTCGATCGAACGCCACGATCACGGGGAACAGCGCTGGGGCGCAAGCCAGCGGCAATGTGGCGACGAACGGGCTGTCGCTCGATGCCAACAGCCTTGCGACAGCGGCCGATCTCAATAGCCTTCAACTCGGCAAGGGCGTGGTCAGCGCCTCTGTCGGCTCTGCGGGCAATCGCGCGGGAGCGATCCTTTCCGCTGCGGGCGATGTGGTCGATTCCAGCCTGACCGTCTCGGACAACAGCCTCACCGCCAGCGCGACCGAGAATGAGGTCGCCAACAGCATGGCCATCACCGCCAATAGCCTGACCAATGCCAGCGGTCATGAAAATGCGCAGGCGGGCATGCTCGATTACGGCGTCGGCGCGGCGGCGGACTATGCCCTGGCCAATACCCAGGAGATCCGGGGTGGCTATCAGCTTCCCGTCGCGGTCAAGGCCTCTGCCTATGGGGACTTCGATGCGACCGCCGGCAACGGCGCGGTGCGTTCCGCGCTCAAGGTCACCGGCAACAGCCAGACCGCCTCGGCGCTCGGCAACGGCGCGGCCAACAGCCTGACCATTGCCGCTACGACGCTGGGCGGTGCCGAGGAGCCGGCGCCTGGATCGGCTCTGTCCTCGACCCAGGCCGCTTATACCAATGTCGATGCCGTCTCCGACATGCAGCTTGGAGTGACCACGGCAGCGGTCGATTCCAGCCTGCTCCTGTCGAACAACAGCAATGTGGTGCGGGCCCATATGAACGATGCGACCAACAGTCTCGGGGTCGACACGCTTAGCGCCGGATCGCTGAGCGGGGAGCCTGCGGCAGCGCTGGTGGATGTCGGTTATGCCTCGCAGGTCATGGGCGATCATGTCCTCGCCAGTAACCAGATCGCCGATGGTAGCGTCAGCGCGACGGCGGTGACGACCGGTCAGTCCGTGGATCCCTCGGTGTCGTTCGTTCGCTCCAGCTTCGAGGCGAGCGGCAACGAGACGCTGGCCGAGGCCGTCGCGAACAATGCGGCCAACAGCCTTGCACTGACCTCGGCGGTACAGGGCGGCGCCAGCGCCGGCCTGCTCAACCAGCAGTCGAACTATGCCTCTGTCGGTGCGCAGGCGACCAGCGCCTATGGCATCGGCGCGCACGCCTCGTCCGATGCCTCCAGCCTCGTCGATGGCAATGTGACCACGGCCATGGCCCGCGGCAATATGGCGACCAATATGCTCGCCGTAAGCGGCGTGGCCGAAGACGACTGCACGCCGGACCTCGCCTCGATCACCACCGGCGCGCTCAACAGCGCCATGGCGCCCGCGCTCCTGTCCAACGTCCAGATGAACGCGGGTGGGGTGTCGGCCTATGTCGCGAGCCCGACCGTCTCGGTCAGCTATGGCAGCGCCGGGGTCAGCGACAGCCGCCTTGGCGTGACCGGCAACAGCGTCTCGGCGGCCGCTTATGGCAACAGCGCCACCAACATGGTGACGCTGGCTTCGCTCGGCAGCTTGCCGGCGTCCGGCATCAGCAGCGTCCAGACCAATAGCGGCGCTGTCACGGCCCAGGTTACCAATGCGGCCTATACAGTCACGTCGCCGGATATTTCGACGAGCCGGATTGGCATCTCGGGCAACAGCATCAGCGCATCGGCAGTAGGGAACGCGGCCACGAGCAAGGTCACGGTCTCGCGCTGATCCGCGCGGCGGGCGGCGCCACAAGCCCCTGGACCGCCCGCCGCATGCGGGAAAGGCCGTCACGCTTCCCCCGGCGTGGCGGCCTTTTGTCTGTCGCTCTTGGGCAGGGTGCCGCCTTCATCGCAGGCGACTCCCGTTCAGTCGGAAGATCCTCAAATTATGGGAGGTGGTTCATGATGCCGTTTATCGTTCCCGCGTCGAACGAACCACGTGAAGCCCCTGGGCGTGGCGGCTTGACCAAGCGTCAGTTTCTCGAATTGTCCTTGTCGTGGCGCTCGCTGTTGCGGCGTGCATTCTGCCGGTCATGGGCACGTCCTCCCGCGACGGTCACGGCGAAAAACAGCACGAGCAACAGCAGGGAGATGAGAATGATCGCAAATATTACCACAGGGACCCTCCTCAAACGGGACAGAAATCCAGGACCGGCACGTCACGGGCATGCGGGACTCATCATAATTCACGAACCTTCTCTCATCGGTCATCTGAAGGAAGCCGATGGGAGGAGCAGCGCGAAGTGTCCGCGCCCGATCGGGATCGGAACTGGTCGGATGGCGGACCACCCAGAGATGGTGGTCAGGCCTGTCTCAGCGACCCGACCGCTGTTCGAAGAGCTGCGCCTTCTCATACATGTCCTTCCAGGCGGCAGCCGCGCGCAGCGAGCGTTCCCTGACCAGCGGAAGCGAGGCCGCCTGAGCCTCGGCGAGACAGGCGTCGAGCCGATGGCGGTAGAATTCACTGTTGCGGACAGTGGGCTTCAAACTGGGCTTCGGCTTCATGTCGGCATATCCTCTGTTGCCGCACTGGCGCGATCGGAACCTTGGCGGATCTGAGCCAGCGGCAGGCTCTCCGTGTCGGTGCTCACGCCATGGCCACGCGCGAGATAATCGCGAGAGCCCATCTCATTGAGACGCGAGATGGTCCGCTCGAATTCGAACGCATCGTCCGATGCGCAGTAGAGGGTGTCGGGATCACGATCAGCCGACGCGAGCAGCTTGACGCCATTTTCGTAGAGCGTGTCGATCAGGGTCTTGAACCGGGTCGCCTCCGATTTCCGGTTGGCGTCGAGGACAGGAATACCGACCAGAATGAGGGTGTGATACCGATGCGCCAGGGCCATGTAGTCAGGAATGCCGCGCGGCTCGCCGCACAGGCGTTTGAACGAGAAAACCGCAACGCCCTTCAAGGATTTGGGGACGAACAGTTCCCGGCCGCCCTTGATCGGCACTGTCTCCGAAGGAACATGCTCGCGGTCTTCAACCGGGAAATCGGTCAGCCGGAAGAAGGACCGGCTCAGAGCCTCGGTCGCGGCATCGCCGTTGGGCACATGCCAGGTCTGGAAGCCCCCCAGGCGCTGAAGGCGATAATCGGTGGGACCATCGAGCGAAAGGACGTCGAGCCGGTCCTCCAGCAGCGCGATGAACGGCAGGAAATGTTCGCGGTTGAGGCCGTTCTTGTAGAGATCGCGAGGCGGCCGGTTCGATGTCGCAACAACGGTCACGCCAGTGCCGATGATCCGGGTAAACAGCCGGGAGAGGATCATGGCGTCAGCCGAGTTGGTGACGATCATCTCGTCGAATGCGATCAGCCGGGCTTCACTGGCAATCGCATCGGCCACTGGCAGGATCGGGTCGCCGGTTTCCCTGGCGCGCTCGACGCGGAGCCGATCATGGACTTCCTGCATGAACTCATGGAAATGGACGCGCCGCTTGTCGGCAATGTCGACGCAATCGAAGAACAGATCCATGAGCATCGACTTGCCGCGCCCCACGCCGCCCCAGAGATAGACGCCGCGGACGGGTTCGGGTTTGCGCCGGCTAATCCGGGCCAGGAGACCAGGCCGCTGAGCCTGCATTTCCAGATCGGTGACAGCCTTGCCGAACCGAAGCGCGACCTGGCGCTGTGCGTCGTCGGGGCGCAACTGTCCTGTTGCAATAGCGTCTTCGTAACGTGCGATGACTCTGCTCTGTGGCAAGGCCTGTTACTCCAAATATTGTCTGCCTGAAAAAGTACCACCGGCTCGGATCAGCCGCGCAGGTTGCCAGACGCCACCGGCCGCAGGCCTGAAGCATCACTCGGCCAGACCGTTCAGGGTGCTTCGGATTGCTGCTCGCGATGACACTCGCGAGTGATGCGGCGATAGAAGAACCGGAATGCGTCTTCATCATAGCCGATCGCTTCATAGAAACGTGCAGCATCTGCATTGTCGGCGCGAACCATGAGCTGGACCTTGAGCGCGCCGAACCGGCCGAGCCATTCCTCGCAGTGCCCGATGAGCTTGCGGCCGATCCCCCAGCGCCGGAAATCGGCATCGACGCCCAGATAATAGATCCAGCCGCGATGCCCGTCCCATCCGCACATCGCCGTCCCAATCAGGCGTGGTCCGGCGAAGGCCCCGATGATCGTGGAGGCGGGGCCATCGAGCGCCTTGCGGGCATCCGCCGCGGCATCGTTCCAGGGCCTGGTCAGTCCGCACGCGTCCCACAGCCTTGCGGCATCGCCGACTTCGCCTGGGACAAGCGTGCGTAATTCTATCGTCATGCTTCGGCGTCGTCCGGGCTCTGTCCCGGGCGCTCCTTCTGGAAGCCGTGCATGCCGAACCACCACTGCACGGCGATGATGACGCCCTTGGCCGGTTGCAGGAGCCCGATCATCAGGAGGATGGCGAGCGGCAGGACGATGGCCACCATGGCCGATACGGACAGGTCCGCGTCGCGGGCCAGGGCGATGATCAGCGGCGCCATCAGGTGCCCGGTCACGAAGATCGAGACATAGGCGGGAAAGTCATCCGCCTGTTGGTGCGTCCAGTCCTGGTCGCACCGCACGCAGCGCGGGATGGGTTTGAGAAAGCGCCCGAACAGGCGCGCCTCGCCGCAGCGGGGACAGCGCCCGCGCAAGCCACGCGAGATTGCCGTCCAGCCCGAAGCAGGCAGGATGACCGCTGTGGTCACCGGGCCGGCTTCAGGCGAGGTGGCGGACTTTGTCTCTTCTGCAAATGTGTCAAAGGGAGAGCGCATAAGATCAGGCATTAAACATCCCGGGAGGCGCGGCAGCCCGGATGCTCTCGTCGACATGCGCGACGAATTGCGTGAAATTGCGGCGGAAACGGTCGGCGAGGCCGCGTGCCGCCTGATCATAGTCTTCGGCCTTTGCCCATGTCGCGCGCGGATCGAGTATCGTGCTGTCGACGCCTTCCACCGCGATCGGCACCGCGAAGCCGAAATTGGGGTCGATCCGGAACTCCGCCCGCTTGAGTTTGCCCGACAGCGCGGCACCCAGCAGCGCGCGGGTCACCTTGATCGGCATCCGCGAGCCGGTGCCGTACTGGCCACCGGTCCAGCCGGTATTGACCAGCCAGCAATCGACCCCGCCCTTGGCGATGCGCCGGCGCAGCAGGTTGCCATAGACGCTGGGATGGCGCGGCATGAACGGGGCGCCGAAGCAGGTCGAGAAAGTGGCTTCGGGTTCGGTCACACCCAGTTCGGTCCCCGCCACCTTGGCCGTGTAACCGGACAGGAAGTGGTACATCGCCTGTTCGGGCGTGAGATGGGCGATCGGCGGCAGCACGCCGAAGGCGTCGGCCGTCAGCATGATGATGTTCTTGGGCACTGGTCCCATGTTCTCGGAGGAGGAATTGGGAATGAAATGGATCGGATAGGCGCCGCGGCTGTTCTCGGCGAGCGAGGCATCATCAAGGTCGAGCGTCCGGGTCTCGGGATCCATGACGACGTTTTCGAGGATGGTCCCGAAGCGCCGCGTCGTGGCGTAGATCTCCGGTTCGGCTTCAGCCGACAGGCGGATCATCTTGGCATAGCAGCCACCCTCGAAATTGAAGACGGCGGTGTCCGACCAACCATGCTCGTCGTCGCCGATCAGCGTGCGCGAGGCGTCGGCGGACAATGTGGTCTTGCCCGTGCCCGAAAGCCCGAAGAAGATCGCGGTGTCGCCGTCGGGGCCGATATTGGCCGAGCAATGCATGGGCATCACGCCCTGCCTGGGCAGGACATAGTTGAGGATCGTGAAGACCGCCTTCTTCATCTCGCCGGCGTAGCCGGTGCCGCCGATCAGGATCAGCTTGTTCATGAAGTCGATGGCGATCACCGTCTTGGAACGACAGCCATGCCGTTCGGGATCGGCCCGGAAGCTCGGCAGGTCGATGATGGTGTAGTCCGCCTGGAAGTCGCGCAGCTCGTCCGCGGTCGGCCGCACCAGCATGGTGCGCACGAAAGCCGAATGCCAGGCCAGTTCGGTGAAGATCCGCACGCCGACGCGATATTCAGGCTGCGAACCGCCGAAGAGATCCTGCACGAACACCTCGTCCAGCGTGCCGAGATGCCTGGTGAAATCCTCGCGGAGCTTTTCGAAGGCTTCTCCGGTCATCGGCTTGTTCGAGGCCCCCCACCAGACATCGTTCTTGGTCTCGGCGTCGCGAACGATGAACTTGTCCTGCGCCGAGCGCCCGGTGTGCTTGCCGGTCTCGACCACCAGGGCGCCATGTTCGGACATGAGACCTTCGCTGCGCTGCAAGGCGCGTTCCACCAGCTGCGGCGTATCGAGATTCTCATGCAGCAGGGCGCCGGGTTTGATGGCGGCTTGCGGCCGGGTGAGGGTCATGGTCATGCGGTCGGTGCCTCTCTGGTCTGATGATGGGGGAGGGAGTGACGTTTCAATCGCTGGCGGGATCGGGAGGCCCATAGCGGGGCGACAATCTCGGACGCCGGACCCGGTCAGCGGTTTGCGGAAGCGCGCTGGCGACGGCTCCGACGCGATGATTTTTGGTTTCCGGTCGCAAGCGCGACGAAGACTTTCGGATGCGGCGATCAGGCATGACGGTTCTCGCGCGCTTCGCGCGGCGTGATGCCCGATGCCGCATGATTGCCTCTGTCGATGGCCTTGGCGAGTTCCGACATGAGACCGGCCGCCTCATGGGGTTTGAGTTCGGCCTCGCCAAGAGTTCCATCGGCAAGATGGAACGTCACCACGATCCGGAAATCCCCTGGCCTGAAATCTTCCGCCAAGGCCGGGAGAAGCCGCAGATGAACGCCAATGCCGTTCACCGGCAAACGCCCGGCGTTCGCGGCATCTGCGGGACTGACGACCGCAGAAGATGATTCAATGGATGGCATAAAGCATATATACAACCGCACATTAAATTGTTAATCCTACATTTTGATGTATTAAACATCATGAGGCCATTATGATCACATCGCAGCAAATGCGCGCCGCGCGTGCCCTTCTCGGGCTCGACCAGCGCCAGCTCGCTGAACTCGCCGGACTGTCCCTGCCAACCATTCAGCGCATGGAATCCTCGGATGGGCAGGTGCGCGGGGTGGTCGATACGCTGGTGAAAGTGATCACCGCGCTCGAGGGGGCGGGCATCGAGATCATCGGGGAAAACGCGCCGAGCACAGCAACCGGGCGCGGCGTCCGCCTGAGCGAAAGGGTTGACGGCAAACGCATCGGGCTCAGCCAGTCGATCCTGTATGACAAGGCGGTCGCCAGGGAAACTCAACCATGACGGCCTCCTACACGCCCAAGCTGGTGACCGTCCTGCGCGAGGGTTACGCGCCGGCTACTTTCTGGCGTGACGCGATAGCCGGCCTGACCGTTGCGATCGTGGCCTTGCCGCTGGCGATGGCGCTTGGCATCGCCAGCGGCGCATCGCCCGACAAGGGGCTCGTCACGGCCGTCGTCGCCGGCTTCCTGATCTCCGCGCTTGGCGGGTCGCGCGTTCAGGTCGGCGGCCCGACCGGCGCCTTCGTTGTCGTCATCTTCAACGTCATCGCCCAGCACGGCTATGATGGCCTGCTCGTCGCCACCCTGCTTGCCGGCTTGATCCTGATCGCCGCCGGCGTTTTCCGTCTCGGACGGCTGATCAAATATATTCCCCATCCCGTTGTGACCGGGTTCACCGCCGGGATCGCGGTCATCATCGCCTCGAGCCAGGTGAAGGATTTTCTGGGGCTCGCTATCGACAAGGTGCCGGCCGACTTCATTCCCAAATGGCAGGCCTATCTTGGGGCCATATCGACCATCCATGCCGCCACCGTTGCGGTCGGCGCCGGCGCGCTGGCGATCATCATCGTCCTGCGCAAGTTCGCGCCCAAGCTTCCCGGATTCCTGATCGCGGTGGTGGTCAGTTCGGTCGCCGTTGCCGTGCTCAAGCTGCCGGTCGACACGATCGGTTCTCGTTTTCCGGACATTCCCGCCGGCCTGCCGATGCCTGCGCTGCCGGCGATCTCTCTCGCCAAGCTCAACGCCGTGCTGCCTTCGGCGTTCACCATCGCCTTTCTGGCCGGCATCGAGGCGCTGCTCTCCGCGGTCGTCGCCGACGGCATGGCCGGAACCCGGCATCGCTCCAATCAGGAACTGATCGGTCAGGGTGTCGCCAATCTTGGTTCGGCCCTGTTCGGCGGCCTTCCTGCTACCGGGGCGATCGCCCGCACGGCGACCAACATCCGGTCCGGGGCCAAGACCCCGGTCGCCGGGATCATGCATGCGGTCTTCCTGCTGCTGTTCGTCGTGTTCGGGGTGAAGCTCATGGCCTTCGTGCCGATGACGGCACTGGCGGCGATCCTGTTCATGGTCGCCTGGGGCATGAGTGAGTATGAGCGGTTCATCGCCCTGCTGCGTATGCCCAATAGCGACCGGGCTGTGCTGCTGCTCACCTTCGGCCTCACCGTGCTGGTCGATCTCACCGTTGCGATCGGCGTCGGGGTCACGCTGGCGTCGCTGCTGTTCATGACGCATATGGCCGAAACGGTCGAAGTCGATGCCAGCGGCACACAGGACCCCGATGTCGATTCCGAGGACGTCCACCAGCGCGATGCCTTGCCGGCAGGCGTCGAGGTGTTTCGCATCACCGGGCCGTTCTTCTTCGGGGTCGCCGGCGAACTTCTCGATACGCTGCGCCGTGTCGGCCAGTCGCCCAGGGTGATCATCCTGCGCATGCGCCTCGTGCCCCTGCTCGATGCCAGCGGCGTGCAGGCGCTCGGGGAGTTCATCGAACAGGCGCACATTGCCGGCGCCCAGGTCGTGCTCTCGGGTGTCCAGCAACAGCCAAAAACCATGCTCGAGCGTGTCCGCCTCGGTGGCCACTCGGACAAGCTCTTCTACGCGGCCGACTTCGCCAACGCCCAGGCGCTCGCGCTTCGCTTGCTCGAAAGCCCCGAGCCCCCACGTCCCTGATTTCGCCGCCGGCTCCCGAGAGCCGAAAGCATGTATCCGTCCGTGCGCCCGGTCGGGCGCCTTTGCTGTCGAAAGGTATTATTCTTGAAAGACGTCGTGATCCTGTCCGGAGCGCGTACCGCCATCGGTGATTTCGGGGGCAGCCTGAAGGATGTCGCGCCTTGGGAGCTCGGGCGCATCGTCATTGCCGAAGCGATCAGGCGGGCCGGTATCGAACCCACCGATATCGGACATGTGGTTATGGGCCAGGTCATCCAGAGCGAACCGCGCGACGCCTATGTGTCGCGCATCTCCGCGATCGCGGCCGGCATTCCGGACAAAACCCCCGCTTTGACGCTGAACCGTCTGTGCGGATCGAGCGTCCAGGCCATCGTTTCGGTCGCTCAGATGATTATGTTGGGCGAATGCGACATGGCCGTCGCCGGCGGTGTCGAGAGCATGAGCCAGTCGCCCTATGTCGTCAAAGCGATGCGCTGGGGCAAGCGCATGGGCGACGAAGCCATGATCGACGCCATGGAGGCCATCCTGAATGACCCGTTTGGCGCAGGCCACATGGGCGTGACCGCGGAAAACGTCGCCGATCGGCACGGCATCACGCGCGAACAGCAGGACGCGCTCGCGGCGGAAAGCCACCGGCGCGCGGCGCTGGCGCAGCAGGAAGACCGGTTCGGCGAGCAGATCGTCCCCGTCGAGGTCAAGCGTCGGGGCGGATACTTCCTGTTCAAGGTTGACGAGCATGTGCGCGCAGACACATCGCCATCGGGGCTGGCCGATCTCAAGCCGCTGTTCCGCAAGGAAAGCGGCACGGTCACGGCCGGCAACGCCAGCGGGATCAACGATGGCGGCGCGGCGCTGGTGCTGGCTTCGGCCGAGGCCGCCAAGGCAAGGGGCCTTACGCCGCGCGCGCGTATCGTGAGTTGGGGACATGCGGGCGTTGCACCCGAGGTCATGGGGCTGGGGCCGGTCGAAGCCGTTCCCATCGCCCTCAAGCGCGCAGGCCTTTCGCTGGATGACATCGATGTGATCGAGGCCAACGAAGCCTTTGCCGCCCAGGCTTGCGCGGTCGCCAAGTTGCTCGATTTCCCGCCGGAAAAGGTCAATCCGAACGGCAGCGGTATAGGCCTTGGCCATCCTGTGGGTGCGACAGGCGCGATCATCACTATCAAGGCGCTCCATGAGCTGGAACGCATCGGTGGGCGCTATGGACTCGTGACCATGTGCATCGGCGGCGGCCAGGGGATCGCTCTCGTCATCGAGCGGCTGTCGCGCGACGATGCCGCGCATGCCCATCATTGATGGCAATCGCGGATGTTCCGCATGGGCGTTGCGGCGTTGCGGCCCATGTGGGAACGGCCAGCTGGGAGGACGAGTAAACTGATGGCGCGTCGACGGACCCTTTTCCCTTCGCCCGATGAAATCCGCGCATTGGCCGATGAGGCAGGGCGGCTGTCCATTCGGGTGACGCCCAATGCGTCTGCCGACGCTGTCCAGATGCCTGCCGACAAGGACAATGGCGTCCTTCAGCTTCGCGTCACCGCGACGCCTGAAGACGGCAAGGCCAATGAGGCCGTGTTGCGTCTTCTCGCCGATGCGCTCAAGCAGCCTGTCTCGAGCCTCGAACTTCTTCGCGGCGGCGGCGCCCGCCACAAGTTGGTCCGGATTGCCGGCACATCCAGCTGACAGTTCAGATGGCCGCGACCGCGCATGGAATGGCACGATGTTGGTTTAGCATTCTGGTTTCACGAAAGCCGGCCTGCCGCCGTGATCGAACTGAGACCTTTTGCCCGCCTGACGGGCTCAACTGAACTTTGGAGAATCCGATGAGTGATGACGAATATGTGTATGACGACGAATCCGGGGAATGGATGCCTGCCTCGGAACTGGCCGAGCGCAGAGCCTCCGCCGGGCGGATTGAAGTGCGCGATGCTGTTGGAAATCTGCTTGCCGACGGCGATCAGGTGACTCTGATCAAGGATCTCGAGGTCAAAGGCGCAGGCCAGACGCTCAAGCGCGGCACGTTGATCAAGTCGATCCGCCTGACGGGCGATCCGCAGGAAATCGACTGCCGTTACGAAGGGATCAAAGGCTTGGTACTGCGGGCGGAGTTTGTTCGGAAGAGAGGC
Organism: Sphingobium indicum BiD32; assembly: GCF_000382885.1. GTDB lineage: Bacteria > Pseudomonadota > Alphaproteobacteria > Sphingomonadales > Sphingomonadaceae > Sphingobium > Sphingobium japonicum_C. Next base: position 20,848 of record NZ_CAVK010000197.1, read on the forward strand.
TAGCCGTTCGACCAAAGGGCTTGGGCGCACCGCGTTCTTCGATCTCTCCAGCAGTTCCCCCGATCAACGCGAAGAGGTCGATCAGTCGGGATCGGGAAGGGGGGCCTTGTCGTAAAAGAGCGTGAGCTTTTCGCGGGGCGCCTCGCCGCTGCGCGTCTCGCGCAGTCGCACGCCTCGCCCAAGCCCTGCGCTTGGTGCATTCTCACCCAGAAGTTCGATCCCGGCACTTTCGATCGCGCTGATGACCTTCATCACTGTGCCCACCACACCGCGTACCTGCCCATCGGAGGCCTCCATACGCTGGATCGTGGGCAGTGAAACGCCGGAAATCTCGGAGAGTCCGCGTTGGTCGATACCGAGCATCGCTCTGGCCGCACGCATCTGTTGGGATGTGATCATCGCGCCGGGGTGATATATAAAACATCAAATGGCAAGGCTGAAAAGCGAGAAGGCACGATCATTCGCGTAAGGCAGGCTCAGACCCCCGCCTTGACGTGCCAGCGCCGCAGCGCGGGCCCGATCCGGCGCTGCTTGGCGCCGTAGTCGATCGTGCGATCGGCGAGCAGTCGATCGGGAAGGCTCTGGAAAGGCGAGCTAGTAGGCGGAAAGGTCGGGTCGGCGCTTGCGAACACGATGCGATTGCCGCCATTTTCCGCGACGACGGAGAGCGCCTGGCCGTTGAAGGCGGCACGGATCCGACGCAGCAGCCTGGAGTAGGACAGAAAATTGTTGCACAGGTTGGCGACGAGCAGCCCATCTGGGCTCAGGCGCGCGCGGCAGGCCGAATAAAACTGCGCCGTACTCAGGCTTTTAGGAAGGCCACGGCTGTCGAAGCCGTCAACCAGCAGCACGTCGGGACGGCCCGGATCTTTCGACACGAACTCCACCCCATCCGCGTGGATGACCCGGAACCTGTGGTCGTCATCGGGGATGCGGAACCGTTCGCGCAGCGCAATCACCTGAGGATCGATCTCCACCACGCTAATGTCGCAATCGGGCAAGGCGCGGTAGCAGGCCTTGGCCAGTGAGCCGCCGCCAAAGCCGATCATTTCGATCCGGCAAGGATCGGGACGGAACAGCCGGAACGCCATCATCATCCGCGTATAGTCGAATAGGAGATGATCGGGATCGCTGACACGCATGCCACTCTGAACCGTCGACCAGTTGAACAGGAGCGAGAGCATGTCGCCGAAGCGAAACAGCATCGGCCCACGCTCGCCGAACGGCGCATCGAGTGCAATGGGGATGTGGCCTCCGCGCGCGGATGGCTGCTGACGGGAGAAGCCTGGCTCAGGTCGGTCGAACCCCATGGCGAAGACGACGTCGTAGAACAGATCCATGTCGAGGTCTGGCAGATCGCCCGCAGCGTCGGTCATGACCAGGCAGCAATGCAGATCGCGCGCGTCAGAAAGGCAGGGAGACCGACCATCTGCTATAACTAGATTTTAGATCGCCAAAAATCAAATATGATCTTTAATATAGATGTATAAAACATCATTCGTTAGGTCTGTCGCTTGATGCGGTGCTGATGGTGGCCACGGCCAATAGCGCCGACGCCAATCTTCTCTCGGTGACGGCCACGCGACCGATGCCGGCGAAGGCTTCGGAGGTCAGAGGAAGGGACCGATCGGCAGCGGGCTGGCCGATGGAGACGGGGCATGATTGTCATCGGAAGGCTCAGTGTCTAGAACGGCCAGATGCCTCCGTCGCACGTTACGGCCCTGGCCGTCAGTCTGGCCTGCACGATGGCAACGAAAAGCCGGATCTACCTTTTCGGCAACAGTATCAGCGCGTCGGCGGTCCGGGGTGCGGCCACGAGCACGGCCACGAGCACGGCCACGGTCTCGCGCTGATCCGCGGGGCTAGCAGAGCCACAAACCCTTGGACCGCCCGCCGCATGCGGGAAAGGCCGTCACGCTTCCCCCGGCGTGGCGGCCTTTCGTAGTCGGGATTTATCATGTTCCGATGCAGGAAATCATGGCAGATTCAGGAAATCCGGCTATGCTTGCGGCACAAGGAAAGGCTTATACGGACCCATGGCGCGCGGTGAACTGATGAAGAAATTGCTGGCCAGCTACGGCAAGGATGAGGAGTTCCGTGCCGTTGCCGAGCAGATCATCAGTGAGGAAGAGAAGAAAAACAATCGCGTACTCGCGCGCTCCCTCCGCCGTTCACTTGATGCCGCGCCATCGCGCCCGACTAAACCCAAGGCGCTGGCGCCGCTCATTCCTTTCCCTGAAGCCGCAGGCGACTTCATCGAACTGGTGGAGCCGACGCACAACAAGCAGGATATCATCCTGTCGAGTGAGAATATCCGCATTTTCCTCGATCTTCTGCGGGAGTTTCGGCGGGCCGATGATGTCCGTCGTCGCGGCTTGCCTGTTCGTTCCAAGCTGTTGTTTTGCGGCCCTCCGGGCTGCGGCAAGACGCTCTGCGCGGAGATATTTGCAGCCGAGCTCGGCATGCCGCTCTACATCGTCAAGCTTGACCGCCTGATCTCCTCCTATCTGGGCGAGACCGCGACCAATGTCCGCAAGCTGTTCGAGTTCGCTCGCAAGCAGCCCACGGTCCTTTTCTTCGACGAATTTGATGCGCTAGCCCGCGCCCGCGAGGACGGGGGCGAGCACAATGAGCTGCGGCGCGTCGTCAACAGTCTGCTGATCTTCATCGACCGGATCGAGCCCAAGGGTTTTCTGGTCGCAGCCACCAATCTCGATCAATCGCTTGATCCGGCTATCTGGCGACGCTTCGATGAGGTGATCTGGTTCGATCCACCCGAAACCCGCATGATCGCGCGTTTTCTCACGATGAAGTTCAAGAATGTCGCGCTGGCTTTCGACCCGCAAACACATATTGGAGAGCTTTCGGGCTATTCCTATGCCGAGCTGGATCGCATCTGCATCCAGGCGATCAAGGCGTCGGTGATCGACAAACGAAAACAGGTCAGGGAGCAGGATTTCCTTCATGCCATCGCCGATGAACGACGCCGTCGGCGCAGAGCCGACCGAATGACCTCCTGACCCCCGCCGCGTGGCGCGTTATGATCACCTGCAGCTGTTGCGGCTGCCCGAACGCCTGCCCCGCCGCAAGAATGGTGGCGGTGGGCCTCCTCCCCAGCGCAATCCGCGCGGGCACAGTGATCGCCTGGGTCAGGAGCTCGGTCAGGCCGTAGCCGCCCAACGGCAGCGTCGTCGCCCCGATGCGGTCGATCCGTCGTTGATCCTGCGGGTCCGGATGAGCGGACCTTTGCTCGAGGAGGAATGGAATCGTGTCGGCCTGACCGTTCTGTCGAGCGACGAGGATCGCACACTCGTCCTCTTCTCTTCGAACGATGAATTGACCGAGTTCCAACGCAAGCTCGATGCCTATGGCCAGGGCGTCCAGCCTGGCCGGCAGAACCCGGCTTTCTCTTCGTTCATTGCCAATGTGGAGACGATTGCCGAAGTCGCGCCGCGCGATCGCATTGGCATGCGAGCCCGCGAAGCGGGCCTGGTCGATGTTGATGATTTCCAGGTCGGCGAGGCGTACATGGTTGATATCGAGCTCTGGGATCTTGGCGCCCGGGCTTTGCGCGAGCGCAAGATCGACGACATCGTTCGCTATGCAGAGGCGCGGGGCGCCGAGGAGCTCGACCGGCATATTGGTCCCAATCTCACGCTCGTCCGGCTTCAGTGCGATGGCGCAATTGCGCGCACCCTTCTGTCAATTGAGGAAATCGCCGAGGTCGATCTGCCTCCCGAGCCGGATCTGCTCGCGGCACAACACATCGACGATGCGCTGGGCGATGTGCCGGATGTGGAGGATCTCGACGAGAATGCGCCGCTCATCGGGATCATCGACAGCGGGATCAATGACCATCCTTTGATCGAGGATATCATCGTCGGGTCGATCGCCGTGCCGGATACGCTGGGTACAGCCGATGACCATGGGCATGGAACCTTTGTCGGGGGTATCGCGACCTTCGGCGATCTGCGCGCGCAATTGGGTGCTGGAGAACTGGTCCGGCACGCGCGCCTGTGTTCAGCCAAGGTGATCGACCACACCGGCAATTTCCCCAACCGGCGTCTCACGCCAAAGCTGATGCGCGAGGCGATCACCGGGCTTCATGAGCAATTCGGTTGCCGGATTTTTGTCATTTCGCTCGGTGATCGCACCAAGGTCGTCGAAGGCGGCAAGGTTGGTCCCTGGGCGCAGACGCTCGATGAACTGGTCCGCGAACTGGATATCGTCATCATCGTCGCGGCCGGCAACCGTCAGCCACGGCGCGGAATGCGCATCGAAGAGTCAGTCACCGACTATCCAGGCTACCTCATGGAGCCGGAGAACCGGCTGTGCGAACCGGCCGGCGGCATGAACATCGTCACTGTTGGTTCCGTCGCGCATAGCAATGGTCTTAGCACCCGCGCTCAGGACAATGTCGGGGTGCGTCCGATCACCGAAGCGTTTGAGCCCTCGCCATTCTCGCGCGCTGGTCCTGGCGTGCGCGGTGCGATCAAACCCGACTTTACCGACATTGGCGGTACGCTGATCTACGATGGCCCCACCGCCTCCCTCCAGGGCGGCGAAGTACGGCCCGAAGCCGGCGTGATGTCGCTCCACTACCGTCCTGTCGACCGGCTCTTCGCGGCGCGATCGGGCACATCCCATGCCGCGCCTCTCGTTGCGTTCAAGGCAAGCCAGATCCTGGCGCGCTTTCCCGACGCATCTGCCAACCTCGTTCGCGCCCTGCTCGCCACTAGCGCGGTCGCTCCGCCCGAGAGCGTTCGTCGCCTGGCTCTCCTGGGAGATACCGCTGGTCGAGCGCTGTTCGGTCATGGACGGGTCGATGCGGAACGGGCCGCCTTTTCCGACGATTCGCGGGTGATCCTCTATGCCGAGGATGAGCTCGCGATCGACCATTTCGCGGTCTACCAGATCCCGATCCCGGAGCTGTTCCAGACTGAACGGGGCCGCCGCACCATCCGTGTGAGCCTGGCTTTTGATCCGCCTGTGCGCCACAGCCGGCTCGATTATAATGGCGTATCGATGGGCTTCCGGCTCATCAGGGGCTGCGACCCCGACATGATCTTCGAGCATTTCCGGCGGCGTACAGCCGATGAAGCGCCGTTCCCTGAGATGGAAGCTCGCTACAACTGCAAGCTGCTGCCCAGTTCGACGGTTCGGGAAAAATCGAGCCTGCAATGTGCCAGTGTCAGCTTCTCACGCAATATCAGGGGCTATGGCGACAATTACTATCTCGTGGTGCGATGTGCCGGTGGCTGGGCTGGTGACGAGGGCCAGCAGGCCTTCGCTGTGACCGTTGAAATTTCGCACGAAGCCGAAGTGCCGCTGTACGAACGCCTGCGTCAACGTATCCGTGTCAGGGCATGACGGGGTTTTAGCAGGGACTCCGAACCCGCGGGGAGGCCGCGAGAGCCCTGTACGAGAGCAAGTCTGTGGTGCTGATGCCGATGATGGTGGCTATCCTGTTGCACTACGCTCATGATCGCCCAAACCTAGGCACGAAAATCTCTAACCGGCGCATGGCACATCGGCCAGCGATTCAGTCATCACCGAATTCCAACAGCGCTATCGTTCCTGACTTGTTCTGAGGGCGCCTGATGATAGTTTGTCGTTATGCGGCTGAACAACGTGACGGTAGAGGGCTATGACTATGCGACGCCTGTCGAGGATGCGCAGATCGATCAGGTCATCGATCTTGACCTCGGCGAGATTCCGAACGCCAAGGCCGTCATAGGCGGCCAGTTCTATCAGGATCTGGTCGACAACCGGGTCCAGATCGTGGAGCGTATGAACAGCGGCAGTCCGCGCTACCTTTGCTCGGAATGCCTCACGCCCGTCTATCTTGTGTCGACGCCGGATAAGCGGTTTTTCTTTCGGCATCGATCGGAGGAAGACGAATCCTGTTCCGCAAAAACCCGATCGGCACTGACGGCGGAAGAGATCACGGCGCGGAAATATCATGGCCTGCGCGAGAGCGCGCCGCACAAACATATCAAGAGCCTGATTGAGCGCAGCCTGAGGGCGGATATTGTCTTTTCTGACATTGCGGTTGAACGGAACTGGAAAGGCACCGATTCGAGGCGCTTCCGGCGGCCGGATGTTCAGGCCGCACATCCGCAAGGCAAGATCGCGTTCGAGGTGCAACTTTCCACGACCTTCCTCAGCGTAGTCGCCGGGCGCCGCTCCTTCTATCGAAGTGAGGGAGGTCTGCTGGTCTGGGTGTTTGGGTCTTTCGATGCCGGCTATCGACGTCTCACCACAGACGATCTGCTCTATTCCAACAATTCCAATATTTTCATCGTTGATGAGGAAACGACCGAACTTTCCGAACGGACTGGCATCTTCCACATTCGCTGCCATCATCGGATCCCGGTCAGGGACGGCGCGCAGGTTACTGATGCCTGGGAAGAGAAGGTGGTGGCCTTCGCTGACCTTACGCAGGACCGGGAGGGGCAGCGGCTTTTCCTGTTCGACTTTCAGGCAGCCGAGGCCGGATTGCGCGCAGCGATCCAGAAGGAGGCCGATGATGCCAAGGTCATGGCGATACGTATCGATCAGGCCGACCTCCACGAATTCTGGATGGAGCATGGCCGATCGTTTCGCCACACGCCGGAAAATCGTGCGACCTGGGAGCAATTGCGGGAACGATATGAACGTCGGGGGATAGATCTGCCCGAATTTCCCGACAGCCACGAAGCCACGCGAGTCATGCTATCCGCGCTCTACAGTGCGCGGGATGGAAAGCCGGTGGGTTACAAATTCTCCAAGCTGGTGCAGGTCGCGCATCAGGTCGCGGAGGCTTATCCAAGTCTGTTCATCGCTTTTTATAGCGCGGTCGATGCTTACGGTCATGTCGATCTTCTGAACAAACAGGATAGCAGCGGCAAATGGCGTGAGAGACTGAAGGGAGCCGAAGGGATATTCAGTCGTATCAAGCGCGACGATCCGGTGTTTCAGCCAGAGGACAGCGTCAGGACGTTGATGGATTTCCTGTTTCCTGAAATATCCGATCGTGTGGCAACGGCGGTAGAGCGGTATCGGGATAGCTTATTTTGAACGTAACAGGGAGTGATCGGGAGTGTTCTTTTCCGGAAATGACAAGAAGCAATATGCCGTCGCGGATGTCGGATCGGTTAAGGATTTAGGGAACGGCAGCGTACAGATATTTTTACGAAACTCGGATGAAGAAATCATCATCGACGAGGCACAATGGGACAGGGCCCTTGTCCGGACCCCTCAATCCTTTGTCCCCGCAGCTCCAGAGACATATGTGCTGGGAATTTGGTGGGCATCAGAAAACGAGGTCGGCGGATATTACAAGAAGGCAGTGATGGGCTGGTCAATCAGCGGTGACGGATATCTTCATCCCTGGACGGTGGACGGCGTGGATGATGGCCGCAATGATTTGCCTGCAATTCTTCAGCCCGACGGACAGGTGGAGGATCCAATCGACTGCCGATACGAAAATGTCACCGAATGGTATGAAGGGGCGAAGCGCAAAGCGCTGGAAATCGGCTATCATCATTACGCTCAGTTTTCGTGACCCGAAGGCGCCATCAGGCCTTCTCGTTCGATGAGGTGCGATCGGGGCTGGCCATGGGCCTATTCCAACGCAAAATGTATATCTCGCTGGCGGTCAGGCTGCTTCTTCCTGCTCCGAATCATTGCTGGCTTGGACAGGCTTGGTGAGCGCCATCGCGATCGCAGCTGAAACGGAGTTCGCCGCCGTCCTGACTGGGGCCGTTTTGAGATGAGCGTAGCGGGCCGTCGTCTGGACCTGGGTGTGGCCCAAAAGCTTGCCGATCATCGTCAGGTCTTCACCGAGTTCGAGCGCATCCGAAGCAAAGCTGTGACGTAGATCATGAATGCGTACATCCTCCAGACGTGCTCGTTTGCGGATGCGTCGCCAAGGGTGCTGCATGTCGGTCAAATGCCGCCCCTCGACATAGCCTGTGATGACATAAGGGTTCTTGTCGATTTTCTTGATGCCATCCAGGACCTCGAACACGGAATCGCCCACCGGCACGAGTTTGGCGCCTGTCTTCGAATCCGGCAGTCGCAGGACGCCTGCCTTGCGATCGACATACTCCCATTTGAGCGTCTGGATCTCGCCGAGGCGGCATCCGGTGAGCAGCAGGAGGCGAATGCAGTTGACGGCTTCAGGTTCGCTGGTCGCGTCACGTAAAACCTGTCCCAGGCGCGCGAGCTCATCTTCCGTCAAATAACGCTCGCGCTTCACTTCCTTGTATCGCTTGACCTTCCAGCAGGGGTTGGTTCCGTCAGTCAACACTTCCCAGTCGTTGGCGATCGTGAACATGACAGACAATACGCCCAAGGTACGATTGGCTTGATAGGGCTTGTCCTTCATCGAGGCGTGGAGAGCGACGATGTCGGCGCGGGTCACGTCGATCAGGCGATGTGACCCGAGCTTGGGATTGATGAACAATTCAACAGACCGCTTGTATTCGGCCTGTGTGGTTGCCTTGCAGTGGATGGCAACATGTTCGTCAAGGAAGCGCTGCCCGAATTCTTTCATTGTGGGCGAGGCCTTTTTGCGATCGCGGACGCTGGCCGGATCACCGCCCAACCGGACTTCCGACAAATGCTTCATCGCCTCGGTTCTGGCCTGGTCAGGGGTTAGGGCGCCATGAAGCCCGATATTGACCCGCCGCAGGCGCCCGCCGGCCCGGAACTGGGCGAGGTACATCTTTCGGCCGGTGGGATAGATGCGCAGGCCAAAGCCTTTCAGTTCATCATCCCACAGGAAGAATTCCTTGTCAGCAGGGGCGGCTGCATCGACCGCACGCTTCGTGATTTTGACCATCATCCACCTCGGCTTTTCCGGAACATCCGGAATCAAATCGGAATCAATCGGGAGGAAATTGCGTCGTTCCTGATCGTTCATCATCGTAAAGGGATGGCAAAAATAAATCAATAAAAACAGAAATATATGGTGCAATATCCATCGCTGGAGTAAGTCGTCCAAGACCGTGAAAATCGCCCCGTAGCTATCTCATAACCTGAAGGTCGCAGGTTCAAATCCTGCTCCCGCAACCAAC
>NZ_CAVK010000196.1 GCF_000382885.1 Sphingobium indicum BiD32
CCGCCGGTCCAGACGCAGCGCCCCGCCACGACCGAACTCACCGATGTGCAGCGCACCTCGCTCAAGGTGCTGGGATCGACCGAACGGCGCTGGGACGAGATATTCAAGGCGTCGGGCGAACAATATCCGCCGCCCACTCTGGTATTTTACAGCCAGAATGGCCAGTCGGGTTGCGGCGCGGCGCAGGCGGCGATGGGCCCCTTCTACTGTCCGGCCGACCAGCGCATCTATATCGACACTGATTTCTTCAATGAAATGGAAACGCGCTTCAACGCGCCGGGCGATTTCCCGATCGGCTATATCATCGCCCATGAAGTGGGCCATCATATCCAGACGATCACCGGGCAAGCGGACCGGATTCGCAAGGCGCAGCAGAGCGTGTCGGAAGCCGATGGCAATGCGCTTCAAGTGCAGATGGAATTGCAGGCGGACTGTTATGCCGGCGTCTGGGCGGCGCGCGACACCAATTTGATGGAAGCGGGCGACCTGGAAGAAGGGATGCGCGCGGCCGAGGCGATTGGCGATGATACGTTGCAAAAGGCGGCGGGCCGCCGACCGGTGCCGGAAAGCTTCACCCATGGCAGCAGCGCCCAGCGCATGGCGTGGCTGCGCAAGGGGCTATCGACCGGCGATCCGGCCCAGTGCGATACGTTCAAGGGTTCGCTGTAACGCTCATTCCCCGTTGGGCGATCCGGGTGGGGCTTTGCCGGGGGTGAAGGACTGGCTGGTGTCCACCATGGGCGCCGCGGATGTGCCGGGCAGGCCAGCGCCGGGTGCCAGCATCGGCTGGCCCGCTTCGGTCATGGGCTGACCAAAGTCAGGCGCGCTCGCCGCAGCCGATGGCGGGGCGACGGGCGGCGCGACGGGCATTGGGACCGGCGGTGGCGGCGCATCGGCGATAACGTCCTGCGTCGGCGCGGTTTCCGGGGGCTTGGGCAACAGGCTTTGCACTGCCAGCACGATCAATGGTGCGGCGACCAGCGTGCAGATCGCAAAATTACGGTATATCATCGGGCAAACTCTCGTTGGCGATCATCCAGTGATGCCGTAACGGAAACGGGTAAATAAACCCCTTTCCTCCATCAATCCGCTGTTGAATTGCCCCGGTCCAGACGGGCCAGCAGCGCCGCTATGTCATCCGGCAGCGAATCGCGCGGCGGCGCATAGGTGGCGCGCAGCGCATTGCCGACACCCTCATAGGGCAGCGGCAGCGCGACCGTCACGATCCGCCCGTCGCCAAACTCGCGACCCGGTGCCGATCGGCCGGAAGATTTGCGCAGCATTTCCATATCGGTAAGAACGGCCATGACGCGCAAAAGTTGCTGGCGTTCGTCGCAAGCCCAAGCGATAGCGCCCAAAAGCACGCCCGCCGCAGGGGGAGAGACGATGGTGACGGACTGGCCCGCAACGCAAGCACGGATACGCGCCCATTCGCCCTTCCTGACGCGCGCGCTGGATCGCTATCCAGAGGTGGCGGAGGCGCTGGCGACCGGCGACATGGACGCGGCGCTTGTCGTGGCGCAGGGGTTGGGGACGGCGCAGGATGGCGTCGCCCGGTCGTTGCGTCGCCGCCGCGCGGGGATCGCGCTGGTGACGGCGGCGGCCGACCTGTCGGGGGCCTGGGGGCTGGACCGGGTGACGCGCACCCTGTCCGACTTCGCCGATACCGCCGTGGAGGAGGCGCTGGCCGCCGCCATGGCCGAACGCTATCCCGATGCCGAACATAAGGGCTTCGTCGTGCTGGCACTGGGCAAGCATGGCAGCCGCGAACTCAATTATTCGTCGGATATCGACCCGATCCTGCTCTATGATCCGGCCACCCTGCCGCACGGGCCGCGCGAAGATCCGGCCGATGCCGCCGTGCGGATCGGCCGGCGGATGAGCGAATTGCTGATGGCCCCGGATGGCGACGGCTATGTGTTCCGCGTCGACCTGCGCCTGCGGCCCTCGCCCGAAGCCACGCCGATCGCGCTGCCGGTGGAGGCGGCGATCGGCTATTATGAATCGACTGCGCTGGGCTGGGAACAGGCCGCCTTCATCCGGTCGCGCGCGGCCGCAGGCGACTTGGCGCTGGGCGACTATTTCCTGCGCCAGATTCGCCCCTTCGTCTGGCGGCGGCACCTCGATTTCAGCGCGATCGACGCCATCGTCGATATCAGCCGCCGGATTCGCGACCATTATGCGCAGGGGCAGGCGTTCGGGCCGGGCTATGATCTGAAGCGCGGACGCGGCGGCATCCGCGAGGTCGAATTTTTCGCGCAGGTGCATCAGCTGATCCATGGCGGGCGCGATCCGGCGCTGCGATCGGGCAACACAAGGCAGGCGCTGGCCGCGCTGGCGCAGGCGGGCGTGATCGAGCCTGACGTCGCGGCGCAGCTGGACGACGCCTATGTCCTGTTCCGCACCATCGAACATCGGCTCCAGATGGTCGAGGATTTGCAGACCCACGAATTGCCCAAATCGGCGGCGGCGATGGACAATGTCGCGCGGCTGCATGGCCTTGCCGATGGTGACGCGCTGCTCGACCTTTTGCGCCCTCAGGTCGAATGGGTCGGCGGCAATTATGACCGGCTCAGCCCGGAAAAAGACGATGCTTCGCTGTCGCAGGATGAGGCGCTGCTGGCGGCGCAACTGGCCGAGATGGGCTTTGCCGATCCCGAAACCGCGCTGGCGCGGATCGCCCACTGGCGTGCGGGCAAGGTGCGGGCGCTGCGCAGTGGCCCTTCGCGCGAAGCGCTGGAAGGCCTGCTGCCCGGCCTGATGCGCGCGCTGGCGACCGCGCCCGATCCCTCGCGCGCGCTCAACCGGCTGGACGACATGATCGGGCGGCTGCCGAGCGCGATCAACTTCTTCAAGCTGCTCGCCGCCCGGCCTGCGCTGGTCGCACTGCTGGCGGAGATATTGAGCCATGCGCCCACACTGGCCGATGCGCTGGCGCGGCGGGCGGAACTGATCGACGGGCTGATCGACGCCACCGCCTTCGACCCGCCGCCGCCGGTGGACGTGCTGGCCGCGCAACTCGCCGCGCTGGAGCCGGGCGAGGATTATCAGGCCTTGCTCGACCGGGTGCGCCAGCGCGTGGGCGATCGCCGCTTCGCGCTGGGCGCGCAGATCATCCGGGGCGGCGATCCGCTGGAGGCCGGGCGCGGCTATGGCCGGGTGGCGGAGGCGGCTATCGAGGCGCTGGCCGCCGGAACTGTCGCGGAATTTGAGGCTGTTCATGGCAAGGTGGCGGGCGGCGAGATTGCCATCCTGGCCTTGGGGCGGCTGGGCGGTGGGGTGCTGACCCATGCGTCGGATCTGGATGTCATCTTCCTGTTCACCGGCGATTTCCGCGCCGAATCCGATGGACCCAAGCCGCTGGGCGCAACCCAATATTTCAACCGGCTGGGACAGCGTATCGTCAATGCTTTGTCGGTCCATACCGCATCCGGCCCGCTCTATGAGGTCGACACGCGGCTCCGCCCGTCGGGTGCGCAGGGATTGCTGGCGGTCAGTTTCGACAGTTTCGCCAAATATCAGCGCGAAGAGGCCTGGGCGTGGGAGCATCTGGCGCTGACGCGGGCGCGGGCAGTGTTCGGTTCACCAAAGGCGCGGAGCGCGCTTGGTGAAATTCTGGCCGAAACTCTTGGAAAACAACGCGACATCAATGATTTATCGCGAGAAGCGGTCAAAATGCGTGGCGACATCGCCATCCACAAGCCGCCCGCCAGCGACCTTGACGTCAAGCTGGTGCCGGGCGGCCTGATCGACCTGGAATTCCTGATCCACATCAGCCAGTTCCGCTACGGCATGGCCTTTGATCCCGACCTTGGCAAGGCGTTGGCCATGCTGGTCGCGGCGGGTCATCTGCCTGCCGACCTGATCGCTGCCCATGACCTCATCACCCGTTATTTGATTGTGTCCAGGTTGGTGTCGCCTTCGTCAACCGAACCCCCCGAAGCGACCCGCCCGCTGGTCGCGCGGGCCTGTGGCGCTGACCATTGGGACAGTCTGCTTGAAAGCTATGCCAAGGCGCGGCAAAGCGTGGCACGAGCCTGGGCCGCACTCGCTGCGCCCTATCAGGAGGACAATTGATGCTGGTACAAGGCGACAGCGCGCCCGACGTCGCGCTCAAGGATCGCGATGGCGTGGACTTCACCCTGGCCCGTTATCGCGGCAAGCCGGTGGTCGTCTATTTCTATCCCAAGGCGGATACGCCCGGCTGCACCAATGAGGCGAAGGACTTCACCGAACTGGCCAGCGACTTTGCCGCGATCGGCGTGCCGGTCGTCGGCGTGTCGAAGGACAAGCCTGCCAAGCTGAAGAAATTTGCCGACAAATATGGCCTGACCGTCATATTGGCATCCGACGAGCCGGGCGACGCCTGCGAGGCATTCGGCACCTGGGTCGAAAAGTCGCTCTATGGCCGCAAATATATGGGGATTGAACGCGCGACCTTCCTGATCGACGCGGATGGCATCATCGCGCGGGTCTGGCCCAAGGTGAAGGTCAAGGGCCACGCTGCGGAAGTGCTGGAGGCGGCGAGGGCGCTTTGATCCTGTCCGATACTGTCGGCGCGGCGTGCCAGCATGTCCTGCTGACCGCCGATCCTCATGCCAAGGTGATGGCCGCCCGCGCCGTTGCACGGGCGTGGCGGCAGGGGCGGCTGGCGCATCGTTTCGACGTGCCGATGCCCGATCAGCCCGCGCGCCCGGAGGCGCCTGTCCTGTTGCACCCCGGCCAGATGCCCCGGCGCGGCAAGATGGGGTCGCCGCGCGCCCGTGTCGCGATGCTCCACGCGCTCGCCCATATCGAATTTGTCGCGATCGACTTGGCCTTCGACCTGATCGGCCGTTTCGGGGACCAGTTCCCTGCGGCCTTCACGGATGAGTGGATGCAGGTCGGCGCGGAGGAGGCGATGCACTTCGCCCTGCTCGACCGGCGACTGCGCCAGTGCGGCAGCCATTATGGCGCGCTCCCCGCGCATGACGGCCTATGGCAGGCGGCGGCGGAGACCGCGCATGACGTCCTCGCCCGGCTGGCGATCGTCCCGATGGTGCTGGAGGCCCGCGCCCTCGACATCACGCCCGCGACCGTCGAACGGTTCGAGGGGGCAGGTGATGTCATGTCCGCCAAATTTCTGCGCCGCATCATGGCGGATGAGATTCGCCATGTCGCCGCAGGGACGACATGGTTCCTTACGGCGACGAACCGATTGGGCCTGTCAGCGCCAGATCATTACCAAATCCTTGTGAAAAGGCATTTTCGTGGTTCGGTTAAGCCTCCGTTCAACGACTCGGCGCGTCGACAGGCCGGTCTGACGCGCGAATTCTACGCCGCGCTTGCAACATGACCGCCGATTTGCAGTCTGCGTAACTGCGGGGGCGATCCAGGTCGCCAAAAAACAACACGGGAAGCGCCGAGGGGCATAAGCCTCCGGTGACACAGTCGGGGTCGGCATGTTTGAACTTGATATGATCAATACTCGTGGTGCGCGTTTGTTCCATTCTGCCGTGAAGGCGACACAGATTTTTGCAGGGCTTGGCATCGCAGGCGCGCTCTGCGCCGCTGCCCCGGCCCATGCGACGGAAAGCGACGATCCCTATGGGGATGCGTCGGAAATCAACTCCAGCGCCCTTGGGCCGCAGGATGTCGGTTTCTCCAACCTCTTCTCCAGCCTCCAGCGCCTCGACGGCAACGCCAAGACCGCGGCCTATATCCCGTCGGGCCGCCCGGTCGAAAAACTGTCGCTGACCTCCAATTTCGGCGTCCGGTCCGATCCGTTCAATGGCGGCGCGCGGATGCATAAGGGGATCGACATTCCCGGCCCCATCGGCACCCCGATCCACGCCACCGCTGACGGCATCGTCAATCGCGCAGGCTGGGCCAGCGGCTATGGCAATCTGGTCCAGATCTCGCACGGCAGCGGCATGGAAACGCGTTACGGGCATATGTCCAAGCTGCTCGTGCCCGCCAACAGCTTCGTCAAGCGCGGCCAGATCATCGGCCTGATGGGATCGACCGGCCGTTCCACCGGCAGCCACCTCCATTATGAAGTCCGTGTCGACGGCGCCGCGATCAACCCGCTGCCCTTCGTCGCCGGTCCCGACTATCTGGTGGCGATGAACAGCAAGCCGCCGATCGCCATGGGCGGCCCGACCAAGGCGCAGGAAAAGAGCGTCGACTGATCGCGCTTTTATCGATATTCGCAAAAGGCCCGGCACCCCATGGGTTGCCGGGCCTTTTGCGTCACCCTATCTAGGTTATCATGACCGATATTGATCTCACGCCTTCCGCTGCTGCCCGTGTCGCAGCGATTGCCGCCAAGCAGGGCAAGCCGGCTATCCTGCGGCTGGCGGTGGAGGGTGGTGGCTGTTCGGGCTTCCAGTATCGCTTCGGGCTGGCGGACGCTGTCGAGGCCGACGACCTGTCGGTCGAGCGCGATGGCGTGACGTTGGTGGTCGATGACGTCAGCCTGGACCTGGTGCGCGGATCGGCGGTCGACTTCGTTTCGGACCTTGGCGGCGCAGCGTTCAAGGTGACGAATCCCAACGCAACCGCCGGTTGCGGTTGCGGCACCAGCTTCTCGGTCTGATAGCCAAAAGCTGATCTTCCCATTAGGGACGGGGGCGAGGAGAATCGTCCATGCGTATCGCCACCTTCAACATCAACGGCACCAAGGCACGCCTGCCGCGCCTGCTGGAATGGCTGGACGAAACGCGGCCCGACATTGCCTGCCTTCAGGAAATCAAGACGTCGGACGAAACCTTCCCGGCCAAAGATATCGAGGATGCCGGTTATGGCGTCATCTGGCACGGGCAGAAGGGGTTTAATGGCGTCGCCATCCTCGCGCGCGGCGAAACCCCGGTGGAGGTGCGGCGCGGCCTGGACGGTGAGCCGGAGGACGAGCATAGCCGCTATCTGGAAGCCGATGTGAAGGGCGTGCGCGTCGCCAGCATCTATCTGCCCAACGGCAATCCGCAGCCCGGCCCCAAATTCGACTACAAGCTGCGCTGGATGAAGCGCCTGCGCGCCCGCGCGGCGGAAATCTGGGCGGAGGAAGTGCCCGCGATCCTGGCGGGCGACTATAATGTCATCCCGCGCGACGATGACGTCTATTCGGTCAAGGCGATGGCGAATGACGCGCTGATGCAGCCCGAAAGCCGCGCCGCCTATCGTCGGCTATTGGCCGACGGCTGGACCGACGCACTGCGCAGCCGCCACCCGGCGGGCGGGGTGTGGACCTATTGGGACTATCAGATGAACGCCTGGCCCCGCGACGCGGGTTTTCGCATCGACCATCTGCTGCTCAGCCCCGCCGCCGCCGACCGGCTGGTCGATGCACAGGTGGACAAGGCATTTCGCGGCCGGGAAAAGGCCAGCGACCACGCGCCGACCTGGGTGGAATTGCGGGGCTGAGGGGTGGAGAGGGCTATAGCGCGCGGTTTACCGACCATGTACCTTCTCGCATAATCAGCGACTTAACGAGGAGCCTCGCTAATGAAGCCGATCATACGCGCATCGGTGTGTTTCAACTGTTCGACAAGGCATTTGGCTTGCTGGGCGTGACGTGGATCAAATCCGCGAAAGCCGATAGATTTTGGATCGGATGCCAAAATATAGGCGTCGCTAGCTTCGCATTGCCTCTTGGCGATATCAAACAGGCTTGGGGTAAGTTCTAAGCGACGATCCGTACAAGCATTTGCTCCTGTTGCGACCGCAAGAAGTAATGCCCATTTCCGGGTCACTGTGGATCAGGCCGCCAGCCGCAGGAACGGCACTGGCTGGGTCGAACGCAGCACGATCGGCTTGCCCTCCGACGCTTCAAACAGTTCGCCGTCCAGAATGACGCTGCTGTGATTGCCCTCGATGCGGATGGTGTCGCCCTGTTCCAGATGGATGCCCTGCATCTGGCTTTTGCCCACCCGCTTGAAGATGCTCGCGAAGATCAGGCGCAGCAGGGCGGGCAAATTCTGCTCTACCGCCATCAGTTTCATGTTGCCCCGGCGGCTGTCGCCCGGCTGGACGCCCAGCAGCAGCCGCTCCAGCGTGGTGACGATCAGTACGGAGAATCGCCCGGCCAATTGCCCGTCACGGATCAGCGATATGCTGACCGGCTTGCTCGACGGCGGCAGGAATTTCGCGCGGATGCCGAAGATCAGCGACACCAGCACGGCCATCGCCGTCAGGAAATGGCTCAGGCCATTGGACAGGCCCAGCGGATAAATCTGGTTGCGGCAATAGAGCATATAATCGGCCAGCCCCGCACCACCCAGGAACATGCCCAGCACCGGCCGGCTGCCGACCTTGCCATCCGACAGGGCGATCAGTTCGCGCGCGACGACATGGTCATCGACGCCTGCCTTGGCCAGCGCCACGATCCGCTCCAGCGCCTTGATCGGATCGCCATGGATGCCAAGGTCGAGCGCGATCAGGTTGGTCTTGCCATTGGGCAGAACCGCGATCGGCGGCACCCGGCCCTTGAAATGCTCACCCTGATACAATTCGGTTAGCGCCGCCTGCACCGTGCCGTCGCCGCCATTAATGACGATGACGACGGGATCGACGCGGGCGATCGTCTGGAGCGCGCGGCCGATCTGGTCGACATGCTCCACTTCATAATGGAAGATGTCCGGGTTGCTGGCGCAATAGCTGCGCACGCGCGGCAGGGTCTGGCGGTTGCCCGTGGACTTGGGATTGGACAGGAGCGCGACGCAGACCATGGGTTGGGATCACATATATTTGAGGGTGATGGTGATTTTCGTCACGCCGGGACCGGCATAGAAAGCGGCCTTGTCGACCCCCGGCTTGCCCAGGTTGAAGATGCTGATCGACGGGTTGTTGGAAAAACCGCCGCCGTCGCTGGAAATGTCGGTCTTGCCATTGCCATTGCGATCGTGGCGCACGGCGATGCCATATTTGCCGGCCTGCGGCACGGGCATACAAAAGCGCATCGCGCCGTTCGCCGGGCGAACCGGGGTGTCGATACGATGGAGCCATTCGCCCTTCGTCAGCCACGCCGATTTGGTAGCGGGGTAGGATTGGACGCGGATCTTGCCGGTCGCGGCGGCAAAGCCGCGCACATCGACCAGCACGGCGGGGCCGTTCCCGCTGCCCGCGCAGCGTTCGAGATCGTTGGCGATTTCCTGGCCATGGGCCATTGCCGGAACGGCTGCGATCATCGCTGCCACCGACATCAGACCCACTGCAACTTTTACCATGACCATCAGACTCCTGGAAGCTATAGCCGCCCGACCGGGTCGGACGGACAGCCCCTGTTCGCCCCGCTACTTTCCCTGATTCCGATATGGGATGGGTTTGCGGCCAAAACATGGTGATGGGACGACGACTTAGAGAATGCTGACCGCCACCGACCGTTATCTCGCCCGGCTGATCGCGGTGCCCATGCTGGGTACGCTGGTGATCGCCGCGATGCTGCTGGTGCTCGACAAGATGCTCAGCCTGTTCGATTTCGTCGCGGCGGAAGGCGGACCGGTCAGCGTCGTGTGGCGGATGCTGGCGAACATGCTGCCCGAATATCTCTCGCTCGGTATTCCGATCGGCCTGATGCTGGGCATATTGCTGGCGTTCCGCAAGCTGGCGCTGTCGTCGGAACTGGACGTGATGCGTGGCGTCGGCCTGTCCTATGGGCGGCTGCTGCGCGTGCCCTATATGTATGCGATCGCGCTGGCGCTGCTCAATTTCGGCATCGTCGGCTTCGTCCAGCCTTTGTCGCGCCACGCCTATGAAGCGCTGCGATTCGAGCTGCGGTCGGGCGCGCTGGGCGCGTCGATCAAGGTCGGCGAATTCACCAGCCTGGGCAAGCGGATGACGATGCGAATCGAACGCAGCCTGGACGAGGGGCGCAACCTGCAAGGGATTTTCGTGCGCGCGGTCAGCCGCGACGGACAATCGGTCGCGGTCACGGCGGCGCAGGGCATGTTCCTGGCGACCGACGATCCCGACACGATCATCTTCCGCCTGCGCAACGGCGTGCTGGTCAATGACGCGCCCAAATATAAGACGCCGCGGATCCTGTCTTTTTCCAGCCATGATTTGCCGATCGACCTGCCCCAGATCGAAAATTTCCGGGGCCGCGACGTGGACCGGGAAAAGACGATTCCCGAACTGGTGGTGATCGGGCGCAACCCGGCGACGCCTGAAAAGCTGCGCGACGAAGTGCGCGCCAATTTCCATTTCCGCATGGTGGAGGTGGTGATGATGATGCTGTTGCCGCTGGCGGCACTGGCGTTCGCGATTCCGCCCAAGCGATCGACATCGGCGCTGGGCGTGTTCCTCTCGATCATCTTCATCGTCACCTATCACAAGATCAACCAATATGGCGAAAGCGTCGGCGCGCTGGGCAAGGTCGATCCGATCATCGCCTTGTGGGGACCATTCCTGCTGACGTCGGGCCTGATCTTCTGGATGTATCATGTCATCGCGCACCGCCCCGGCGGCCAGCCGATCGGCGCGCTGGAAGTGGCCTTTGCCAAGCTGGGCAAGCAGATATTGCGTCTGCTCCGGCTGGGACGGCGACGCCCGCCCGTGGCGGAAGGAGCCGCATAGCCCATGCAGTTTGATTTCTTCCCCTCCCGCCAGATCAGCTGGTATATGGCGCGCCTGTTCCTCACACGGACGCTCGCCGTGCTGGCGCTGCTGGTGCTGGTGTTGCAGACTCTCGATTTGCTGGGCCAGTCGGGCGACATCCTCTCCTATCCCGGCAATGGCGACGCGCAATTATGGCATTATGTCGGCCTGCGCGTACCGCAGATCGTCGCCCGCTTCCTGCCTTTCTCGGTGCTGCTTGGCACGCTGGTGATGCTGGCGACGCTCAACCAGAATAGCGAAATCATCTCGATGAAGGCGGCTGGCCTGTCCGCGCACCAGATTTTGGCACCGCTCGTGGCCGCCGCGCTGGGCGTCGCGTTCATCAGCTATGCCTTCAACGAACGCATCGTTGCGCGTTCGACCGCGGCGCTCAGCGCCTGGCAGGCGGTCGATTATGGCCCGATCCCGCGCGACAGCGGGGTCAAGAGCAATCCCTGGGTGCGCGATGGCAATAATCTGGTCAACGCCGCGATCGTCGCCGGGCGCGGCACGCAGGTGCAACTGCGCAAGGTCGAGATTTTCAACCGCATCAACAACAGCCTGACCACCATCGTCCAGGCACCGCGCGGCCATTATGACGCGACGAACAAAAGCTGGGTGCTGGAAGATGCGCGCCAGTTCGACGTGGCGCGCGGCACTGTCGCCAATGTCGGCACGGTGCGTTTTGGCCGCGACATTCGGCCCGACCAGTTCACGCTCGCCAAGGTCGATCCTGACGCCTTGACGTTCAGCCAGCTCAGGGCCGCGATTTCCGACCTGCACGACGCCGGGCGACCCACGGCGGAGCTGGAGGCCAATTTGTGGCACAAGCTGTCCGGGCCATTGTCGGCATTGCTGATGCCGATCCTTGGGTCGGTCGCCGCCTTTGGCCTCGCGCGCTCCGGCCAGCTTTTTGTTCGTGCGGTGATGGGCATGGCGCTGGGCTTTGCCTATTTCGTCGCCGACAATTTCTCGCTGGCGATGGGCAGCCTGGGCGCTTATCCGCCGTTTCTGGCCGCCTGGGCGCCCTTCTTCCTGTTCCTGCTGGTCGGTGAAACCGTGCTGTTCAGGACCGAGGAATAGCTCAGCGCGCCATCATTGTGCTGCGCGCGATCTTGCCGACCAGTGGTAGCATCCCGCGATAATTGCCGCGATGATAGGGCGATTGCGGGTCCAGCGTGGCGATCAGCTTGCGGTGCGCAGCGGCCAGATTATGGTAGGGCACGCTCGGCAGCAGATGATGCAGCGCATGATAGCGCAGGCCGACCGGCGCCCACAATGCGGGCAGGCTGCCCGGCGGCGGCACATTGACCGAATCGAGATATTGCGCGGTCACCGTCATCGGATCGCCCTCATTCTCCCACAAATGGGCTACCAATGTGCGCAGCTGGTTGATGACGGTCATCGCCGAATGGACCGCCATATAGACCAGCAGAGGCTTCCACCCGAAAGCAAACACGCTGCCGACCAGCGCCAGCGCGAACAGGCACGCGCCCGCCTCCTGCCACGCCCACATCCGCGCAAAATCGCCTTCCGGCGCGCGGCGGCGATAGGCCGGATTGATCGACAAGGCGGACAGTTCGGCCACTACTTTCGCACGCAGCGGCGGGATGACCAGCGACAGCGGCGTCAGCACGCCAAAGCGCAGGATCAGGCCGACCGGGGCCAGCGAGGCGACGAGGATGAACAGCGGCAGCGACCAGGGCTTCATCAGCGCCAGCGGCAGATATTCCGGGTCCTCCGCTGTGCCGTAACGGGTGCGGGCATGATGTTGGGTATGGACGCCTTCATAGAGGAAGGACGGGATCATCAGCGGGATGCCGACGATCAGATTCCACCCCGCACGGAAACCGGGCAGCGCGCCGGCGCGGATATGGGTGAGTTCGTGGATGAAGCTCGCCGCGCGATACAGCGCCAGCATCGCAACCACAGCGCAAGCGATGGCCAATGGCACGCTGTCGACCATAATCGCACCCGCCAGGGCGCCCCAGCCGATCAGCGCGGACGCCAGCATGTCGGGCCAGTAGATGCGCGGACTGGCGGTGGACAGGTCGCGCGTCAATTCGGCCGCCGCGCGCAGCATCGCCACATCGTCGGGGATGGTCGCCCGCGCGCGCTGCGCGGCGGCAAGTATGGGATCATGCACAGTCATGGGGGCGTCCTAATCTCCAAATGCGCTGATATCGTGGCAGCACGATGACATTATCTGCCCATAGCGCGCTGGCGCCCGCCTGTGATTGACAATCCGCAAACAAGCGGCGAACTGCTCCCCTCTTTTGGTGAAAGCGGCAGCCGTGGCACATTCTGATCTGGTGATTACCCCCGTTTCGGGCAAGGGCGACCTTACGGCCTTTATCGACCTGCCTTGGGCAATCTATGCCAATGATCCCAACTGGGTGCCGCCACTGAAAGCGGAAATGCGTGAATTGCTGACGCCGGGCAAGAACCCCTTTTTCGACCATGCCAAGGCGCAATATTTCCTCGCCCGGCGCAATGGCCGCGTCGTCGGGCGCATTTCGGCCCATTATGACGAACTGGCGCTGGCGATGCCGCGCGAACAGGGGATGGGACCGGGAACGGGCAATTTCGGCCTGTTCGAGGCGGAGGATGACGTAGTCGGCGCGGCGCTGATCGCGCAAGCCGAACAATGGTTGCGCGAACAGGGCATGACCCGCGTGGTCGGGCCGATTTCCCTGTCGATCTGGGAGGAACCGGGGTTGCTGGTGGCGGGCCATGATCATCCCCCCACGGTGATGATGGGCCATGACAGCCCGGCCTATCAGGCAATGATCGAGGGCGCGGGATATCAGCCGGTCAAGACGCTCAACTGCTATGAACTGGACATCACCAGCGGTTTCCCCCCGCTGATCCAGCGGATCGTCGCGTCAGGCCACAAAAATGACCGCATCCGCATCCGCAAGGTCGACAAGTCGAAATTCGACGCGGAAGCAGCGATCATCCTCAATATCCTGAACGATGCCTGGGGCCGCAACTGGGGCTTCGTGCCAATCACCGATGCGGAAATCGCGCATACAGGCAAAAAGCTGAAACCGATCGTGTTCGAGGATCTGATCATGATCGCGGAAGTCGATGGCGAGCCGGTCGCCTTCATGATGACGCTGCCGGACCTGAACGAGGCGATCAAGCCGCTTAACGGCGCACTCTTTCCCTTTGGCTGGGCCAAATTGCTCTGGTGGCTGCGCAAGCCGAAAGTGCGGACGATGCGGGTGCCGCTGATGGGCGTGTTGCAGCGGTTGCAGGCGTCGCGGCTGGCCAGCCAGCTCGCCTTCATGATGATCGAGACGATCCGGCTGGAAGCGCTGGCCCATTATGGCGCGACGCGCGGTGAGATTGGCTGGGTGCTGGACGACAATCAGGGCATGAACGCCATTGCCGATGCGATCAACAGCAAGGTCAACAAAGTCTATAGGATTTACGAAAAGCCGCTGTAGGGCGCAGAACCGCTGGTCCCTTCCCCCGGTTCTGTCTCTTATAC
>NZ_CAVK010000195.1 GCF_000382885.1 Sphingobium indicum BiD32
GGCCAGCCACCTCCCCTTAAAGGGGAGGATTGGAAGCGACACGAAGCTGATCGACTACGACTTTAATTGAGGGGCTGGGGCGGCTTGCGGAAACGCCAGCGGAGCAGCGGGCGCGTCAGCACCAGCCCTGCCAGAAAGCCGCCAATATGCGCGGCAATGGCGATCTGGCCAAGGTCGCCCAATCCGCCTGCGGTCGCGATGCCGATCATCAATTGCAACCCGATCCACGCCGCTGCCAGCCAGAGCAGGCGCACGACATTGGCCGATAGCGGCCCGATACGGCGCACGGTCTGCTGGCTGTAGAGCAAGGCATAGGTCGCCATGATCGCCGAGATCGCGCCGCTGGCACCGACCATGGGGTTGGTCGATCCGGGATCGATCGCCCATTGCGCGGCGCAGGCGCCATAGGCACCCACCAGATAGAGGCAGAGCGTCCCGCCCTTCCCCAACACCTGTTCGACCTGTCGCCCGCAAAAGACCAGCATCAACAGGTTGAAGCCGATGTGCAGCCAGCCTGCGTGGATCAGCGCGCAACTGAGCGGCGTCAGCCAGACCGGGACCGCCGCCATGCCATCCAGCAGGGCCGGATCGGTGATCCGCGCCGGAATGAAGCCGCCAATGATGGCGGCCTCATCAGTGCGGCCGGTGAAATGGAGCAGCAGGAATATGACGAAAGTGATCGCCGCAATCCCGTTGGTCATCCTGCCTGCGGGCAATTTCACGGTCAGATGAAGGCGATTTTTTCGACCTGGTAGAATTTGTCGCCCGCCGGGACCGACACTTCCACATCCTCGCCCACCGTGCGACCGATCAGCGCGCGGCCGAGCGGGCTGTTATAGGAAATCATGCCGAGCTTGGCGTCCGCTTCGGCCTGACCCACGATCTGATATTTGACCGGCTTGTCATCCTCGTCGAGCAGGGTCACGGTCGCGCCGAACACGATCTTGTCGCCCGACAGGCTCTTGGGATCGATGATCTGCGCCCGCGACAGCTTGTCCTCCAGATCGGAGATGGTCGCTTCGACCTGGCCCTGCCGTTCCTTGGCCGCGTGATATTCGGCATTTTCCGACAGATCGCCATGCGCCCGCGCTTCTTCGATGGCGTCAACGATCAATGGCCGTTCAGCCTTGAGTTCGCGGAGCTGCGTCATGAGCTTGTCATAGCCCATCTGCAACATCGGCATCTTCTCAACGGTCGCCATTATGCAAATCCTTCGTCAAAACTTCCCTTTGGCGGCGACCAACATGGTGCCACCCGCAGCATGTGTCCTTGTGCAGGGGATCAGGCTTGCGACAGGGGATAATAGGACTGGAGCGACCGCACTTCAAGGGGATGGTCCCGTAAAGCCTCTATTGCATCGGCTGCGGCGACGCTGGCGGCGGCGGTGGTGAAGCTGGCAATCTTCGCCCTTAGAGCAGATGTGCGGATCGCCTTGCTGTCTTTCAGGGACTGCCAGCCTTCGGTAGTGTTGAAAATCAGCTGGACGTCGCCGTCGGTGATGCGGTCGACAATGTGCGGGCGGCCCTGCGCCACCTTGTTGACCGTTTCCACCGCGATGCCATTGTCGGCGAGATAAGTGGCGGTGCCGCCGGTCGCGATGATGCGGAAGCCCATGGCGGCGAGCTTCTTGGCAGCAGGCAGGATCACGGCCTTGTCACCGTCCTTGAGCGAGATGAACACCGTGCCGCTGGTAGGCAATATGGTACCAGCACCAATCTGTGCCTTGGCAAAGGCGGTTGCAAAATCGCTATCGATTCCCATGACTTCGCCGGTGCTTTTCATTTCCGGTGACAGGACCGGATCGACGCCGGGGAAGCGGCCGAAGGGGAATACCGCTTCCTTGACCGCAACATGCTTGATCGCATTGCGATCGATCACGGGCAGGTTTTCCAGCATCTCGCCCGCCATCACCCGCGCGGCGATCTTGGCGATGGGGGTGCCGATCGCCTTGGCGACGAAGGGGACGGTGCGGCTGGCGCGCGGGTTGACCTCGATCAGATAAACAGTGCCGTCCTTGACCGCGAACTGGATGTTCATCAGGCCGCGCACCGACAAGGCGTGGGCCAATATTTCGGTCTGCCGTTCGATTTCCGCGATGATATCATCGCTCAGGCTGTAGGGCGGCAGCGAGCAGGCGCTGTCGCCCGAATGGACGCCGGCTTCCTCGATATGCTGCAACACGCCCGCGACGACGACATCGACGCCATCGCACAGCGCATCGACATCGACCTCGATCGCGTCGCGCAGATATTGGTCGATCAGGACTGGCGATTCGCCCGATACCAGCACGGCGGTGGTGATATATTCTTCCAGTTGCGCCTGCCCGTCGACAATCTCCATCGCCCGGCCACCCAGAACATAGGAAGGGCGCATGAGGACGGGATAGCCGATGCGGTTGGCGACGGCGATCGCCTCCTCCCGGCTGCGGGCGATGCCATTGTCGGGCTGGCGCAGCTTGAGCTTGTCGATCAGCGCGGCGAAGCGCTCGCGATCTTCGGCGAGGTCAATGGCGTCGGGCGATGTGCCCAAAATGGGGATGCCTGCATCCTCAAGCGCCTGCGCCAGTTTCAGCGGAGTCTGGCCGCCAAACTGGACGATGACGCCCTTCAATGTGCCGTTCGACTTTTCGATGTCGAGGATTTCCAGCACATCCTCAGCGGTCAGCGGCTCGAAATAGAGGCGGTCCGACGTGTCATAGTCGGTGGACACGGTTTCCGGGTTGCAGTTGACCATGATCGTTTCATAGCCGACGTCGCTCAGCGCGAAGCAGGCGTGGACGCAGCAATAGTCGAACTCGATCCCCTGCCCGATCCGGTTCGGCCCGCCCCCAAGGATGACGACCTTTTCGCGGTCGGTCGGGGCGGATTCATTCTCCGCCTCGCCAAAGATCGGCGCTTCATAGGTCGAATACATATAGGGCGTTTTCGCCTCGAACTCGGCGGCGCAGGTGTCGATGCGCTTAAACACCGGGCGCACACCCAGCCTGTGGCGCAGCGCGCGCACTTCATCCTCGGTCACGCCGCCGGTCATCGCCTTGACCGCTTCGTGGATCAGACCGGAACCGCGCGCGATGCCGCGCTCCATGCCGCGCAGATTGGCGGATTTGAGCGCGAGATAGGCCAGGCGCTTGTCGGAAAAGCCCATGGATTTCAGGCGACGCATCCCGTCCGTGTCGCGCGGCAGGCCGTTTTCGAGGACTTCCCCTTCCGCCTCGACAATTTCCTTGATCCGTTCGAGGAACCAGGGGTCGAACTTGGCGATGGCGTGGATTTCCGCGACGGTCAGCCCTTCGCGCAAGGCCTGCGCCGCGACCAGCAACCGGTCGGGCGTGGGCTGCGACAGGGCGGCGATAATGTCATCCTTCGGCGCGCCGACCAGATGATCGACATCGTTGAAACCGCACAGGCCGGTTTCCAGACCGCGCAGCGCCTTCTGCATCGATTCATGGATGTTGCGGCCGATCGCCATGACTTCGCCGACGGACTTCATCGCGGTGCCGAGCAAAGGCTCTGCGCCCTTGAACTTTTCAAAGGCGAAGCGCGGGATCTTGGTCACGACATAGTCGATGGTCGGCTCAAACGACGCAGGCGTCGCGCCGGTGATGTCGTTGGTGATTTCGTCCAGCGTATAACCAACGGCCAGCTTCGCCGCGACCTTGGCAATCGGGAAGCCGGTGGCTTTGGACGCCAGCGCCGACGAGCGCGACACGCGCGGGTTCATCTCGATCACGATCAGGCGGCCATCCTTGGGATTGACCGCGAACTGTACGTTGGAACCGCCTGTTTCGACGCCGATTTCACGCAGCACCGCAATGGATGCGTTGCGCATGATCTGATATTCCTTGTCGGTCAGCGTCAGCGCTGGCGCGACAGTGATGCTGTCCCCGGTATGGACGCCCATCGGATCGACATTTTCGATCGAGCAGATGATGATGCAATTGTCCGCACGGTCGCGGACCACCTCCATCTCATATTCTTTCCAGCCGAGCAGCGATTCCTCGATCAGCACTTCGGTGGTGGGCGATGCGTCCAGCCCGCCGCGCACGATGGTCATGAACTCGTCGCGATTATAGGCAATGCCGCCGCCGGTGCCGCCCATGGTGAAGCTGGGGCGGATGATTGACGGCAGGCCGGTAAATTCCAGCGCCTCCAGCGCCTCCTCCATGGAGTGGGCGATGCGCGAACGGGCGGATTCGAGGCCAATCTTGTCCATGGCGTCGCGGAACTTGATCCGGTCCTCCGCCTTGTCGATGGCTTCGGCGTCTGCGCCGATCATCTGCACACCGTACTTCTCCAGCGTGCCGTCATTGAACAGGGCCAGCGCCGTGTTGAGCGCGGTCTGCCCGCCCATCGTCGGCAGCACCGCGTCCGGCCGCTCCTTCTCGATGATCTTCGCCACGATTTCGGGCGTGATCGGCTCGACATAGGTGGCGTCGGCAAATTCCGGGTCGGTCATGATCGTGGCCGGGTTGGAATTGACCAGGATGATGCGATAGCCCTCTTCCTTGAGCGCCTTCACCGCCTGCGTGCCCGAATAATCGAACTCGCACGCCTGACCGATGATGATCGGGCCAGCGCCGATGATGAGGATGGAGGAGATGTCGGTTCTTTTGGGCATGTTATCCCTGCACTAGTTCAATTGTACGACCGAAGCAGAGGTTCTCTGCCCCGATGATGTCAGTTTTGGCGGCGGAATGAGCAATCTTCAAAATATCGTCCGACATCCATTTCATTGTCACGTTCGGCTCACCATCCAGCGCAACCGCTCGGCATTCGCCTTTCCAGAAACGTCCGCTCTGCAGCATGACGACCCGCGAATAACCCGTAGTGGCACCGCAATCCGTCATCTGAACGCGAGCTATTATTTCGCCGTCAGGTGAATGGTTCGACGAGAAGATCGACGTTTCACACATCCCCACACCTAACGCAGAATCGAGCAACACAAGACCAGCGCCTGCAAAACAGACTACTGCTCCGAAAGCCAACAACAGACCTTTCGTGCGCGCTTTCAAAATTCCTGCCTAAATTCGCTCAATGCACCGCCCCCGTCCGCGCTTCGCACCCCCAACCGTCATATTCCACGCCGCACAAAATCTCGATCTGGAGGCATTTTTTAGTCAGGGCGCGGATGGAGGCTTCGTCCACCGCCTGTTCGCATTCGAGGAACAGGAACAGGTCGCCATCCTCATCCTCTTCGCGGTCCAGTTCGACCATGCCGAACTGGCTGGCGATTTCCAGGACGCGGTCGAAATCCTTGTCATTGCCCTTGAAGCTGACGTCCACGGCGCGCGGGATCATCGCCTTGTCGCCATTGGCGGCGAGGTTGGCGAGGACTTCGCGGTCCGCTTCCCATTCGGCGGCGAGGCGCGCTTCATCGACGGGGGGCAGCTTGATGCTCATGGTGCCACCGCTTTCTTGAGGCCATCGACGAAGCGCTGGAACAGGTAGAAACTGTCCTGCGGGCCGGGCGAGGCTTCGGGGTGATATTGGACCGAGAAAGCGTTTTTGTCGGTCAAGGCAATGCCGCAATTGCTGCCGTCGAACAGCGAGATGTGGGTCGAACGCACATTGGCGGGGAGCGTGGCGGCATCGACCGCGAAGCCGTGGTTCATGCTGGTGATTTCGACCAGCCCGTCCTCCAGTCGCTTGACCGGATGGTTCGCGCCTCTGTGGCCCTGATGCATCTTGATGGTCTTTGCGCCCACGGCAAGGCCCAGCAACTGGTGGCCAAGGCAGATGCCGAATACCGGAATGTCCGCGTCCAGCACCTGCCGGATCACCGGCACGGCGTAAGCGCCGGTCGCGGCGGGATCGCCCGGACCGTTGGAGAGGAACACGCCGTCGGGGCCAAGCGCCGACACCTGATCGAAGGTAGCGGTGGCAGGCAGCACAGTGACGCGCGCGCCGGCCTTTACGAGATTGCGGAAGATGTTGTTCTTTGCGCCATAATCGATCGCGACGACATGGGGTCTTGAACTATCTCCGTTCGCTTCGAGCGCAGTCGAGAAGCCAGTTTCAGGTGTCTCGACTTCGCTCGACACGAACGGGATTTGGGTTTCGTTCAGGCTATATCCTTTGCCCAGCGTCCATGGTCCACCTTCCCACAGGCGGCTGTCCTTGCCCGTCACTTCGATGGCGAGGTCCATGCCCTCCAGACCCGGCCAGGCGGCGGCCTTGGCCGCCAGCGCGGCGATGTCGAACGCGCCATCGGGATCATGGGCGATGACGATGTTGGGCGCGCCCTTTTCACGGATCATGCGGGTCAGCGCGCGGGTGTCGACGCCCGACAGGCCGATGCGGCCATGGTCGCGCATCCACTCGTCGAACGGCTGGACGTTGCGGAAATTGCTCGGTTCGGTCACATCCTGCCGCACGACGCAGCCAAGCGCGAAGGGCGTGTCCGCCTCTACATCGTCCGCGTTGGTGCCGACATTGCCGATATGGGGGAAGGTGAAGGTCACGACTTGGCCCGCATAGCTGGGGTCGGTCATGATTTCCTGATAGCCGGTGATGGCGGTGTTGAAGCAGAGTTCGCCTACCGCTTCGCCCACAGCGCCGAACCCACGGCCGAACACGGCGGAACCATCGGCGAAAACCAATACCCCTGTCGCTCCTTTGGGCACAATGAGGGTCTTGGCGTCAGCCATGGTCGGGTGGTCCTTTTTTGCTTTTGCGGGGTCCCGTCTGGTGCGGGTTAAACGGCCGGTCACCTATGCCTGTGCGGCGTCGCGGTCAACGCCTGTTAAAAATCTCTTTTGGCACTATATCTGCTCCTTTCCGACAATGAGAGGATTCGCTTCGCCATGATTCGCGATACCATCAAGAGCGCCCAGATCACAGCCATGAAGGCGGGCGAAAAAGAACGCCTGGCCGCCGTGCGCCTGATCCTGGCCAAGCTGAAGGACCGCGACATCGAATTGCGCGTGGCCAGCAACGTGCCGGATGACGATGTGGTGGTGGTCGAAGTGCTGCAGAAAATGGTCAAGCAGCGCCGCGAATCGATAGAGATGTTCAGGAGCGGCGGGCGCGACGAACTGGCGGCGAAGGAACAGAGCGAGCTGGAAGTGATCGAAAGCTTCCTGCCGCAGCAGCTGAGCGAGGACGAGACGAAGGCGGCGATCGAAGGGATCAAGGCCGAGGTCGGCGCGGCGAGCGTGAAGGATATGGGCAAGGTGATGGCGGTGCTGAAGGAACGGCACGGCCAGGTCATCGACATGAGCAAGGCAAGCGCGCTGGTGAAGGCGGCGCTGGGTTGATCTGGCGCTGATAGTCCCCCTCCCGCTTGCGGGAGGGGTCAGGGGAGGGCATGTTCGATCCCTATGGACAAAGGCTATGCCCGCCCCACCGCAAGAGCGCGCGACCTGCGCAACAATGCGACGGACGCCGAGCGCGTGCTGTGGCAGGCGATCAATGCGCGCAAAGTGTCCGGCATCCGTTTCAACCGCCAGGTGCCCATCGGCCCCTTCATCTGTGATTTCGTGGCGCGATCCATTGGTCTGGTGATTGAGGTTGATGGTGGCCAGCATGAGGATGCCGTCGATGCGGCGCGGACGCGCTATATCGAGGCGCAGGGATTTCGCGTCATTCGTTTCTGGAACAATGATGTGTTGGGCAATTTGGACGGGGTGATTAAGGACATTATGCGCGTCGTGGCGGACATGCCCTCCCCCGACCCCTCCCGCAAGCGGGAGGGGAGGCATGGGCTTTAGATGTCGCTGACCCCCGCCTTTCTCGACGAATTGCGTGCGCGCACGTCGCTGTCGACGCTGATCGGGCGTACCGTGAAGGTGCAAAAGGCGGGCCGCGAGTATAAGGCCTGCTGCCCGTTCCATAATGAGAAAACGCCCAGCTTCACGATCAACGACGAGAAGGGTTTTTACCACTGCTTCGGTTGCGGGGCGCATGGCGATGCGATCCGGTGGATGACCGATCAGCGCGGCCTGCCCTTCATGGAGGCGGTCGAGGAACTGGCGCAGGCGGCGGGGATGGATGTGCCCGCGCCCGATCCGCGCGCGGCGCAGCGGGCGGAGGCGGCCAAGGGGCTGCATGATGCTATGGCGGCGGCGCAGGGCTTTTTCGAGGAGCAGCTGGGCGGGATCGAGGGCGCGGACGCGCGGGCTTATCTGGGCAAGCGCGGGATCAGCGATGCGACGCGGCGGGCGTTCGGCTTTGGCTATTCGCCCGATGGGCGCGGAAGGTTGAAAGGCGCGCTCAAGGAGTTTGGCGAGCCGATGCTGGTCGAGGCGGGTCTCCTGATAAACCCAGACGGAGAACGCGACACCTATGACCGTTTTCGTGGGCGGTTGATGCTGCCGATCCGTGACATTCGCGGGCGAGTGATCGCCTTTGGCGGGCGGATATTGGGCGCAGGAGAGCCGAAATATCTGAACTCCCCCGACACGCCCTTGTTCGACAAGGGGCGCACGCTCTACAATATCGACCGCGCCTCCCCCGCCAGCCGCAATACGGGCCGGGTGATCGTGGTCGAAGGCTATATGGACGTGATCGCGCTGGCGCAGGCGGGCTTTGGCGATGCGGTCGCGCCGCTGGGCACGGCACTGACCGAGCATCAGATCGAACGATTGTGGAAGATGGTCGAGGTGCCGATCCTGTGTTTCGATGGCGATTCGGCGGGGCAGAAGGCAGCGATCCGCGCCGCGATGCGCGCCCTGCCCCTGCTGCGCCCCGGCCATAGCCTGGCCTTTGCGACGCTGCCTGTGGGGAAAGACCCTGACGACCTGATCCGCGCCGAAGGGCCAGCGGCGATGGACGCGGTGCTGAACGCTGCACAACCACTGGTCGATCGGCTGTGGAGCCATGAACAGACGGTCGCGCCGCTCGACACGCCGGAGCAGAAGGCCGCGCTCAAGCAAAGGCTGGCCGCGATTACCGAGGCGATCGGCCATCCCGACGTGCGCGCGCATTATGCCCACGCCTTTCGCGAACGCTATGACGCGCTGTTCTTTGCCCGCCCCGCCTTCAACAACGCACCGCGCGGGCAGGGCAACAGCAATGCCGCGCGATGGCAGCGTGACAAGAAAGGCAACTGGAAGCCGCCCATCGCCCCGGTCGGGCAGGAAGCGCGGGCGATCGGCGCGACGGGCATGGAACAGCGGCTGCTGCGCGCGATTCTGGCCAGTTTGCTGCGCCACCCGGACCAGATTGTCCGCCACCGCGAGACGCTGGCAAGCCTGCATGTGGCCGATCGTGCGCTGGGTCAGTTGCTCGCGGCGATGATTGCTGCTTCCTTTCGCAAAGAAACAGTTGAAACTGATGGCCTCCTTACCATATTGGGGCCAGGTGAAGTGTATAATATGGCGAAGGGGATGCTTCGGGCCGACACGTTCACATTCACCCCCCACAGGATGACAGCCGACGCCGATCGCGTAACGCGCGATCTGGAGGAGGCAATCGGGGTGATGGCGCAGGGACCGGAACTGGAAGCTGCGCTGGCGGAGGCGACGAGACGGGCGAGGGATGACCTCAACGAGGAAAGCTATGCCGAGCAGCAACGGGTCCATCGACTGAAAATGGACCATGAAAGCCGCCTGGCGGAACTGGCGCAGTCCGACGACATTGAGTGACATGATCGTTCCGGCATGGAACGAAGGGTTTGAATGATCGCTCCCGCAAGAGGGAGCGGCGGAGTTAAGGCGAATAAATGGCGACCAAGGCGAACAGCAAAAGTGCGGGTGCGGGCGATGGCGGGGATGAAGGCGGCGATGCCCCCCTGCTCGACCTCAACGAAGCCTCGGTCAAGAAGCTGCTCGCCCGTGCCAAAAAGCGCGGCTACATCACCTATGACGAGCTGAACAATGCCCTGCCGCAGGACCAGATGTCCTCCGAACAGATCGAGGACGTGATGTCCGCGCTCAATGACATGGGCGTCAACATCGTCGAAAATGAAGAAGCCAGCGATGATGGTGAGGACCAGCAGCGCGAGGATGATAATGACGACGCCAATGAAACGGCGGAGGACGATGACGGCTCACCCCGGCTGATCACCGAGAAGAAGAAGGAAACGGTCGATCGTACCGACGATCCCGTTCGCATGTATCTGCGCGAAATGGGCGCGGTGGAACTGCTCAGCCGTGAAGGCGAAATCGCCATCGCCAAGCGGATCGAGGCTGGCCGCGACACGATGATTTTGGGCCTGTGCGAAAGCCCGACGACCTTCAACGCGATCATCGAATGGTCGACCGCGCTCAACAATGGCGAAATGCAGTTGCGCGAGATCCTCGATCTCGACGCGATGCTGTCGAAAGACCCTGCCCCGGAGAGCCTGGAGGAAGGCGCCGAGGATGATGATGGCGAGATAAGCGAAAAGACCGCCGGTCCCAGCTTCAAGGAAGAGGAGGAGCCTGAAGAGGAATCCGCCGACGCCGACGAGGATGAGGATGGTTCGGGCGAACGCCGCACCCGTCGGGTCGAAGAGGAAGAGGAAGAGGACAACACCCTCTCCCTCGCCCAGATGGAAGAGACTCTCAAGCCGATGGCGCTGGAGAAGTTTGCGACCATCACCGAGATTTTCCGCGCCTTTTCAAGCATTCAGTCCGCGCGCATGTTGGCCATGGGCAATGGTGACATGCTGAGCCAGGCCGAAGAGGACAGCTATCATGAGCTGCGCGAAAGCCTGACCGCGCAGGTCGAGAGCGTTCAGTTCCATCAGCAGAAGATCGAATATCTGGTCGATCAGCTCTATGCCTATAACCGGCGCCTGACCGCGCTGGGCGGGCAGATGCTGCGTCTGGCCGAGCGCCACAAGGTGCCGCGCAAGGACTTCCTTGACCGCTATGTGAATCATGAGCTGGACGATGGCTGGATGGACCGGGTTGCCGGGCTGGACAAGAAATGGACCGCCTTCGTCGCTGCCGAAGGGCGCGCGGTGGAACGTATCCGCACCGAAGTCAGCGAAATCGCGCAGGCGACCGGCATGTCGCTCAGCGAGTTCCGCCGCATCGTCAACATGGTGCAGAAGGGCGAGCGCGAGGCACGGATCGCCAAGAAGGAAATGGTCGAGGCGAACCTGCGTCTGGTCATCTCCATCGCTAAAAAATATACGAACCGTGGCCTGCAATTCCTTGATCTTATTCAGGAAGGCAATATCGGCCTGATGAAGGCGGTCGACAAGTTCGAGTATCGCCGCGGCTACAAGTTCAGCACCTATGCGACCTGGTGGATCCGGCAGGCGATCACCCGATCGATCGCCGATCAGGCGCGGACCATTCGTATCCCGGTCCATATGATCGAGACGATCAACAAGCTGGTGCGCACCAGCCGCCAGTTCCTGCACGAGCAGGGCCGCGAACCGACCCCGGAGGAGATGGCCGAACGCCTCTCCATGCCGCTGGAGAAGGTGCGCAAGGTGATGAAGATCGCCAAGGAGCCGATCTCCCTCGAAACGCCGATCGGCGACGAGGAGGACAGTCATCTGGGCGATTTCATCGAGGACAAGAATGCGATCATCCCGGTGGATGCGGCGATTCAGGCGAACCTCAAGGAAACCGTCACCCGCGTGCTGGCGTCGCTGACGCCGCGCGAGGAGCGCGTGCTGCGGATGCGCTTTGGCATCGGCATGAACACCGATCACACGCTGGAGGAAGTGGGCCAGCAGTTCAGCGTGACCCGCGAACGTATCCGCCAGATCGAGGCGAAGGCACTGCGCAAGCTCAAGCATCCGAGCCGCAGCCGCAAGATGCGCAGCTTCCTCGACCAGTAAGCTGCTGCTTATCGGCGATTTTCAAAGGGCGGCCCGCACAGGCCGCCCTTTTTTATGGCGATCATATCCTTTGCAAACCCGATATCGGCATGATGAACAAAGCTCATCCTCCCCTGCAAGGGGAGGTGTCGGGCCGCAGGCCGGACGGAGGGGTGTCATGCTATCGAGAGGGTGACACCCCTCCACCATCGGCTACGCCGACGGTCCCCCTCTCCTTACAGGGGAGGATTTCCGGTGCTGGACTTGCAAGGAAGACGATCGCCTTTTTTCTCGTCCGTAAACCGCTCCTTTACCCCGTTCCCGTAGCTTGACCGTCAAATCCCCGCTGGCGGATCGGGGCTGATAGGGAATGGCATATGAGCGAAGCGGCACCACGCTATCAATTTGGCGACATATCGCGGATATTGGAGGCGCTGGTCGCCGCCGATGGCACGGCGGCCCATGCCTATGCCAATCGGGCGGGTGCCAGTGTGGCGCGCGATTCCCTGTTGTCGCTGGGCGATCTGGCCGACGGCGCATATTATCTCTGTCTGCTCCACGGCCGCCATCCCGGTGTGATTGATCATGCCGCCACACGATCAGCCGACAATGCCGCCCGTGCATGGTTGATCGAGGCCGCCGATTCCTTTGCCACCGAGCGCGCCTATCTGACCCAGGTTTCGGTCGCTGTCGGCCCCGCCCCCAGCACGGCGGGCCAGGCCGATTGCGAAACCACCGTCGGCCAGCAACGCCATGCGCTCGACATGCTGGCCCAGTCCGACCGGCGCGGCTGCGCCATGGGCGCGGCGATGGCGCTGGTGCTGGACTGGCGCGCGGTGCGCCATATCCTGGACATGGCGGCGATCCGCGCAGGGCTGGAGCCGCATCGCTGCACCCTGCCCGACCGCGCCGCCACGCTGGAGGTCGCGCGTGCGATCGGCGGCGATGACGTGGTTGACCGGGCGATCCAGTTTGGCGCGCGCCAATTGCTGAACCAGCATCGCGGCCTGTGGGATTTGCTTTCCGCCCGCGCCGATGTGCGCGCACGCCAGCTCTGACCCCTCTGCAATAACGCCAGCGCGACTTGCGCCAGCGCGTGGCTTTGCCTAGTCCGGTTGCCAAGATTGGCAAACGGGCGGGATATTATGCGTTTTGAAGGCACCCAGGATTATGTCGCGACCGACGACCTGAAGGTCGCGGTCAATGCCGCCGTGTTGCTGCGCCGCCCTCTGCTGGTGAAGGGGGAGCCGGGGACCGGCAAGACCGTGCTGGCGCAGGAGATTGCGACCGCGCTGGGCGCGCCGCTGATCGAATGGAACGTCAAGTCCACGACCAAGGCGCATCAGGGGCTTTATGAATATGACGCCGTCGCCCGTTTGCGCGACGGGCAGCTGGGCGATGAGCGCGTCCACGACATTTCCAATTATATCCGCAAGGGCAAGCTGTGGGAGGCCTTCACCTCTCCCACCCTGCCCGTGCTGCTGATCGACGAGATTGACAAGGCCGACATCGAATTCCCCAACGACCTGTTGCAGGAACTCGATCGCATGGCGTTCCATGTCTATGAAACCGGCGAGACGATCGCCGCGAAGGACCGACCGATCGTCATCATCACGTCGAATAATGAGAAGGAATTGCCCGACGCCTTCCTGCGCCGCTGCTTCTTCCACTATATCAAATTCCCCGACCGTGAGACGATGCAGGCCATTGTCGACGTGCATTTCCCCGGCATCCAGAAAATCCTGGTCAGCAAGGCGATGGATATTTTCTACGATATTCGGGACGTGCCGGGCCTGAAGAAAAAGCCCAGCACCAGCGAGTTGCTCGACTGGCTCAAGCTGCTGCTCAATGAGGACATGCCGCTCGACGTTCTCCAGAATAGCGATCCGACCAAGGCGATCCCGCCGCTGCATGGCGCGCTGCTCAAAAATGAGCAGGATGTCATGATGTTCGAGCGGCTGGCCTTCATGGCGCGGCGGCAGGGGCGCTGACGATGGCGCATGAGGCCGGATGCCTGTGCGGCGCCGTCCGCATATTGATCGATGCGGAACCGATCGTGGCGCGCCAATGCTGGTGCCGCCTGTGCCAATATCTGGGCGCGGGATCGGGCACGGTGAATGTCATCTTTCCGACCGAAGCCGTAACGACGACGGGCGAAGTCCGCTGGCACGCCAGCATCGCCGACAGCGGCAATGCGATGCGGCGGGGCTTTTGCCCGCAATGCGGCACGCCGATTTTCAGCATGGCCGAATCGCGCCCGCATCAGACCATCATCCGGGCCGGTGCGCTGGATGATCCGGGGCTGATCGGGCCGCAGGCGGTGATCTGGACGCAGGCCGCCCCGCCTTGGGCGCTGCATGACCCCGACCTGCCTCAATATCCGGCGCAAATCCCGCCCGCGACGTAAAAGGCGCTTGCGCGCACGCGCATTGTCTGTAGCCTTTCCTTAACAATTCAAGACCGCGCCAAGACGGTCTGAATCCGGGGAAGGATGCCAATGCCCAAGCGCGCCCTCATCATGTTTTCAGCCGCCCTTTGCCTGGCCGTGCCTTCACTGGCGCGCGCGGCGGACGAGATGGAAGCATGGTCGCCGACCGACACCGCCATCCGCGCCACCACGGCGGGGATCAGCCTGCCGCAGACGATCGCCAGCCTGTCACTGACCAAGAGCGGCGAAGCCTCCAATGGCGGTCGCGCGGTGGACAATTATGCGCAATATCTGTCCGAGGATGGCGCGATCCAGGCGACGCTCTACGTCTATCTGCCGACCTATGCCGATGCCTCGCTGGCCGCCTATATGACCGACAAGGCGATCATGGAGCGGTTCGGATCGCGCACGCGGCGCACCGCCTATGCCAGCGCCCCGGTGGCGGGCAAGGCCGACAGCGCGATCCGTGCGGTTTATGACGATGCCGCCGATGGCGCACTGACGACGGCGGCGGGCTTCGTCCATGCCGGGCGATGGATCGTCAAGATCCGCGTGACCGGACCGACCGAACGTCGCACAGAGGTGCTGGCCGGGCTGGACGGGATGTTGGCGGGACTGACGCTGGACGATCCGGCATCGCTGCACGCGACCGGGCCTGCCAGGTTCGATTCATGCCCCGCCGCCGATATACGCGACGCGCGTCTGACCAAGGACGATACCACCCCCGCCCCCCCGCAGGATGTCCGCATCCCGCGCGAGGGCAAGGATGCGCTGTGCATACGCGGCACGGTAACCACCGCCGAGGGGCGCTATGACATGCTCCAGCAGGCCGGGCGTAGCGATGGCGCGATCATCGTGCCGGTGGATGACAGCGGCACGGTGCTGGCGTTCGATCCGGCGGCGCAGGGCAAGGGCTACAAGCTGTCGATCCATATGGTCGGGCAGACCGACCTTTATGGCGTCTATGACCGCGTCCCCAGCCCACGCCAGATCGCCGCGATCCTCGACGGCAAAGACCCGCAGACAGCGAAGGCCGAGGCGACCGCCGCCTATGCGGCCAATGGCGACGTGACGATGGTGCAGTCCGGCACGGCGCGCTGAGGCCCGTTATTGCAGCGGCGGCGTTTCGGGTTGCACCTCACCCCGCTGCCATGGCGGCGGCGACCGATGCTTCTATGTCGGCCTTGCCCGGATTGGCGCGCAGGGTCAGGCCGCCACTCACCTGGAGATTCTGGCCGGTCATGAAACATTCGTCGCTGGCCAAAAACACGCAACTGGCCGCAATATCGTCCGACGTGCCGTAGCGCCCCAGCGGATAGCCCTTTCTGAACGCCTCCATCAGGCCGGGCACGGCGGCCGCATCCGCCGTCATCGGGGTTTCGGTGATGCCCGGCGACACGCTGTTGGCGCGGATGCCCAGATGGCCAAATTCATTGGCGACGGTGCGGAGCATATGATCGGTCCCGGCCTTGGTCGCCATATAGGCGGCATGATCGTGGAACATGATCGTCGCGGTGGCGGAGCTGATCTGGATGATCGATCCGCCGCCGCGCCGCTCCATCGCCGGGATCAGCGCCTGCGCCAGCTGGAACGGTCCGCGCAGTTGCAGCGCGTACATGGCGTCCAGATCGTCCTGCGTCGTGTCGAGGAAGGGTTTGAGCAGACCCCAGCCGGTGGCGTTGACGGCAATGTCGATGCCACCCAACGCCTGTTCGGCGGCGTCGACCATGGCAAAGATGCTGGCGCGATCGGTCATGTCGCCAGCGATAGCCACGCCGCCAATCTCATCGGCCAGCGGCACCATGGCGTCCACCTTGCGCCCGGCAATGGCGACCCGCGCGCCTTCGGCCGCGAAGCGGCGGGCGATGGTCTGGCCCATATTATCCTTGCCAGCCGCGCCCACCACCAATGCCGTCTTGCCTTGCAGACGCGCCATATCATCCTCCCTCAACACCGGTTCACTATTGCCTGGATGACGGGACTATGGCCAGGGGCCAACTCGGCTTTGTGCTAGGCCCGCGCATTCAGTCGCCGCCCGCGCCCAGCCCGGTAAAGCCCGCCGCGACGAAATCGACCAGCCGGTCGACCATGGCGTCCAGATCGCTGGAGCTGAAACGCCCGCCCGATTGCCGGTCGAGCATCCCGCTTTCGACCAATATATGCGTGGTCATCGCCTGAAAGAAGAAGAAGCACCAATGAACGTCGCCTTCGTCCATTTCCGGGTGAAGAGCGTGAAGCGCGTGGACATAGGCGGCGATCAGATCGTCGAAATGCTGGCGGAAGGGAGAGACGAAAGCCTCCCCCTGCGGCAGGTTGGCGACCAGCGCCATCAGCCGGATATAATTTTTCCAGCCCGGCCCGCCGCGCATCGAGCGATCGACAATGGGGGTGATGAAGGCGCGGATGATGGCGCGGCGGCGGTCGGTCCGGCTGCCAGCCAGCGTCACGGCCTGCGCCAGCGTCTGGGCCATGCCGTCGGCATGTTCGTCGGCCCGGCGATCGATCACGGCGCGGAACAGATCATCCTTCGACCCGAAATGATAATGGGTCAGCGCGACCTGAACCCCCGCCTCAGTCGCGATGTCACGCAGCGAAACGCCGTAGAAACCCCGCTGCGAAAAGAGCGACTCGGCGGCGTCGAGAATACGGGCCGCCGTCTCCGGCGCGCGGCGGCGGTCGGGCTTTGGCGAGGCTTTTGCGCCCGTTTCGGCACCTGACGTTTCCGCTAGTTTTAACGTATTTCCGCCCATTCCAGACCTATGCCCGACGAATTGACAGGCGACAAGCCGCTCCGATATATTTAGTCGATCGTTCAAATAATAAGCGAGAGGCATGTCATGACGGTGGAATCTTTCCTGGGTCGCAGAATCGCGGACTATGATCCGCCCGTGCGCGGCGACCGCATTACCGGCGAACGCTATTATGCGCAGCGCTGGGCCGATGCGGAATGGCAGCATGTCTGGACCCGGACCTGGCATATTGGCGGCATGGCGGCCGACCTGGAGGAAGCGGGCGATTTCCTGACCCATGCGATCGGGCGGGAATCGATCGTGATGCTCTGTCAGGAGGATGGATCGGTCAAAGCCTTTTACAATGCCTGCAAGCACCGCGGATACCGCTTGGCCTGGACCGAAGTGGGTGGCGCGCCGCTGCTGACCTGCGGCTATCATGGCTGGAAATATGCGCCGGACGGCACGCTGGCCCATGTGCAGGACCCGGATGATTTTCCCGGCGGTTCGCCCTGCGGCAAGGTGAAGCTGGAGGAAATTCCCTGCACGGTGTGGGGCGGCTTCGTGTGGTTCAGCATGGATCGCGACGTCGCCCCTTTAAGCGCGTGGCTGGGCGCTGCCGGGGTCCAGCTGGAGCAATGGCAGATGGGCGCGATGACGCGGGTGATGGCGCTCAAGTCCGACGTGCCGTGCAACTGGAAGATCATCCGCGACAATTTCAACGAAAGCTATCATCTGCCCACGCTCCACCCGCAAATTGCCGGGTCGATCGACGATGCGCTGGACGGAACCATCTTCGAGATGAACCCCGAAGGCCATAATTGCATGGTGATGCGCGGGTTGAAGCCATCGGGCCGCTATCCGACCGCCGATATATTGGAAATGCCGCTGGCGCAGGCGCTGGAATATTGGGAGCTGGACCCCAAGGATTTCGAGGGCCGCGCCAGCCAGGCCCGCGACGCCATATTGGCGCAGAAGCGCAAATTGGGCGCGGCGAAGGGCTATGCCCATTATGCCGGGATGGGTGACAGCGAGATTATCGACTATCATCACTACACGCTGTTCCCCAACATCACCCTGACCATGTGGCCGGACGGGTTCCAGTTGCTGCGGTCGGAGCCGCACCCGACCGACCCGGAACGCTGCATTTTCGACCATTGGTTCATGGCGCATGAAATCCCCGACAGCGATGTCGTGTTCGGGCCGATGGGACCAACGCCGTTTGAACAGGTCGAGCGCGAGACGATCATATTCGGGACCAAGACGCTGGGCGATGTCGCCGATCAGGATATGAGCGTGGCGATCGGCCAGCAGCAGGGGCTACATTCGCGGGGCTATACGGGCGGTATGCTGGCAGGGCAGGAAAAGCGGGTGCAGATGTTTCATGAGCGGCTGAACGATCTGTGCGGCATCCATGACTGAGGCGAGCGCAGTCGAGCTTCTGATCGCCAAGCAGCAGCTTGCCGAGCTGACCATGGCTTATTGCCGGGGGGTGGATCGTGCGGACGTCGCGCTGCTCCGGTCGATCTTTCACGATGACAGTGTCGTCGAAAGCGGTGTGTTCAATGGCAGTGGATCGGACTTTGCCGTGGAAATCTGCGCCATCGTCCAGTCCGCCTTCCACCAGACGGCGCATATGATGACCAATCAGTGGTTCCGGGTCGATGGCGACGATGCAGTCGGCGAATCCTATGTGTTCGGAGTGGCTACGCCGCGCAGCGAAACCGACCGGTCGGTGCAGATGCTGTCGGGCGGGCGCTATCTCGACCGGTTCGCGCGCCGGGGCGGCGTGTGGAAATTCAGTGAGCGCCGCTATGTCAGCGACTGGGCGATCCATCAGCCTTCAGGCGGACCGGACGATGTGCTGCGCGCGCCCTATCCGTTGCGCGGCGCGCAGGGGGCGGATGATCCTGTCCATCATCTCTGGCAAGGACCGGGTCAATGAGTGCCATCATGAACCGCCGTTTCATACTGGCGGCGCGGCCCGACGGGCTGCCGCAGGAGAGCGATTTCCGGCTGGAGGACAGCCCCCTGCCCGTGCCCGGCCCCGGCCAGATCGTCATCCGCAACCATTATGCCTCGCTCGACCCGGCCATTCGGGGCTGGCTGGACGACACGCCAAGCTATTTGCCGCCGGTGGCGCTGGGCGACGCTGTGCGGGCGTCGACCATCGGCACGGTGGAGGCAAGCCATGTCGATCGCTTTGCACCGGGCGACTGGGTGATGGGGCTGAACCGGATCGAACAATATAGCGTCGTGACGCCGGATGATTTCATGCATCCGATCGACGTGATGCTGGCGCCGTCAGTGACCAGCTATCTCTCCGCCATGGGTGCGGTCGGGCTGACCGCCTGGTTCGGGGTGAGCGAGATTATGAAGCCCAGGGCGGGCCAGACTTTGCTGGTCAGCGGCGCGGCGGGCGCAGTCGGATCGATGGTCGGACAGTTGGCGAAATTGCAGGGCGCGCGGGTGGTCGGCATCGCGGGCGGCGCGGCGAAATGCGCCAGGCTGATCGACCATTATGGTTTCGACGCGGCGATCGACTATCGCGGCAAGGATGTCGCTGCGCTGGCGGCGGACATTGGCGCGGCCTGTCCGCAGGGGATCGACCATGTCTATGAGAATGTCGGCGGCACCTGCCTCGACGCGGCGCTGCTGCATATCAACACCCAGGCGCAGATCATCCTGTGCGGGCTGATTGCCGAATATAATGGCGACCCGCAAGGCGCGCGCAACATCTGGCAGCTGATCGTCAAGACCGCGACGATGCGCGGCTATCTGCTGACCGAATTTGTCGATCGCTTCCCCGAAGGCAGCCGCGCCATCGCCGCGCTGATCGCGCAGGGCAAGCTGCTGTTCGACGAGCATATCGAGGACGGGATCGACCGCGCCTATCCCGCCTTCATGCGGCTGTTTGATGGCAGCAATGACGGCAAGATGATCCTGAAACTGGCCTGAGGCCATTTTGGCGACAGTGAAGCCGACATAGCGAACCGCGTTCAGCCGATCATCATCAGGCTGGCATTGCCGCCCGCTGCCGTCGTGTTGATGGAGGTGGAGACTTCCTCCAGCAACCAGTCGAGGCCATAGCCGTCCGGTCCCGGCGCATGGACCGGGACGATGCGGCCCGGCCAGTCGGCGACGGCCTGCACCGTGGCAGCGACTATGTCCGGCTCACCGTCGACCAGCACGGCCGCTATGGGCGTGTCCGCGGGAATGGCGAAGCGGGCGGCAACGTCCGCAGGCAGGTCGGGCGGCAGCGCCATGCCCTGCACCAGCGCGTCATTGCCGGTGGCGAGGATCGCGGCCATCTGGCGGAACAGGCCGGCGCGGGTCGCGGGGCGCAGCAGCATCGGGCCGCGCGGGTGGAGCGTGTAGAGATTGCGTTCGCCCACCGGACCGGGCAGCGTGCGTTCCAGCCCCAGCGCGGACCTGTCCCCGGTGCGGCGGACGTGGGCGGCGGCATCCCCCTCCCCCTGCGCATCCAGCCAGTCGGCGAAGCTGTGGAGCGGGGATTGCAACGGGCTGACCCGTTCGGCACTGACCGGCGGCGTGGTGGTGAGACGGCCGAGATAGAGCGGGCCGCCAGCCTTGGGACCGGTGCCGGACAGGCCACAGCCGCCAAAGGGCTGGACCCCGACGATCGCGCCGATGACGTTGCGGTTCACATAGATATTGCCGA
The DNA here is from genome assembly GCF_000382885.1 of Sphingobium indicum BiD32. Lineage (GTDB taxonomy): Bacteria > Pseudomonadota > Alphaproteobacteria > Sphingomonadales > Sphingomonadaceae > Sphingobium > Sphingobium japonicum_C. The sequence continues at coordinate 20,537 of NZ_CAVK010000195.1, forward strand.
CCTTCACGCGCGAGGTGACCCGCGCGATGGTTTCGTCGAGGCGCGTGTGGAGGCCGAAGGTCAGGCCATAGCCGGTGGCGTTGATCGCATCGACCAAAGCGTCGAGTTTTTCCCGCTTGAATCGCAGGACATGGAGGACGGGGCCGAAAATCTCGCGGTCGAGATCGGTCAGGCTGTCGATTTCGATGATGGTCGGCGCGACGAAGGTGCCATATTTGGTTTCAGGCGGAAGCGGCTGCTGCTCCACCTTGCGGCCCAGCGCGCGCATCGCGTCGATATGGGCAGTGATACCGTCGCGGGCCTCTGCGGTGATGACCGGGCCGATATCGACCTTGAGCGCGTCGGTGCGGCCGATGCGCAGTTCGGCCAATGCGCCCTTGAGCATGGTCAGGGTGCGATCGGCGACTTCCTCTTGCAGGCACAGGACGCGCAGCGCCGAGCAGCGTTGGCCTGCACTGTCGAAGGCGGACGCGATGACATCGGCGACGACCTGTTCGGCCAGCGCGCTGCTGTCCACGATCATCGCATTCTGGCCGCCGGTTTCGGCGATCAGGGGGATGGGGTGGCCGCTGGGCGACAGGCGGGTGGCAAGCTGGCGCTGGATCAGGCGGGCGACGTCCGTGGAGCCGGTGAACATGACGGCGGCAGTCTGCGGCGCGGCAACGAGGGTTGCGCCGATGCTGCCGTCGCCAGTGATCAGATGCAGCGCATCTGCCGGGACGCCCGCTGCGTGGAGCAGGCGGACGGCTTCGGCAGCGATCAGCGGGGTTTCCTCGGCAGGTTTGGCGAGGACGACATTGCCCGCGACCAGCGCAGCGGCGACCTGCCCGGTAAAGATGGCGAGCGGGAAGTTCCACGGGCTGATGCAGGTAACGACGCCCAGCGCCTGCTGCTGCGGGCCGAAGCGGGTGCGGGCTTGGGCGGCATAATAGCGCAGGAAGTCGATCGCCTCGCGCACTTCGGCGATGGCGTTGGGGATGGATTTGCCCGCCTCGCGGACGATGAGGCCGAGCAGGATGGGCATCCGATCCTGCATCGCATCCGCCGCTCGTTCGAGCGCGGCGGCGCGGTCGGCTACGGAGGTTGTGGACCATGGGAAAGCGGCGGCGCGGACGGCGGCGGCCTGCGCTTCGTCGGGGGTGGCGTCGATCACGGTGCCGACGATGTCGCGATGGTCGGCGGGGTTGCGGACGGCGCGTGCTTCCCCTGCCTCGCCTGCTGGCGCGGCAGTCCAGTCAAGCGTGGCGCTGTGCTGGAGCGCCTCTGTCAGGCTGGCGAGGGTGGTTTCGTCGCTCAGGTCGAGGCCAGCGGCGTTGCGGCGATCGGGGTAGAGATTGGCGGGCAGCGCGATCAGATCATGATGCGCGCCGGGGTGCGGCATAGCCTGGACCATGTCCACCGGGTCGGCGATCATCTCTTCGACCGACACGGCGGGGTCGGCAATGCGGTTGACGAAGCTGCTGTTCGCGCCATTTTCCAGCAGGCGGCGGACGAGATAGGCGAGCAAGGTTTCATGCGTGCCGACCGGCGCGTAGATGCGGCAGGGACGGTCAAGTTTGCCGCTGCCCACCACCTGTTCATAGAGCGGTTCGCCCATGCCGTGGAGGCACTGAAATTCATAGGCGCCGACGCTGAAATCCGGGCCGGCCATCTGGTAGATGGTGGCCAGCGTCTGGGCATTATGGGTGGCAAATTGCGGGAACACCGCGTCGGGCGCGGCGAGCAGTTTGCGGGCGCAGGCGATATAGGCGATGTCGGTGTGAAGCTTGCGGGTATAGACCGGGAAGCCGGTCAGGCCATCGACCTGCGCGCGCTTGATTTCCGCGTCCCAATAGGCTCCCTTGACCAGCCGCACCATGATCCGCCGGTCGGCGCGGCGGGCGAGATCGACGATCCAGTCGATGACGAAGGGGCAGCGCTTGCCATAGCCCTGCACGACAAAGCCAAGACCGTTCCAATCCATCAGCGCGGGATGCAGCGCAAGGCTTTCGAGCAGGTCGAGCGAGAGTTCGAGCCGATCGGCCTCCTCCGCGTCGATGTTGAAGCCGATATTATAGCGTCTGGCGAGGGCGGCAAGTTGCTGCACGCGGGGCAGCAGTTCGGCCATAACCCGGTCGGCCTGCGCACGAGCGTAGCGAGGATGGAGGGCGGACAGCTTGATCGAAATGCCCGGCCCGGCATAGATGCCGCGCCCCGACGCTGCCTTGCCGATGGCGTGGATCGCCTGTTCATAATCGGCATAATAGCGCGCGGCGTCGGCGGCGGTGGTCGCCGCTTCGCCGAGCATGTCATAGCTATAGGCGAAGCCCTTTGCCTCCATGACCTTGGCGCGCTTGAGCGCTTCCCTGATGGTTTCGCCGGTGACGAACTGTTCCCCCATCATCCGCATGGCAAGATCAACCCCGCGCCGGATCACCGGCTCGCCCGCGCGGGCGACGAGGCGGGCAAGCGCTGCGCCAAGGCCGCGATCGTCCACGCTGCCGACCAGCTTGCCCGTGACGACCAGACCCCAGGTGGCGGCGTTGACGAACAGCGACTTGTCGGTGCCCAGATGCGATCCCCAGTCGCCGTCGGCGATCTTGTCCCGGATCAGCGCGTCGCGGGTCGCCGCATCGGGGATGCGCAGCAAGGCTTCGGCCAGGCACATCAACGCGACGCCCTCCTGACTGGAAAGGGCATATTCCTGCACCAGCCCCTCGACGCCGCTGCCCTTGTGGTTGGCGCGGAGCGCCGTGACGAGGGTGCGGGCGGTGTCGTGCGCGGCGGCGCGGGTCGCTTCGGGCAGCGTGGCGGCGACGATCAGGGGGGCAAGCGCCTCTACCTCGTCCCGGCGATAGGCGGCGGTGATCGCCTGCCGCAGGGGGGATTGCGCGCGGATGGCAGGAGCGAAGGCGGCGAAGGGGGGCTGAGCAGTCATGGGGTGCAGACTAGCCTATTTGAGAAGGTCGATCCGCCTTTTCAAACGGCATTCTATCCATATGATGACTTATTAATGGGCGTGGGTTAGGCAAGAGGCATGGATAAATTGCCAAAAATAGTCGATTTGGATGAATTCGACCGCAAGATCATCGCCGCTCTGGTCGAGGATGGGCGGATGACCGTCACTGATCTGGCCGTCGCGGTCGGGCTGTCCAAGACGCCCTGCCAGATGCGGCTGCGGCGGTTGCAGGAAAGCGGCGTGATCCGGGGATTTCGAGCAATGGTCGATCCAGCCAAGCTGGGGATGGACCATGTCGCCTTTGCCGAGGTCAAGCTGTCCGACACGCGAGAGAGCGCGCTGGCCGAATTCAACGATGCCGTGCGGCGCATCCCCGAAGTCGAGGAATGTCACATGATCGCGAGCAGTTTCGACTATCTGCTCAAGGTGCGGACAGCCGACATCAGACGCTATCGCACGGTGCTGGGCGAGAAGATTTCCAGCCTGCCGCATGTCGCCAGCACATCGACCTTCGTGGCGATGGAAACGGTGCTGGAGGCAGGCGGCAGGCGGAAATAGGCGATTTCAGTCTGGTCGGAAGCTGGCCAGCGCGGCGCGGGCACCATCATTTTCAAGGATAGTCAGCCAGCGCGTCAGCGCGTCGCGGAACTGTGCACTATCGTCCAGAGCAGGCGGGACGACCGCGTCGAAGGCGAGGATGGCGGCGACCCGCTGCTGCGTCGTGGTTGCCGTGCCTAGCGTTGCGGCGATTGGCGCAGCCAGCGGATCGTCCACGACATGCGGCTGGCCCAGATCATCCTGCCCCGCCTGCCAGCGGACCCAGCCGGCAACCGCCAGGGTGAGCGCGTCGATCCCCTGCCCCGCATTCAGCCGCGCGGCGATGGTGGCGAGGAGGCGCTGGGGCAATTTTTGCGAACCGTCCATCGCGATCTGACGGGTACGGTGGCGCAGCGTCGGATTGTCGAAACGGGCCATCAATTCGCGGCGATAGGCGGCCACGTCGAGTTCCGGCGGGGGTGAGAGGGTGGTTTCCGCTTCGTCCCAAAGCGCCTCGACGAAGATGCGCGCTTCGGGCAAGGCGAGGACTTCATGGACATGGTCGATCGCCGCGAGGCCGCCCAGATAGGCGATGCCGCTATGCGCGCCGTTGAGCAGGCGCAGCTTGGCTTCCTCCCATGGGGCGACGGCCGCGGTGATCTGAACGCCTGCGCCGAAATCCGGGCGCGGACCGCAGAAAATATCCTCGATCACCCACTGGATGAAGGGTTCGGTCTTGACCATCGCCTGATCCTCGACACCCAGACGCGCGGTCAGGGCGGCGATGTCTTGGGGTGTGGTCGCAGGCACGATGCGATCGATCATGGTTTGCGGGAACGCGCCCCGTTCGGCGATCCAGTCGGCGAGGGTGACGTCGTGACGGCCAGCAAGGGCCAGCACGGCATTGCGCAGCCTTGTGCCGTTATGGGGGAGATTATCACAGCTGATCGCGGTGAAGGGCGCAAGCCCCGCCGCCCTGCGCCGGGCGAGTGCTGCGACGAGATAGCCGGGCGCGGTCCGGGGGGTGTCGAGCGAGACGAGATCGGCGGCGAGTTGGGGATCATCTTCGATCAGCGCGCCGGTCGCCGGGTCGAGCTTATAGCCCTTCTCGGTAATGGTCAGGGTGACGATGTGGGTGTCGGGCGACGCCAGTGCAGCGACGAGCGCCTGGGGGTCTTGCGGCGCGACAATGACGGCCTGCACCGCGCCGATGACGCGCGCCTGCTCGGACCCGCCATCGCGGACCAGCATGGTGTATAGTCCATCCTGCGGGACCATCTGGTCATGCACGGACGGCGAACGGAGCGAGGCTGCGATGATGCCCCAGCGCAGGTCGCCTGCATTGAGAGCATCGTCGAATATCACCGCCTGATGCGCCCGATGGAAGGCGCCGATGCCGAGATGCACGACCCCTGCCTTTACCCGCGCGCGGTCATAGCCGGGGCGGATGACGTCGGCGGGCAGATCAGCGAGCGTTTTGCTCGATAGGCGGCTCACAGCCTGTATGCCTGCTTGACGAGATCATAGGCCAGTGCGCGGGCGACGTCGAAGGCTTCATCCTCTTCCATGCGATGTTCCACCACCAGTTGCGCCAGCCAGCCGCAATCCATGCGGCGGGCGACGTCATGGCGCGCCGGGATCGACAGGAAAGCGCGGGTGTCGTCGTTGAAACCGACCGTGTTGTAGAAGCCGCCGGTCTCGGTCGCGCGTTCGCGAAAGCGGCGCATCCCTTCGGGGCTGTCATGGAACCACCAGGGCGGGCCTAGCTTGAGAGCGGGATAATGGCCCGCCAGCGGGGCGAGTTCGCGCGAATAGACATCCTCGTCCAGGGTGAAGAGGATGAGCGTCAGGCGCGGGTCTGTGCCGTAAAGGTCGAGCAGAGGCTTGAGCGCCTTCACAAACTCCCCGGCGGTAGGAATGTCGGCGCCCTTGTCCTTGCCAAAGCGCGCCAGCACGGCGGCGTTGTGGTTGCGATGGACGCCGGGATGGAGTTGCATCACCATGCCGTCCGCGATCGACATGCGCGCCATTTCGGTCAGCATATGGCCCCGGAACAGTTCCGCCTCCGCAGCACTGACCGGGCCGCTGGTGACTTTGGCATAGAGCGCCTCAATCTCCGAGCGCGGCAGATTGGCGGTGAAGGCGGACGGGTGGCCATGGTCGGTCGAGCTCGCGCCGGCTGCGCGGAAGTCGGCGCGGCGCTTTTCATGGGCGCGGAGATAGCCGGCGAAACTGCCCGCATCTTCGCCCGCCATGGCACAGAAAAGCTGCACATTGGCGATGAACTTGGGATCATCCGGGTCCAGCACCGGGTCGGGGCGATAGGCGGTGACGACCTTGCCGCTCCAATCGCTGGCGCGGATCGCGCGGTGATGGTCGAGCGGGTCGAGCGGGCCTTCGGTCGTGGCGATGACTTCGATATTATAGCGATCGAACAGCGCGCGCGGGCGGAATTCCGGGGTTTTGAGCGCAGCGTCGATAATGTCGTAATAATGGTCGGCGGTCTCCGCCTCCAGCCGCACGTCGATGCCGAATGCTTCGGCAAAGACCCAGTCGAGCCACATGCGCGACGGCGTGCCACGGAAGAGATGATAGTTGGCGGCGAAAATATGCCAGATGGCGCGCGGGTCGCTGGCGGTCGGACTGCCATCGACGGTCGGCACGCCCAGTTCCTCCAGCCGGACGCCCTGGCTGAACAACATGCGGAACACATAATGGTCCGGCACGATCAGCAACTCCGCCGGATTGGCGAAGGGCTCGTCATAGGCGAACCAGCGCGGATCGGTATGGCCATGGGGCGAGACGATCGGCAGATCCCTGACGCTGGCATAGAGCGCGCGGGCGATGTCGCGGGTGCGCGGGTCGGCCGGGAACAGGCGATCAGGGTGCAGGACGAGAGGCTTGGGCAAGAATCATGCTCCTTCGACGCCAGCTATGCCAGCGGTGGCAATGACGTGATAGTGCGGAATTTCGCCATGAACAGTGCAAATTGCGACTAGGTTGGCGCAGGAGGCGACGGCGCTCGCACGGATCACCAGTTGAACATGGTGCCATCTTCGAGCCGGTTCACCGGCAGGAAGGCGCGATCATATTCATATCTTGCGGCCAGTTCCTCGTCGATGTCGACGCCCAGGCCCGGCGCTTCACCCGGATGCATCGCGCCGTCGGCAAAGGTGTAGGCGTGGGGGAATACAGCGTCGGTTTCGGCTGTGTGGCGCATATATTCCTGCACCCCGAAATTGGGGACCGACAGGTCGAAATGCAGTGCAGCAGCCATGCAGACCGGCGACAGGTCGGTCGCGCCATGGCAGCCGGTGCGAACCTGATAGAGATCGGCCAGGTTCGCGATCTTGCGCAAATGGCTGATGCCGCCCGCATGAACCACGGTCGCGCGAATATAGTCGATCAGCTGGTTTTCGATCAGTTCGCGGCAATCATGGATCGAGTTGAAAATCTCCCCCACCGCCAGCGGCGTCGTTGTGTGCTGGCGGATCAACCTGAAGGCTTCCTGATTTTCCGCCGGGGTCGCATCTTCCAGCCAGAAGGGACGATAGGGTTCCAGATCCTTGCCCAGACGCCCCGCCTCGATCGGGGTCAGACGATGGTGGATGTCGTGGAGCAGATGCACGTCCCAGCCCAGCGCTTCGCGCGCGGCCTTGAACAATTCAGGCACGACGCGGAGATATTTGCTGGTGTTCCAGACATTTTCGGTCGGCAGGTCGGCGTCGGCCGGCTCGTAGAAATATTTGTCCTTCGACACGCCATAGGTGGAGGCCATGCCCGGCACGCCGCACTGGATGCGGATCGCCCTATAACCCTGCGCCTGATATTCTAGGGCGACGCGCACAGTATCTTCGATCGTCGTGCCATTGGCATGGCCATAGACCATCACGCTTTCGCGGCTTGCCCCGCCCAGCAGCTGATAGACGGAAAGGCCAGCCAGCTTGCCCTTGATATCCCACAGCGCGGTATCGACGGCGGCGATGGCCGACATGGTCACCGGGCCGCGCCGCCAATAGGCACCCTTGTAAAGATATTGCCAGATATCCTCGATCCGGTGCGCGTCCCGGCCGATGAGGCAGGGAATGACATGGTCCTGCAAATAGCTGGCCACGGACAGTTCGCGGCCATTGAGGGTCGCATCGCCCAGGCCATAGACACCGTCCTGGGTGACAATCTTCAAGGTAACGAAATTACGGCCGGGGCTGGTGACGATGACCTTGGCATCGATGATCTTTGGCATTGGAAACGGTCCTGTTGCGAAGAGTCGAACGTAGCGATCCGGCTTGTGCCGCCTCGGCGCCGACGCCAGAAAATGATAACGTTACCATTTTTATCCAGCGCGCTACGCTTGTCAATCCTGCAACACAGCATGAAGGATACGGGCGCGACTGCACCCGATGGGGTCATTTTGCGCGTCGCGAGGGGCGCCCGATTATGGTGCGACCCTGGCCATGATCCATTCTGCACGACAAGGTGCGCGCCGTTGCGTGGCAGGAAGGCATATTGCCGCCAGCGCAACGCGCCATGCCGGACTATCGCCGATGAGCGGCTAGCGCGTCATCAGCGGCGAACGGATGTTGATCGTTACGCCTCGCCGAATACCCGACGGAAGATGGTATCGACCTGCTTGAAATGATAATCGAGGTTGAACTTGTCCTCAATCTCCGCGACCGGCAGCGCGGCGGTGACGTCGGTGTCGGCCTTGAGCAGTTCGAGCAGCGAAAGCTGGCCGTCCGATTCCCACACCTTCATGGCGTTGCGCTGGACATAACGATAGCTGTCCTCGCGGCTGACGCCCGCCTGGGTCAGCGCCAGCAGCACCCGCTGCGAGTGGACGAGGCCGCCCATCTTGTCGAGATTCTTCATCATCCGCTCAGGGTAGATGAGCAGCTTGTCGATCACCCCGGTCAGGCGACCCAGCGCGAAGTCCAGTGTGATGGTGGCGTCAGGGCCGAAGAAACGCTCCACCGACGAATGGCTGATGTCGCGTTCGTGCCAGAGGGCGACATTTTCGAGCGCGGGAACAACAGCAGCGCGAACGACGCGGGCCAGACCGGTGAGGTTTTCGGTCAGCACAGGGTTGCGCTTGTGCGGCATGGCCGACGAGCCTTTCTGGCCGGGCGAGAAATATTCCTCCGCCTCCAGCACTTCGGTGCGCTGGAGATGGCGGACTTCCACGGCGAGGCGTTCGATCGAACTGGCGATAACGCCCAGCGTGGCGAAGAACATGGCGTGGCGGTCGCGCGGGATGACCTGGGTAGAGACCGGCTCGATCGCGAGGCCCAGCTTCTGGGCAACATGCTCTTCCACGGCAGGATCGATATTGGCGAAGGTGCCGACGGCGCCGGAAATGGCGCAGGTCGCGACTTCGGCGCGGGCGGCGATCAGGCGGGTCTTGCAACGGCTGAATTCGGCATAGGCTTCGGCCATTTTGAGGCCAAAAGTGACGGGTTCAGCGTGGATGCCATGGCTGCGCCCGATGGTCGGGGTCAGCTTATGTTCAAAGGCGCGGCGCTTGATGACGTCGAGCAGCTTGTCGATATCCTCGATCAGCAGGTCGGACGCGCGGGCAAGCTGCACCGCGAGGCAGGTGTCGAGGACGTCGGAGCTGGTCATGCCCTGATGCATGAAGCGGGCTTCGTCGCCCACCTGCTCGGCCACCCAGGTCAGGAAGGCGATGACGTCATGCTTGGTAACAGCCTCGATTGCGTCGATCGCGGCGACGTCGATCACCGGGTTGGTCGCCCACCAGTCCCACAGCGCCTTGGCCGCCGATGGCGGCACCACCCCCAGCTCACCCAGCTTCTCGGTCGCGTGCGCCTCAATCTCGAACCAGATTTTGAAACGGGCTTCCGGTTCCCAGAGTGCGGTCATTGCGGGACGGGAGTAGCGGGGGACCATGGGCGAATCCTGCATAGGAGGGTGTGTGTTGCCGCGCGCCTAGCAGCGTCCTTGCGCCGGGGCAAATCGGGCCGATGCCATCAAAGAAAATCGGGATAATTGCTTCGACTGGTCGCAACGGGCACAGCAAAGACAGTCGAATCGAGCGGATTCCCAAGACAAGCCGTTGAACATGAACGGCTGTTCAGGAACATTCGACAGTTATCAGTCATTATCCCTTCGTCATTCAATGCCGGACGACAGAGATTTCATTGTCCTGGCACAAATAACCGAGGAGATTGTCATGATCCGCACGCTTCTAGTCACGACCGCCCTTGCCATCGCCGCGCCCGCCATGGCGCAGCAGGCCGCAATGCCGGAGGCGCCCCAGAGTGCGACGCCTGCCACGCCGGCAACACCAGCAGACCCGCAGGCTGCAATGCCGCAGGCCGCTACGCCCGCAACACCAGCGACGCCTGCCAATCCGACCGACGCCGTGGCATCCATCGTCGATACCGAATTCCCGGCCTATGACGCCAATAGCGATGGCCAGCTCGACCAGTCCGAATTTTCCAAGTGGATGGTTGCGCTGAAGGACCAGGAAATGAAGGCGACCGGCAAGGCGTTGCCCGCCGAGCAGGTTACTGCCTGGGCCAATGGCGCATTCACTACGGCGGACGCTGACAAGAGCGTGTCGGTCAGCAAGCCTGAGCTGGTAACTTTTCTGAGCGGTGGCGCCGGATAAGCTGACGCACGAATCCTCCCCGTCGCGAAGGACGGAGAAGAAGAGCCCGCAAGGGTCGCACAAATGGGCGGCATGGTGAAGGCCATGCCGCCCTTTTTGCGTGTGTTGGATTTAGCTGCGCTTGCGGGTGTACAGCAGAGCCGCGACAATCGCAGCCGAGCCGATGCCGACGGCTGCGCCGGTCCAGGCGGCCTTGCCTGCCGATTTGCGGGCAGCGGTGGCAAGTTCGGCCTTGTCTTCAGCGGGCTGCGCGGGGGTGGCGGATGGAGCGTCGGTGTCCGGCGCGGTCTTTTCAATTTTGCTCATGACATGAGCAGCTATGCCGCAAAGAGACGGCGGGGAAAAGACCAAAGGCAGCTTTGTGGCCACCATCGGTCGCAATCGCATCAAAGCCCCGATCCAGCGGATATTTTCGTCGTTCCATTTCTGGATCGACATGACGTACCGGGGGACTTCGCAATATTGGTCCGGCATCGAACGATGTCGCAGGCAGCCGCTCAGCAAGCTGGACGTCACGGTCGCCCTGAGCGAAGGGCTGGACATGACAGCGTTGACAAAGCAGGCTGTGACAGGCGATCTGTTCGCCTTCGATCCCCGGCATGCCTGACTGCCGGGCAATAGTATAAAACACGGTATAAAATTGGGAGGATGCGAGGGGATGAGTGAGGGTAGCGCGGAAAAGGTCAACATGGCCTTTATCGCCGCAATTGTCGCGGTCGCGACGATCGGCGGGTTCATGTTCGGCTATGACAGCGGGGTCATCAACGGCACGCAAAAGGGGCTGGAAAGCGCCTTTGACCTAGGCAAGCTGGGCATCGGCGTCAATGTCGGCGCGATCCTGGTCGGGTCGTCCATCGGTGCCTTTGGCGCGGGACGAATGGCCGACATGATCGGGCGGCGTGGCGTCATGATGCTCGCCGCTATCCTGTTTTTGGTCAGCGCGCTGCTGGCGGGAGCCGCCGGGTCTTCGGCCATCTTCATCATTGCACGGATCATCGGCGGTCTGGGCGTCGGCGCGGCCAGCGTAATTTCGCCGGTCTATATTTCCGAAGTCACCCCGGCGGCGGTGCGCGGGCGCCTGTCGAGCGTGCAGCAGGTCATGATCATTTCCGGCCTGACCGGCGCGTTCGTCGCCAATTTCGTGCTGGCGCGCCATGCGGGCGGATCGACCGCGCCGCTGTGGCTGGACTATCCGGCGTGGCGCTGGATGTTCTGGTTGCAGGCGATACCGGCCGCGATCTATTTCGTCGCCTTGCTCTTCATCCCCGAAAGCCCGCGCTATCTGGTCGCGCGCGGCCGGGAAGCCGAGGCGCAGGCGGTGCTGACCCGGTTGTTCGGCGCGCAGGAAGCGGCGCGCAAGGTGGTGGAGATTCGCGACAGCCTGGCCGCCGACCATCATCGGCCCAAGCTGTCCGACCTCATCGAAAAGAGCAGCGGCAAGATCCGCCCGATCGTATGGACCGGCATCGGTCTGGCCGTGTTCCAGCAGCTGGTCGGCATCAATGTCGTCTTTTATTATGGCGCGACGTTGTGGGAAGCGGTCGGCTTTTCCGAAGATAATGCGTTGCAGATCAACATATTGTCGGGCGTGCTTTCAATTGGTGCCTGTCTGGGGTCGATGCTGCTGATCGACCGGATCGGCCGCAAGCCGCTGTTGCTGATCGGATCGGCGGGCATGGCGGTCACGCTGGCGATCGTCGCCTATGCCTTTTCCACCGCCATCACTGGCGCGGATGGCGGGGTCAGCCTGCCGGGGCATAATGGCCTGATCGCGTTGATCGCCGCCAATCTCTATGTGATCTTCTTCAACATGAGCTGGGGACCGATCATGTGGGTGATGCTGGGTGAGATGTTCCCGAACCAGATTCGCGGATCGGGCCTGGCCGTCGCGGGCTTTGCCCAATGGATCGCCAATGCCGCCATTTCGGTCAGCTTTCCCGCGCTGGCGGTGTCGCCGGGGCTGGTCATGACCTATAGCGGCTATGCGCTGTTTGCGGCGATCTCCTACTTCTTCGTGCGCAAGATGGTGCAGGAGACCAAGGGCCGCGAGCTTGAGGATATGGTCGGCTGAGCGGCGGGCCGGTCCTGTTGCGAGCGGGAGCGCTGGAAGCAGCGTTCGCCCCCGCTGGCGGCGGATCGCTGCTATGGCTGCGCCATGGTGACGAGGATGTGCTGCGGCGTGCGCCCGGCGACTGTCGCGATCCGCTGGACATGGCGAGCTTTCCGCTGGTGCCCTATGCCAACCGGATCGCGCAGGGACGTTTTGCCTTTGGTGGGCGGGACTATCAATTGCCGCGCAACTTCGGCGATCATCCGCACAGCATCCATGGCACGGGCTGGCAGGCAGCCTGGGATGTCGTAGAGCAGAGCGCGGATGAAGTGCGGCTTAGGCTGGACCATGGTGGCGGCGCGGACTGGCCATGGGCCTATCGCGCCGCGCAGCATGTGCAGGTGCAGCCCGATGCGATCGTCATGGACCTGACGCTGACCAATGCGAGTGCGGAGCCGATGCCCGCCGGTCTGGGATTCCATCCCTATTTTCTGGCCGATGCGGGGACACAGGTGCAGTTCGCCGCGACAAGCCTGTGGCTGGCGACGCCCGACATGCTGCCCGACAGGGAAGTGGCGGCCGACGCGCTGGGCGACTGG
>NZ_CAVK010000194.1 GCF_000382885.1 Sphingobium indicum BiD32
AGCGGCTCATAAAGCCGATGAAGGTGGTGAACCCGTTCGCCGAGCATCTGACCTTCCTCGACGACAAGACCCGAACCCGGCGCGACCATCGCAAATATCTGGGGCTGATCCGTGCGGTCGCGTTGCTCCACCAGCATCAGCGGCCGATCCGCACGCTGGACCGTCCCGGTCGCGATCCGGTCCCCTATATCGAGGCGACGCTCGACGACATCGCGGCGGCTAACCGGCTCGCTCATGCGGTGCTGGGCACCACGCTCGACGAGCTGCCGCCGCAGACGCGCACGCTGCTGCGCTTGGTGCGCGAGCATATCGCTGCGCGGGCGGCGGCCGAGGGCGTCCATCCCCGTGATCTGCGGTTCACCCGGCGCGAGGTGCGCGAGGCGACATGCTGGGGCGACACCCAGCTCAAACTCCATCTGCACCGTCTGGAGGAGCTGGAATATCTACTGGTCCGGCGCGAGGGCACCCGGTTCGTCTATGAACTGGCCTGGGCCGGTGAAGGCGAGACCGGCACGCCGTTCGTGATGGGGCTGATCGAGGTGGACCGGCTGCGCCACCAATATGACCGCGAACGGTCGGGGGTGGAAGCGGAGCAGTCGCCCCTTGGTCGGGGCACGGTCGGGCCTGTGTCGCCCCCTGGTCGCTCCGCTGAAACGGCCCAAACCCCTGGCATGGTGCGGCTTGCGGCGTCGATCGCCGCACCGCTCCCGGAAAGCACGTCTGCGGTGGCGGTGGGCGAGCGCCGGTCATACGTCCATGCTGCGCGCTGATGTCGCGTCGCGTTCTGCCCCCGCTGCCTGGACGCCATGATCCCGACAGCCTCGCCGCCTATATGGAGCGGTTCCTGTCGTCGCTCGCGGTGCGCAACTACTCGCCCGCCACGATCGTCGATCGCCGTCATGGCCTTGCCACGTTCATCCTGTGGTGCGCCGAGCGCGGGATCGACGCCCCGCGCGACGTGACCAAGCCGATTCTGGAACGCTATCAGCGTCACCTCTATTATCACCGCAAGACCAATGGCGAGCCGCTAACGTTCCGCACCCAGGGCCAGCGCCTGATCCCGATCCGGGCCTGGTTCAAATGGCTGGCGCGCGAAAACCATATCCTCTCCAACCCCGCCTCCGAGCTGGAGCTGCCCCGGCCAGAGAAAAGGTTGCCTGCCCTAGTGCTGACCGCCGACGAGGCCGAGGCAGTGATGGCGGTGCCCGATACGGCCGAGCCGCTGGGCCTGCGCGATCGTGCCATGCTGGAACTGCTCTATGCGACCGCGATCCGCCGCGCCGAACTGATCGGCCTGCGGCTGTTCGACGTGGACTATGCCCGCTCGACGCTGATCGTGCGCCAGGGCAAGGGCAACAAGGATCGGGTGGTGCCGCTGGGTGAGCGAGCGCGGGCGTGGTTGGTCGCCTATCGCGACCGCGTGCGTCCCGGCTTGGTCGCGGGCCGTGATCCCGGCACCCTGTTCCTCAGTCGCGACGGGCGGCCCCTGGAACCCAAGCGCCTGTCGGAGAAGGTGCGCGGCTACGTTGCTGCCGCCGGGATCGGCAAGCCCGGCTCGTGCCATCTGCTGCGCCATACGGCGGCCACGCTCATGCTGGAAGGCGGCGCGGATATCCGGTTCATCCAGGCCCTGCTGGGTCATGAGAGCCTGGAAACCACCCAGATCTATACGCAGGTATCGATCGCCAAGCTTGCCGAGATCCATGCCGCCACGCATCCCGGTACCCGCCTCGCGCACGATCGGGCCATGCTCGACGCCACGCTTGCTGGCGATGGCGAGGAGGAAGGCTGAGAGTGCGATCCGCACCCTCATCAAATGACGGAAAACCGCCGATCCCGCCAAGCGTCCCGGAACAAGGGTGCGGATAGCATCCCGTCAAACCCGCAGAAAACCGTCATGCACCTGTGCGTGAGGTGTGTATCCTGATTACTGGCTCGATGCATAGCATCGCAGCCCTGCCTCGGCCTCCGTTCGGGCAATGCGCCCGCCATCGCCGCGCTGCCATCCTTCCTCTCTCAGCCGCTTGCCCTTGCGCGCCCGCACGCGCATGATGCCGCCTGTTCTTTGAAGGCCGCGTGCGGCCATGAATAACCGCCTCAAGGGCAAATCCGGCGCTCTGCTGGCATCGGACCCTGCGCGTGCGCGTAACCCGCTGCACCGCATAGGGGAAAACGCACCCCTACGGCCGAACCGCATCAAGCGGACCTGTTGTCGCAAACGATCCG
>NZ_CAVK010000193.1 GCF_000382885.1 Sphingobium indicum BiD32
GAAAGCTCGTCGTGACCGCAAATGCCTTGCTCAAGACCGACCGATGCTGGCAGCAATCTCAGGCTTGATCATCACGGATACTCTAGCGGGAACGGCGTGCGCGGATCTCATCAAGGCCTGGTTGCAACAGCAACCCACTCGCGAGAGGCCGGATACATTTACGCAAACTGTCCATCGTCAGATCGCCGAAAGCTCTTGTGAACGCGGGGCGGACCATACATTTTTTGCGCTGATCTCCTTGAGCATGGCGTTATCGAGCATTTCGTCAGCCAAGAGAAGCGTCAGCCGGGCGCCTCCTACAGCGACCGCAGCCGCCCCGGATCGGAAACCTTCAGGCCCCATATTTGGCCTTCTACTTGCAGAACGTCGCTGAGTTGATCCCGTGACGGCGGCACACATCTGCTGTCGCCATCCCGGCCTCCTGCTCCTTCAATACTGCGATGTTCTGCCGCTCGCATTCATTTGGTCTCGCCCTCGAAGGGCACATTGCTGCAGGCGACCAAAAGCATTTCATGCGAATCCAGCGCTGGGAGAATGTAATCGAGATAGGCATGACCGCCGTCGGGGCGGGGCAGGTTCCGGAGTCGATCCCACTGTGCGGCAAGGCCGGGATCCAGATCGGACTGAAACGCGAATTCCCGCTCTCCGTTGAACATCTGTGCGAGCACATCGACCACGGCCGGGGATGCGGCGGCACGGTCAAGCATCTGCCCGAAATCCCTCAACCAGCCGCGAATCTGCCCGACATAGGGGTGCCAGGTCGGCTGCAGCGAAATCTGGATCCCATCGTAGAACCGGTACATTTCGGCGAGGACGTCATAGCCTTCCCCTTCTCCGGCGAACTCACGGACGATGGGTTCCACCCAATCCGCCGGTTCAGCCTCTGCCTCGGGAGAAACCACTGCAGCAATTGCTGCCCTAACCCGCTCGGGCTTCAAGGGCAGCGTGGTAATGCTGACCCCGAACGGACGCAGCGCATCTTCCACTGCATTGACCAGTGCGCCGGATACAGGAGCCGGAGCGCCTTCCCCCTTGCCTTTGGTGCCCAGTGGATTGTTTGGCGTAGGGACGCTGTGATCGTAAGTTTCGACGTGCGGCACATCGGCCGCGCACGGCATCATGTAGCCTTCAAGAGTGGTATTCTGGAGCTCACCGCGCTCGTTGTAGACATACTCCTCGAAAACGGTGTTGCCGATGCCCATCACGACGCCGCCCTGGACCTGCCCCTCGACAACCAGCGGATTGATTGGCGTGCCGCAATCGTCGACCACAACGTAGCGCAGAATCTTGATAACACCGGTCTCAGGCATCACCTCGACGACGGCACAGTGGAAACTCGCCCCGGTCATGTTGGGGACATTCTGGGGTTCGAAATATGCCGTGTGCTCAAGCCCCGGCTCGGTTCCCTGCGGGAGCTGGATCGGGCATTCGATTAGGTGGACGGCGACGGCGCGTAGCTGGGTCCGGATTTCCCGGTCCTTAACCCAGACGATCTCCCCATTCTCGAAGGTGAACTCGTCAGGTGAGGCATCGATGCCAAGGTCGTGTGCGGCGACCAGGCCTATCTTCTTCTTTAGTTCGCGCGCCGCCAGCACAGCCGCGCTGACGGTGTAGGAAGCCATGCGATTGCCGACGTTGCCCATGCCGTAAGGCGTGCTAAGCGTATCGCCATAGTCGAGCCTGACATCGTCGGGCGTAACGCCGAATTCATCTGCAAGAACTTGCGAAATGACCGTTTCATGGCTCTGGCCCGACGGAGGATCACCCACCAGCACGTGGATCTTGCCGGAATTGAGTACCTTGACCGTCGCCACACCGTATCCCGGCTTGCGTTGACGGGGAACATAGGCCTTTGACGATACACCGGAGCGCTCAGTCTCGCCGCCGAAGCCGAGACCGATGAAGCGCCCCTGTTCACGGAGCTTCGCCTGCAATTCGCGAACTGAGGCGACATCGATGGTTTCCACCAGCTTGTCGAAACCGCCCACAAAATCGCCACTGTCGAGGAAATTCCCAGTCGCGGTGACATAGGGAAACACGGTCACTAGATTCTTGCGGACCACCTCCAGCGGATCGAGATCGAGCTCGCGGGCGAGGCGGTTAATGGCGCCATCCATAGCCAGGCGCACCGGGAACGAGCCAAACGCCCGCGACGGCGTCAGGCACGGCTTGTTGGTGACAACACAAACAATCTCGATTTCGGCCTGGGGGATGTCGTAGAAGCTCGTGATCATGAAACAGCCGGCGCGCGGGTACATGACGCCCATGAAGACAGGCTGTTGCCCGTGGCCGATGTCAGTGATGCAGCGGTCACGAAGGGCCAGGATCTTCCCATCGCTGCGCGCAGCTATCTGGATCTCGTGGATCTGCGCGCGTTCCTGGCCGACGCCTGCCCGGAAACTTTCCTCGCGCGATTCGACCCAGCGGACCGGACGCATGATATCCCGGGCCACCAAGGCGAGGATAAAATCCTCGCGCGAGTGCGGTGCCTTGGTTCCGAACGATCCGCCTTGGTCCTTCGGTGCTATTACCCGGACCATCTGCTCCGGCCAGTCCAGCACCTGGGAGATCGCCTGCCGCAGGAGGTGCGGCCGTTGTGTCGTCGTCCAGTGGGTCAGCCCCGAATGATCATCCCACTGGGTCAGAACGCCGCGGCATTCCATCGGGCTAGCCCCGGTTCGAGGTACCTCGAACCGTTCCGTGATGATGATGTCTGCCTTGGCGAAGGCATCCGTGGCATCCCCACCCATCTTTTCCCGGTAGATCACGTTGTCCGGCCAGGATTCATAGACACGCGGCGAATCGTCGGCCATCGCCTGCTCGACCGAGGTGATCACGGGCAGCGGTTCGTAGTCGATGACGACAAGCTCGGCGGCGTCCTCGAGAACATACTTGGTCTCAGCGAGGATCACCGCAATCGGTTCTCCGTGGAACACCACCTTATCGACCGCCAGTGGCCACGATGGGGGCAGCCGGAGCGTACCTGGCAATTCGTTGACCAGCTCGGGGATGAGCAGTTCGCGCATCCCGAGCTTGAGCAGATCGGCCCCGCTATAGGCGGCCACGACACCCGGCACACTCAATGCACGGCTGACATCGACCGACTTCAGCCGTGCATGGGCGTGCTTGCTGCGCACGAAGAAGGCATGGACCATGCCCGGCAGTTTGATGTCAGCCAGGTATTGGCCTCGCCCTCGGATGAGGCGCAGATCCTCCTTGCGCTTGATCGGACGGCCGACCCACGAAACAGCCAAGGCTTCAGACTCCGCGTTAATGGTTGTCACGAGCGGGTTCCCTCAAGCTTCGCAGTGTCAAACCAGGCCGCCCGCTCCTCGGGATCCATGCCGCGCAGCTGGGCGGCTGCCGATTGCACCGCCTCGACGATGTGACTGTATCCGGTGCATCGGCATATATTGCCCACCAGCGACTGCCGGATCGCCTCGTCAGTGAGTTCCGGCGAACCTTCACGCACGTTGGTTGCCAGGATGTCGAAGATCGTCATCATCATTCCTGGCGTACAATAGCCGCACTGCAATCCATGGCGTTCCCAGAAGCCGTTCTGGATCGGGTGCAACTCGCCAGGGGCGTTCGCGAATTCTTCCAGGCCTTCGACGGTCACAACCCGGTGCCCATCGGCCTGCACCGCGAGGACCATGCACGACTTGGTCGCGTTCCCGTCCAATACGACCGTGCAAGCTCCGCAGCGTCCTTCGTAGGTGCAGCCGACGTGCGTCCCGGTAAGACCGAGTTCGTCCCGGAGGAAATCGACCAGAAGCATTCTGATCGGAACAGTCTTGCGCTGGACACGTCCGTTGACGGTCACCGAAATTGTCTTTTCCATATTCTTAGCTGGTCCCGATTGCCCGCTGCCATGCGTCGTTGAGAGCGTCCTGCCCGATCGCGCGGACTAGCTGCCGGCGATAGGCTGCGGAGGCGCGACCATCGGACTGCGGTTTGATTTCCTCGGCAGCGGCCTTTGCGGCGTGGGCGATGACCTCGTGGTCCACCGACTGGCCGATCAGCACCTGTGCCGCGATGCGGGCATCGCATGGTGCAGGCACCAAGCCGCCGATGACAATGCTGGCCCCGGTGCAGATGCCATCGGCGCCGATTGTCAGGGATGCCGCAACCCCGATCACGGGTCGCCCGTTGGTTGTGATCCCGAATTTCCGGTACGCGCTGCCCGAACCCGGCGGCGGGGCGGGAAAGGCCATGCTCTCCAGCAGCTCGTCGGGCGCCAGCAGAGCATGCGCCGCATCTCCGAATGCATCCCTGGCGGACACTTTGCGATTGCCCGCGCGGCCGACAATGCGCAGGCTCGCATCGAGACACATCGCAACCTGCTTCAGGTCGGTCAGAACTGTTCCGAAAACAACGTTGCCACCGATCGTTCCGCGATTCTGGACCTGGAGATCGCCGATCGCCGATGTCGCGTCTGCCAGGGCAGACCACCTCGTCCTGACCAACGGGTCGTCATAGACCTCGCGGTGCCGACGCATCGCTCCCAGCACCAGCGTGCCGTCAGCCTCGATTTCGCGGCGGCGCAATTCGGCAACACCAGAAAGGTCCACCAGCACATTCGGCCGCAATGACCGGTTCTTGAGCAGCGGCATGATTGCCAGGCCGCCAGCCAATAGAACCATATTATCCTCTCCGCCCGCAAGGCACTCGAGGCATTCCGTCAAACTGACCGGGGCATGATAGGTCTCAACAGGCGCCAACTGTACCATCACTCGCCTCCCTGGATGGAGTCTACGCGCGGATAGAAATGCCGGTTGAGCGAGGTGCGGATAGCATGTGACGCGCCCCTCCCATGATTGGCTACTTGCCAAGCCGCAGGCAAGCAAAGTGACACAGGACGCTTACGACCAATGCTCTTGGCGTCACGTCGGTGTTTGCAGGGGAGTTGTGTCATGCTCATGAGTTCCAGAATTGACAAATTGGGCAGCGAGCCCACGTGCGGATGTATGAACGCAGCTTCGCGTGCCCTCAACCGATTGGTACGCCCCCGGTGAGCGAGAATTCTCCGACAAACAATTGGTCGAACGGGTCGTTCGCCAGTCGCTCAGGGCTATGGGTGAAATCTTGATCGCCAGTTTCTTGTTCCCAGGCGAAATCCTGAATGATCTCGCGATGATCGAGGCCCCAGCGGCCGTCTCGCTTTGACCAGCGATCGAGATAACGCCCTCGTACGTGGCGATGGGCAGTGACCCCACAAGCGCTGCGTTGCTGGACCAAGCTGTTCTCGAAGTAGGTTTCGCTCATTGCGCGATCATCGTTGATATCGATGGCCGTCAGCGTGATAAGATGCACGCTGCCCCCCATGGCGGCCAGTTTACCCAGAAGCTGTTCATTCACCGCGTCCGCATCGCCATCGATGTTATGGGTGCGATCCACTAGCCTCGCGCCCGGCCACCATACCGACTGCAACAGCGCTGCATCAAGCCGGTCGAGCGCACAGCAGGCAACCCGCATACACGCCTTGATCGCCTGTTCGTCTGCGAGAAGGGTCAGGTCATCCGCTTCGGCCTTTTCGAGAGAGGCGAACAGCGCATACGATGGATCCGAACGGTCACGGCGCATGAACTGGCCCATCTCGCTCTTCACGGCCTGCTGCCACACCGCTCCGCGTGGCGTGAAGCGCTGCTTGATCGCCCACTTGCCTTCGCGCCGTTCCCAGGTGTCGAGATAACGACCGCGGAAGTGATCCTGGACTGCGTCGCCGGCATGGTCCGCGTAGCCGTGCAACATGGAAAAATTCATCGTCTCGCTCACCGCCTGATCGCCGCAAACGCGAATCGCGGCCCGCATGCTCTGGTGCTGGTGCGCGGCCCACGGATAATGGCCCAGAGTCATCATGAGGGCAATGTCGTGCGCAACAGCTTCAAGCGCAACGGCTTCATAGCGCAACGTGGCATCCGCATGCCAGAACGACTTCCAGATGTCCGGGTCGAAGCGGTCGACTCCGCGTGAGTAAGTCGCAAGCTGGCGGCGGATATCCCGCTCTGCGCGCAATTCGGAAATGTCATTCGCGCGGGTAGCAAAGACCCCCTCGCCACCCAGGCTGTGCAGATGGGCATAGACCGGATCGGTTCGGTCGCGCCGCGAAACGCCACCAGTCAGGCCCGCGGAAAGCTGTTCCCAGGCCACCACCGGGATGATCCTGTGGTGGTCGATGGCCCACCGGCCATCACGCCGCGACCATTGGTCAAGAAAGCGAATCCGCACATGCTCATCACGCCAAGGCCCTTCCGCGCCGTTGCTCTCGTTCGCCCCACTTCCTTGGATAGCCTTGCGCCGGATCACGACAACGTTGGCCTCGCTGACTGCGCGGTCGCCGGCAATCCGGATCAGAGGATCGGCAAGATTATGATGATGGAAAGTCAAAGACTCATGCTGGCGAACTATATCCTCGATGGCGTAGCCGATCGGCCGGGGCAGACCGTCCGCACCGACCGCGACGGTGCCGTCGGCATGCCAGACGGAAGCCAAAAGGTCGCGATCGAGCCGATCTACGCCGCGACAGTAGTTGACCAACTGCTCCGCGATTTCCCGTTCGTCGAGAAGGTCTTGTACCGTAGCAAGCGCCACGAAAATATCTCCCAAAACTGAGCAACCTAAGGCTGGGGCACTTCAAACACCCACAACGTCGGGTCCCCCTTCGACGCTTCGATCTCCGGCGTAAGATGGGACACGAACGTATCGAGATAGGTGCCCCCACCAGTAACAATCGCAACGAATTGCCGGCCGCTAACTGCGTAGGTGATCGGAAAGCCGGTAGGCGTGTCGGAAAGCCGAGTTTGCCAGAGTGTCCGTCCCGTGCCGCTATCGAGCGCCCTGAACCACCGATCGCGCGAACCGACGAACAAGAGCCCGCCGCCAGTTGCCAGTGTGGCCGAGGCTAGAGGCGACCGCTGCGAGATATCCCAGGCCTTCTTCCCTGTCGCCAGATCAATCGCGGTCACCCGCCCGTACAAGTTCCCCGCACCAGGTCGGGGGACAACATTCCAAACGCCGCCAACCGGATTGGATGGATCGACCTTCAACTCCATGCAACTATCAAGAGCGGGGACGAACAGCAGCTTGCGGACAGGATCGTAAGCCGTTGACGGCCAGTTGCGCACCCCGCCCGCGAATGGACAGGCCTTCGTCAGAGCCTCGGAAGAAGGAATTTTGCGGACATCTAACGTCTTCCAGCCAGTCTGTGGGTCGATCCTCGTGATCAGGTCCTGAATCCCATAGTCATAGGACCAGAGATACTTCCCGGTACCTTGGTCGACTGCATCGACAATTCCGAGCTTGCCCATGGTAAGTGCTATTTGCCGACTGCTGTTCTTCGGGTCAGTCACAAGCATGCGCTCAAACGCCCAGTCTTCATCCCACACGTCGCCCGCGACATGCTGAAAATGCCACTTGATCTTGCCTGTCTTGGCGTCGAGGCTCAACGTGGTGTTTGAGTAGAGAGCAGCCGCAGGCTTCTTTGGGTTTGCGCGCAGGATGGCGCTTACCGCATAGGTATTCCCCGTGCCGAATATGACCTGATCCGTCTCATATCGGTAGCTTGGAGCCGTCCACACGCCCGCACCGTTACGCTCCCCTGTCGGCACACCCCAGCTTCCCGCAGCCGGGTCATGATTGTCTGGAACAGTGTAGAACCGCCACAGTTCGGCTCCGGTCTTCGCATCAAGGGCTGCCATGTAGCAGCGGAGCCCGGAGCGCGCGCAATTCGCCACCCCTTGGAAGACGCGTCCATTCGCGACCAGCGGTGCTGCTGTGGCGACCCCCTTCTCACCAAGGAATGTATCCCAGAGCACCGCTCCGGTTCCGGCATCCAGCGCGAGAACATGATTGTCTACGGTGCTCGCGTACAAGGCCTTCTGATAAAGGGCGAGGCCTCGCGGCTGGGTCAACCGACGCGGCGGGGCTGCCCTCTGCATGGTCCAGATCGTGTCGCCAGTGAGCGCATCGAGCGCGCTGACGAGGCCGCCAGCATGAATGAAGATAACACCATCATGCTCAAGGGGCCCGACGCCGTTCGCCCCGGGACCGAGCGACTTGCTCCAGACCAATCGCATTTGCGAGACGTTCGACCCGTTGATCTGCGCTAGTTGGCTATAGCCAGTCGCATTGGTATTACCTCGCCACACCAGCCAGTCGTCCCCGGCGGGTTGCCTCAGCATTGCATCGGTGACGGGCTTGAGGTTCCGCCCGATTGCAGCGAGCCGGTTCCGCTCCGCCGCGGAAATTTCATCTATTGCCTGGGGCGTCGCAGCTACGGATGCCTTTTCTTCGCCCTCGGGCGCCTTAATATCGTTCTGAGCCAACAGAAAACGTGCCAGCCCTTGCGCCTCAGCCGCCTCCATCTGGACGGCGGCTCCGGGGGGCATGGATTTCCGGATAAACTCGGCAAGTCCATCCGCTCCCAGTGCCCGCCACTTTTTCACGAAGGCTTCACCTAACAGGGCAGGAGCGCCGGATCCCTGAAGGTTGCCGCCGTGACAGACTCTGCATTTCGCAGCATAGACGGCCGTAAATGAAGACTCATCTGATGTTTGGTCAGATCGCAAAGCGGCGGCGGCAGGGGCGAGGGCTAGCGCCCCGCCCAACCAAGCAATAATCCAGACACGCGGGGACTGCATTTATGGCACCTCTCAGATTTGCACTGGCACTTCCGCATCTCGATTGGCAAGCCACCTGCCCTTCGATAGGTATTATCAATCCCGGTTCAGACAAGTCTCGGGGCATGGAAACTCTACGCTCGGCGCGAATTCCTTGCGGTCAGCCCCGGGATCGCTTCAGCGGCTATCGGCGAAGACTTGCAGTCCGGTCCTCGGCCGAGGGGCCTGCATGGGCGGTGCCACCGCTCACCTTGCCGGTGCCCGGACCAAGACGCGCTGGCGCTGGGCCCTTCCCGCAACGAGACATCAACTCCCAAGTGGGTGAATTATGGCCACGAATATAGTCGCAAAGACAGTCAAACTTGCTTCCGTTTCCATCCTCATCGGGGGCGCCTCGTTGGCATCCGGCAACGAAAATGACATTCACCTTATTTGCGGTGCCGAAAATGTCGAGGACATGGTTGCCCTGCCGGGCACTGATTGGATTGTGGGAAGCGGCGTCGGCGACTCCTTCTTTCAAGGAGGTGCACTACACCTCATCAACGAGCGCAGGATGACTGCGGAAACCGTTCGCCTTGACCTTTCGCCTCGGCTGCGCCCGATCGCGCGATATAATCGTTGCCCCGCCCCACCCGGCGCCAATGAGTTTTCAGCGCACGGCATGGGCCTTCGTCCAGGCTCGAATGGAACCTACGACCTTTTCGTGATGAATCATGGTGGCCGGGAATCCGTCGAAGTGTTCAGGATCGCCCTTTCCAAAGGCAAGCCGAACTTCAGGTGGATTGGTTGCATCGCGACACCACCCAATGCCATGGGCAATTCCATTGCGGCGACCAAGGACGGAACCGTTGTGTTATCTGCTTTTACGGTGGCAGATCGCCCCTTGCTTTCGATGGCCAGCTTGTCGAAGGCCGCGTCCAGCGACAGGCCGGAACGCCCCGGTGAGATCAAGTTCAAGGCCTCTCAAGGCGCATTGTTCACGTGGAACCGGCGCGACGGCTGGGCCAAGCTGGCAAACAGCGAACTGAACGGAAACAACGGCTTGGAGCTATCGGCGGATGACAAGTGGGTCTTTGTGAATTCCTGGTCCGACCGGCGGATTGTCCGCGTCGCGCTAAAGAATGGGGCTGGCGACAACCGTTCAGTCCACGTGGACTTCATGCCAGACAATCTTCGCTGGTCATTCGACGGGAAGCTGGTGGCCACCGGTCAGGATGTGGCCGATCCCCGTGAGGTATTCGCCTGCACCAAATCAAACGGTTCGCAATGCCCGACCGCCTATGCTGTTGCGGAGGTCGATCCCGGATCATTGTCCGCCAAGACGATCTACAGGGCGAATGCGATGGCATCTTTCGGCACCGCCACAATCGGGCTCAGGACTCGGCGCGGCCTGTGGCTGGGTTCGGTCCGAAGTCAATGTATCGGGTACGTGAATGCGGACAGCCTCGGGCGCGCCAATTCGACGGGTGGGGCGAGATCTCCTATCGACAGACAGGTCCAATGACCGGGCGAACCGGTTACATCGGGCGCGATAATGCCAGTTGAGTTGCGGCAAGGTCTTCCGCAGAAATTCAGATCGCTCGCGTGGAGATCTCGCTGCAAGAGCACCGTCCGGTAACAGATTGCGGATCTGTGAGCGCGGTTCACACTGGAGAAGTCATGCCGATGGGGTAGGTAGGCATGCGCGCGACATAACACGATCCCGGGCCGGGACAATTGAGTGAGGATCATGCGAGAACGGCAGCTTAATGCAAATTGGAGGTCGCACTTCGACAAGAATTTCATAACCGTCGAACAGGCGGCCGGAATGGTGTCGTCAGGGGATCGCATCTACCTGGTAACGCAACACGAGCCTCCCAGCCTGATGGCTTCGTTGATCGGCCGAGCGACCGAGTTGCGCGATGTCGAATTGCGCAGCCTACGCGTCATGAACAATTTCGGGATTTTCGAACCCGAATGGGCTCCCATGATCCGCGGTAATGTGACGATGGTCGGTGCTGAAAACCGTCATGCGGTTGAAGGCGGGTGGACCGATTTCACCGTCATCGGCTTTGGTGACGTCAATCGCGCGTTCGATCAGAGGCGTCCAGGCAGCGCCGCTTACGACTACTGCTGGCTTACGGTTTCACCGCCGAACGAGCAGGGCTTTTGCTGCGCAGGCAGTCACCTATGGGATCTCCGAATGGGCATGAGGAGTTCCAAGTTAAACATCGCAGGAATCAACAGGCATTTGCCCAGGACGTTTGGGGATACCTGGATCCACGTATCCGAGATCGATTACTTCTTTGCCGAAGATGAGCCCCCCCCCGTAAGGGGCCCACTGACCGTGTCTCCACTCGTGAAGGCTGTCGCAGGCCATGTATCCACTCTGATCCGCGATCGCGACACCATCCAGGTTGGCATGGGCAGCACCAGCAACATGCTGGCTCTGGCTGGCGCGTTCGATGACAAAGAAGACTTGGGTTACTTCGCGGAGATGGCGGGCGCCGGAATTATAGATCTTGTAAAGAAGGGTGTCATAAACTCTAAATATGCCACGCTTCATCCCAATAAGATTGTCACCGTGGGCGCAGGCGGAAGCCCCGAAGAATACACATACATTTCGGACAATCCAATGTTCGAATTCTACGACTTCGACCATATGTTAAATCCTGCCCTCATAAGCAGGAACGACAACATGGTTTCGATTAACAATGCGCTATCCGTTGATCTAAGAGGCCAAATAAACGTCGTCAGCATGGGGCCTAAACTATTCGGTGGATCAGGCGGGCAACTCGCTTACCACTTGGGTGCCTGCATGTCCAAGGGTGGCCGGGCCATCACCGTTCTTCCCTCTACCACCTCGGACGGTTCAATCTCTCGCATCGTATCAGAGCACCCCCAAGGGCAAATGGTTACCGTCCCATGGGATCTCGCCGATACGATCGTGACCGAATTCGGCGTTGCCGATTTGGTGGGCAAGACAATGCGCGAGCGGGCTAGTGCACTCATTGAAATTGCCCATCCAGATCATCGCCCTGAACTCAGGAAGGCGGCTTCGACGCTGCTCTGATAACGGCGCTTCGCTCGCCCCGATTGGCGGCCTGCCTCGCTCAACAAGCATTAGAAGGCGGCTTGCCCAAATAAACTACGGAAGAGGAAATTCAAATGGCTGATTCTGAGAACAAGCGGCGCATACTCCCAGGCAAAACCATGGAGGAGCTATCTCACTCATCATTCCCGCTTCCTGACCCGGAAACCCTTGACGAAGAAGAGCGAGAAGCCTTCCGCCGGGTTGCGGAGCGTTCCGGGCGCTTCTTTGAGTCATTCAAGGACGGCACCGAATATCGCATGACACCCCTCTTCCAGGTTTTGCTCCAGAGTCCGAAGCTCGCGCAGATCTGGTCCAGCTTCGGGGACTTCTACCAGACCTCCGAGGTGAGAGGCAGTTTCTCAAACCGGGATCGCGACATTGGACTACTTGCCCTCGTTCCGCTGCTCACCAATGCAAGAACCGGCAAGATCCCGCTCAGCCCGATCTGGATCACTTGGGCCGTCAGCTCCGGCATTGCCCCTAAGGACATCAAAGCCATTCTTGAGGAGCGGATTGACGACATTTCCTCAGAAGACAAGCAACTGTTCGAATTTGTCAGGGCGACGGCAACCGGTGGATTGACCAAGGAAATGTTCGACGCCCTTGCCGCGCGATGGAACGTCAAGACCGCAGTGGAGTTCATTTCCTTTGTCACCTGGCGTATTGGGCTCTTGCGGACAATCCAGGCCCATTGGGGCATTCAGGACCTTCTGGCTGACAATGCCGATGCTTACAGCGTCTTGCAAGATTACCTCGAAGGCAAGCGTGAGGCTGAAGACTACAACATGTCGAGCGCTTGGGTGAACGCACCTGCCTCGCAGGCTTGAAGCACCCAGCCTCCTGATCGCGCCTGCAATGTAAGACGGCGCAGGCCGAGCCTCCAGTCACCAGGCTCAGGACCCATTGATTGGCTGATGGCGATGTGATTCAGGTAGCCATCCG
>NZ_CAVK010000192.1 GCF_000382885.1 Sphingobium indicum BiD32
ATTTCCGTGTGTGGGCGGGCATAATGGGTAAGAAGGAGTCCCACTATGTCCCGACGCAAAGAACCTGCGATCCCGTCAGATTTGCTGGATCAACTTCTGGCTGGCGGCGATGCTGCTGCGGCCTTGCAGCAAGGCGGCTTGCTGGATTCGCTGAAGAAAGCCTTGGCTGAACGTGCGCTCAATGCCGAGATGGATCATCATCTCGGGCACGAAGACGTAACCGTGTCCTGAAGGCCGCCTTGCGGGAAGCTGCTCTGGGGTGCTGATAGCCGCTCTTTGCGAGGAGCGGTGATGAACGAGGATATCGGAGCGACGGGAGCGAGTGCTCTTGTGACCGGTCATATGAGTGATCATATGAGCAGTCGGATCGCGGTCGTCGGTGGCCGCCGTCGCTGGTCGGTGGATCAGAAGCTGTCGATCCTGCGCGAGGCGTTCGGCCCTGGCGGCTCGGTCTCGGCGACGTGCCAGCGACACGCGGTCGGCAGCGGGATGCTCTATACGTGGCGCCGGCAGGCACTGGCGGGCGACCTGACGGGAGCGAAGCGCACGCCAGCGCCATCGTTCGTCGAGGTGTCGGTGCCGACCGCAGCGACGGCAGGCAGCGACCACATCGGGATCGAGCTGCCGTCGGGCGTGCGGCTCACTGTCGACGCGGCGGTCGATACCGACGCGCTGGCCCGAGTGATGTCCGTCCTTGCCCGATGATCCCGTTACCGCCGACGACACGCATCTATCTGGCCTGCGGCGCCACCGATATGCGCAAGGGGTTCGACGGCCTCGCGGTGCTGGTGCAGCAGGTGCTGGAGAAGAGTCCGCACTCGGGGGCGCTGTTCGCGTTCCGCGGCAAGCGCGGCGATCTGGTCAAGCTGCTCTGGTACGACGGCCAGGGTCTGTGCCTCTTCTCGAAGCGCATGGACCGCGGCCGGTTCGTCTGGCCGATTACCAAGGCCGGCAAGGTAAGTCTCACTGCGGCGCAGCTCTCGATGCTGCTTGAAGGCATCGACTGGCGGCGTCCCGAACGCACCGCAGCGCCCTTGCTCGCAGGGTAAAAAGTGGCGGATTAGTGAGGGTTTTACTGGCATCGCGGAGCCTGTTTTGCTAGGTGTTTCGGGTGTCGGAACCAGCCTCTTCCAGCATCGACAAGGACGCCCGGATCGCCGAGCTCGAAGCCGCTCTCGCGGCCCGCGACACGCTGATCGATACCCTCCGCCACCAGCTCGCCCAGCTTCGCCGCATGACCTTCGGCCAGTCGTCGGAGAAGCTCGCGCTGCAGATCGAGCAACTCGAGCTCGCCCTCGAGGAGCTCGAAGGCGAAGCCGAGGTCGCCGACAGCCGAACGAGTGAACGGGCGCCCACCGAGCGCCCCTCATCGGTGCGCGCATTGCCCGATCATCTGCCGCGCGCCGAACGGCGGATCGAGCCCGAGGCCGGCAGCTGCACCTGTCCCGATTGCGGCGGCGCGCTGCGCCCGCTCGGGCAGGACAGCGACGAGCAACTCGACGTCGCGCCGGTCCAGTGGCGCGTTATCCGCACCGTGCGGCCCAAGTATAGCTGCCGCGCCTGCGACAGGATCGTCCAGGCCCCGGCGCCGGTGAAGGCGATTGCACGCGGCAAGGCGAGCTTTGCCACGCTCGCCCATGTCGTCGTCCACAAGTTCGATCATCATCTGCCCCTCTATCGCCAGGCAGAGATGATGGTGGCGCAAGGCATCGACATCGATCGCTCGACCCTCGCCGGCTGGGCGGGCCAGGCCGCGCATCTGCTCGACCCCATCGTCAGCCGCATCCGCGAGGAAGGACTGAAGGCCGCCAAGCTCCACACCGACGACACGCCGGTGCCGATGCTCGTGCCGGGCAAGGGCCGCACCGCTCAGGCACGGCTCTGGGCCTATGTCGTCGATGACCGCGCATCGGGCGCCGCTACCCCGGCGCTCGCCTGGTATCGGTTCACCCCCGATCGCAGCGGCATCCATCCGCAGAGCGAGCTCAGGTCGTTCACCGGCCTTCTCCAGGCGGACGGTTATGCCGGATATGAGAAGCTCTATGAAGGCAACGGCATCCGCGAGGTCGCCTGCTGGGCACACTTCCGCCGCAAGATCTTCGAGTGCCACCAGACGAGCCCGACGCCGCTCACCACCGACCTGCTGACACGCATCGCCGGGCTTTACCGGATCGAGGAGGAGGTTCGCGGCCAGCCGCCCGACATCCGGCGCCGACATCGACAAGAGCAAGCGATGCCACAGATCGACGCGCTTCGTGGCGCGATCGACGACGCCCTGCGCCGCCTGTCGCCTAAGTCGGCGATGGCAAAGGCGCTCGCCTATGGCCGCAAGCGCTGGGACGCGCTCACCCGCTACATCGATGACGGCATCGCGGAGATCGACAACAATATCGCCGAGCGCGCCATCCGATCGATAGCCATCGGTCGCAAGAACTGGCTGTTCGCCGGATCGAAGGCTGGCGGCGAACGCGCCGCCGCCATCTACTCCGTCATCGAGACGGCGAAGCTCAATGGCGTCGAGCCGCAGGCCTACATCGCCGACGTCATCGAGAAGATCGCCTCAGGCTGGCCCGCATCCCGGTGGGACGAGATCATGCCGTGGAACTGGCAGCCCGAGCAGCAGCAGATCGCTCAGGCCGCCTAGCTGCGGCCTTCAGACCACGGTTACACGAAGACCAGGCTGGCAACAACCGCAATGGCTATGGCCGCAAGACCGTCGTTACCGACACCGGCAAGATCGAGATCGAGGTACCCCGCGATCGGCAAGGCAGCTTTGATCCACAACTGATCGCCAAGTACCAGCGGCGTTTTCCGGGTTTCGACGACAAAATCGTGTCAATGTACGCGCGCGGCATGAGCACCCGGGAGATCACAGGGCATCTGCGCGAACTGTACGGCATCGACGTCTCGCCGGACCTGATATCGACAGTCACCGACGCCGTGCTCGAGGAGGTCGCGGCCTGGCAGGCCCGGCCGCTCGATCCGGCCTATCCGCTGGTGTTCTTCGACGCCATCCGGGTCAAAATCCGCGACGAAGGCATGGTTCGCAACAAGGCGATCCACATCGCGCTGGGCGTGCTGGCCGATGGCACCAAGGTCGTTCTGGGCCTGTGGATCGAGCAGAATGAAGGCGCCAAGTTCTGGCTGCGCGTCATGAACGAGCTCAAGAACCGGGGCGTAGAGGATATCATGCTGGCGGTCGTCGATGGCCTCAAGGGCTTCCCGGACGCAATCACCGCCGTGTTCCCCGAAGCCGTAGTCCAGACCTGCATCGTCCACCTGCTGCGCAACTCGATGGACTTCGTCTCCTGGAAGGACCGCAAGCCGCTGGCCACCGCGCTGAAGGGGATTTACCGCGCCGTCGACGCCAAGGCCGCCGAGGAAGCGCTCACGGCCTTCGAGGACAGCGAATGGGGACAGCGCTACCCTGCAATCGGCCAGAGCTGGCGGCGGGCGTGGAGTGAGGTCATCCCGTTCTTCGCCTTCCCCGACGAGGTACGCAGGATCGTCTACACCACGAATGCCATCGAGGCCCTGAATGCCCAGCTCCGACGGGCGGTCAGGGCCAGGGGGCACTTCCCAAGTGACGATGCCGCGACCAAGCTGCTCTATCTGATCTTGAACCGATCCGAGAAAGAGTGGAAAATGCCGCCGCGTGAGTGGTCCATGGCCAAGGCCCAGTTCGCCGTCATCTTCGGCGAACGCTTCATCAAGGCCATGGCAGCGTAATGTTCAACCGCCCGCCCACACACGGAAAT
>NZ_CAVK010000191.1 GCF_000382885.1 Sphingobium indicum BiD32
GAGACAGGCAGAGTGCAGCCCCGGACCGTACATCGTGTTCTTTGAATGGGACAAGTCGGACGTCACGCCTGACGCCGCCACCATCCTGGATAACGCGGTTTCGGCCTACAGCAACTGCGGCAGCGCCCAGGTCATGCTGGCGGGTTATGCGGACAAGTCGGGTTCGTCCTCGTACAACGTTGGCCTGTCGCAGCGTCGCGCTGACGCAGTCAAGGCCTACATGGCATCGAAGGGTATCCCTGACGGCGTCATGACGACCCAGGCGTTCGGTGAATCGAACCCCCGCGTCGAAACCGCCGACGGCGTTCGCGAACTGCAGAACCGTCGCGTGGAAATCACCTACGGTCCCGGTTCGGGCATGTAAGAGACTTTTCCGTCCGCAAGGATGGAAAGCAGATGAAGGGGCTGGTCGAAAGACCGGCCCCTTTTTCGTTGGCGCTGAGTTGGCGGCTGCTTGCCAAGAAGCGAGGGGGCAGATCGGCTTGAAGGAGCAGGGCAAAGATGACGTTATGCTGCCAGCCCAGATCTGCGCTCGAAACGAACGGGCCAAGGCACATTCATCGCGATACAACTCGAAACGAATGAAGGTTGGTACGGGCCGGCTCCGGCCGCATCGGTCGATCTCTGCCGGGCATAATCGCGATGACAAACGGATGAAGATCGGCAACAAAAGCGGCGCTGTGGCGTTCGCTGTTATGTTCGCCATCCTCCGGGAGTTTGTCATGAAATTTGTCTCCATTCTGCTCGCCCTGCCATTGACCATGGCCATTTCCGCCTGCGCCACGACCTCGACCGATGCGTCGGCACCGGCTGCCGCATCCATGGCCGGGGCGAAACTGATGGCTGGGGATGGATCGGCGCGCGGGACGGCCAGCGTGACTGAAGCCGCGGACGGGCTGCATGTGCTGGTCAAGGCGCAGGGTCTGACGCCTGGCATTCATGCGGTGCATGTTCATATGACCGGCACTTGTACCACGCCGGATTTCGCCAGCGCGGGTGGACATTGGAACCCGACCGGGCGCAAGCATGGCATGAATAATCCGGCGGGGATGCATATGGGCGACATGCCCAATATGACCGTGGGGCCGGACGGCTCCGGAGCGATCGAATATGTCATTGCGGGCGGGACGATCAGCGGCGAGGCGACGCCCTTGCTGGACGCCGATGGCGCAGCGGTCGTGATCCATGCGCAGGCCGACGACAATATGAGCGACCCGGCGGGCAATGCGGGCGGGCGGATTGCCTGCGGGGTGCTGGCGGCAGGTTAAAGCTGGCGTTCAGTCGGGGTCGTGTCGGCCGTAATGTTCGATGACATGATAGCGCGCGCCGTCACGACCCAGCTGGCTTTCAAATAGCGCGAAACCGTTGATGGTGAAGGGCGGGCTGGTCAGTGCTGCATGGGCAGCGAGGAACGGATCGACCAGCGCGCCTGTTCGGCCGAAGCGGGCCAGGGTGATGTGGGGCAAATAGGCGCGTTCTTCGGGCGGCAGGCCGAGCGCGACGCAGGCGCGATCGAGTTTGCGATGCAGGCCGGCGAGGGGGTCGCGCGGCTGGACCCCGGCCCAGAGCGTGTCGATCACCCCGCGACGGTCGAACGCGCCCACGCCTGAGACATTGGCGTCGAACGGGGCGAAGCGGATGGTGCGCAGTGCGTCGGCGATGTCGGCGGCGCGGTGGCGATCGACCTGCCCGATGAAACGCAGGGTGAGGTGCAACTGGTCGTCGCATTGCCAACGCGCGCCGGGGACGCCGCCCATCAGCGCAAGCAACCGCGCGCGGAGGCTGGCAGGCGGGCGGATGGCGACGAACAGGCGGTGCATGACACAGCGAATATAGGCTTTACCGCGCGTTAGGCCAGTGCGGTTACGACAGCGCTTGAATATCCGCGCATAACAGCCGATAATGGATGCAGCGGCGACAATGACGCCGACGAAGGAGAATTTTCATGGCCAACTGGTCCGATCCCCGTTCCGATATTGCGGGCTTTGGCGGCAATAGCGTTGCGCAGGGTGCGGCGTTCGACGCTGGTCTGCGCAGCTATATGCTGTCGGTCTATAATTATATGGCGAGCGGCGTGCTGTTGACGGGCATCGTCGCAGTGCTGTTTGCGTCGAGCGGCCTGGCATTGCAGATACTGGGCGGTCCCGGCATCCTGAAATATGTCATCATGTTCGCGCCTTTGGTGTTCGTGATGGTGCTGAGCTTTGGCATCAACCGGCTGTCGACGGCGGCGGCGCAGGGACTGTTCTGGGCCTATGCCGCAGTGATGGGCCTGTCGCTCTCGTCCATCTTCCTGGTCTATACCGGCACGTCGATCGGCCAGACCTTCTTTGCGACGGCGGCCGCCTTTGCGGGGCTGAGCCTGTTTGGCTATACGACGAAGAAGGATCTGTCGGGTTTCGGCACCTTCCTGATCATGGGCGTTGTTGGCCTGCTGGTTGCCAGCCTGATCAACCTGTTCCTGAAATCGAGCGTGATGGATCTGGTGATCAGCTTCATCGGCGTGCTGCTGTTCGCGGGCCTGACCGCCTATGACACGCAGAAGATCAAGAGCATCTACGCGCATGTTGCGGGCACGGACATGATGGGCAAGTCGGTCGTCATGGGGGCGCTGAACCTCTATCTCGACTTCATCAACATGTTCCTGTTCCTGCTGCGCTTCATGGGCAATCGCGACTGATTGGCGCGGATAGCGAGATGTGAGGAGGCCCGGCGGAGTGATCTGCCGGGCCTTTTTTGTTGGGGGTCTACGCCAACCTCTGCTCGTTTCGAGCGCAGTCGAGAAGCGAAGAGCGCCGGACGCTGATATAGTGCTGCCTGCTTCTCGACTACGCTCGAAGCGAACGGGTGGATAGAATGGGTATCTATCCCTGTTTCTGCATCGCCGCGATGAGGGTGCCGTCGATGTCTTTCTGGCGCTGATAGGCGGGGCGGGCGCGCAGGCGCTGCGCATAAGCGGTGAAGGCGGGGCGGGCGGGCATGGTGCCGAACGCCAGGCCCCAATCGACCTGTGATCCGACATAGACGTCGGCGGCGGTGAACTGGGTGCCGCAAATCCATGTCGTCCCTGATACCGCTTGTTCGAGCGTGTCCAGCACCGCGTCGAGCGAACCATAGCCCGCGCTGCGATCCCGCCCTTCGGGCAGGACGAAGCCCATCGCCGTGTTGGTGATGGCGGCTTCGACCGGGCCGGCGGCGAAGAAGAGCCAGCGATAATAGGCGCCGCGTGCGGTGGTGGGCGGTGCGAGGTTCGCGGCGGGGAAGGCGTCGGCGAGATAGGCGCAGATGGCGGCACATTCGGTGACGATGGTGCCGTTGTGGACGATCGCAGGGACTTTGCCCATCGGGTTGATGGCGAGATAGTCGGGGGCTTTCATGGTCGTCGCATAGTCGAGCAGGACGGCGTCATAGGGCGCGCCGACCTCCTCCAGCATCCAGCGGGCGATCTGCCCGCGCGACATGGGGTTGGTGTAGAGGGTGAGGGTGTCGGACATCGTGTGGCTCTCCTTGGCAGGGCGGTTGGGGAGAGGGTGGCGGAAATATGGGGGCGGGGCCAGTGGGATTTATGGGGCTGCTGGCGCGCAAGAGGCGGATGGTCGAGTAAGAGGGATGCCGCGTCAATTCCGGTATGACGTGAGGAGCGTGCCGCTAACGACCAAAGCTGATCTTGTTGCCGCTCCCGCAGGCGGGAGGGGG
>NZ_CAVK010000190.1 GCF_000382885.1 Sphingobium indicum BiD32
AGATGTGTATAACAGACAGATGCAGATGATCGCGACACCAAGTTCGCGCAGCCCGAGCGCAACCGACGGACTCATCCGGCCCGTTTCGATCACAGCGCGCTCAATGGGACCATAGCGCTCCAGCACCGCGGCGATCGCCTCTGACGTGCTGTCTACGCATTGCATTCCAACCTTGCGCCCATCGGCATCGACGACGCAGACGTGCGACGTTTCCATCGACAGGTCCAATCCGGCATAATTTCGGATCGAACGGTTCCGCAGCATAGCCACCTACTACGACAGGTACCCCAAGAACAATCTCGTCGCCATCAAGCTCGTCTGTACCCACATCTGCGCTGTGAAATCCGCAGCCCAGGCGGAGATACGACCTTTGAAATTTATGAATATGCCTGCGCACCTCCAATCTGACCCATACACATTCGATCGGGTATTTGGCTGCTGCGGATTTATCGACCGCTTGTCCGTAATCATTGAGAATACCCGAGGTTTCTGCCAAACTCCTCGCATGAGCAAAGATCGTCCCTACCACCATGGAGAGCTTCAGAGTGCGCTCCTTGACCTTGCCGTTGTTGAAATCGAACGGGTTGGCTACGGTAACCTTTCCCTTCGGGAAATGGCCGCCGCAACCGGGGTGTCTCGGGGAGCGCCTTATCGACATTTTGCTAACAGACGCCGTTTCCTGGAAGCCCTGATCTCTCATGGATTAAGGATGATTAATGACGGCTTGGCCCAAGCAGCCGAGCCTTATGAAGCGCCTATCGAAAAGGTACGTTCCGTATTTGATAGATACCTTCGGTTTTCCGAGGAGCATCCGCAATTATATCAACTATGTTTTGCAGCAGATATATTTATAGATCTCCCGGCGAGCGACGATTATATGCGAGACGTACAGAATAAGTTTAATATATTTTCTAATTATATATCTCTTTTGGTGCCGAAACATGATGAGCATTATTTAGAGGCTCTTGCAATTTCTTGCTGGTCTCTCCTGCACGGATTTGCGATGCTTTCGACCACCCGCCGCCTTCAACACATTTTGCACGATAAAAAGTACGATACTCTATGCAGATCATTTGTGATTGAAAAATGCCTTTCTTTGCCAAATGTTATGCCACGAGTGCGGCATGGAACTATGGTTATCGGCGCCGATTAGACCCCGATTACGAAGTACGCCTAGAAAGTTATGTAGATTATATATGGTGAGTTCCGCTATTCGTGATTTGGATAATTAGGCGTGCAATTTTCGACTTGATCATCTGTCATCCAACTCTGGATAAGTCATAGGAATTTAATGACATACAAGTCATATGCATTTTTGAGGGGAATAAAACTGACGAAGCCGTGATGACGCGCTATGACGAACGAGAGCTACGGAAGTCCGTTGGAGACAGCCCCACATGGCGGCTAAAGAACCGGGAAAAATAGGCCGGGTCCGGAAACCCGAGCGAGTAGCCGACTTCAGCGACCGTTAGATTTGTATAAAGTAGCGAGCGCCGTGCTTCGAGCAGAGCGCGCTGATTAAGCACTTGGGTCGGGGACATGCCGGCAACTTTCGAGCAGGCCAGGCGTAGGGTCGTTTCGCTCACCCCCAGCGTTTCGGCGTAGACAGAGACGGGCTCTCGTTCCCGGAACCTGTGCTCGATCCTCTCCCTAAGACGCGCGACGATTCCGGCATAATAGCCTGGTCTTCTAATCGGCCTGTCGTCTAGCGTAGCGTTGCGCAGAACAACGACGAGAAGCGAGAGAAGAGTTGCATCGACGGCTGCCCGGTGGCCCGGTGCCGACCATGCCAGTTCGCGCATAAGTTCCTGCACAAGACGCTCAGCTGTCTCCTTTTCGAAATGCGACAACGTTAGCGCTCTTGCGGCGTCAAATATCCGTGCAAGCGCGTGATCATGGCGCGCGAGGTCGCTAATGTATCGCGTCGACATCGTGACGACCGTTCCCGATGAATCCTCATCCCAGGAAAAGCCATGCACCACCGTCGCCGGTACGACCAGAAGGGATGGCGCTATAAAACGCAGCACCTGGCCATCGGCACGCATACTCCTGTCTCTTATAC
>NZ_CAVK010000189.1 GCF_000382885.1 Sphingobium indicum BiD32
AGATCCTATGCAGGCCGGATCGGCTATGCCGTTGTTCCGTCAGACCTCACGGAGAACGCTACATGGAGAACTCGTCGTCAAATTGCTGCCCCAAGACTTCTGTCATTGTCAGCGTTGAGCTCAGCAAGCGCAACTGGCTTGTTGCTTCGCTCTCGCCAGGAGCGGCGAAACCTTCCCTGCGGCCAATTCCTGCCGGGAACAGCGCGGCACTGATCAGTCATCTTCGCAATCTTGAGTGCAAGGCTGCTGATCGCATCGGTGAACCTGTCACCATTCGCCTGTGCTTCGAGATTGGATATGATGGCTTCTGGCTCGCAAGGCTACTGCGGTCGAACGACATCGATACCTATGTGCTGGATCCTGCCAGCTTCCTAGTGTCGCGGCGAGGCAGGCGCGCGAAGACCGACCGGATCGACGCCGAAGCGATGATCGGGATTCTCAAAGCCTATCTCGCTGGCGACAAAAGCGTCTGCCGTGTCGTGGCCGTGCCCTCTCCCGAGGAGGAGGACGCGCGCCGGGTAATGCGCGAGCGCGGCGATCTCGTGCATGAGCGCACCCGGATTGTCTCTCGGATCAGGGGGCTACTTGCACTGCAGGGCATACGATCTGTTAAAGCCATCAAGGGCGGTGACTGGTCGAGCCAACTCGACGACATGCGCACCGGCGACGGGCGGCCTTTGCCACCAAACCTTCGCCGACAAATAGAGCGCTGCTTCGGGCGGCTCGCGTTGCTCAACGATCAGATCAAGGACATCGAGCGGGACCGCGCTGAAGTCGTGCTCCATGATGAGTCCACCTTTCCATGCCGCGACAAAGCGGTTCGCCTCGAGCAGCTGAAGGGCATTGGCCCGAACAGCGCGGCAATGTTGGTCGCAGAAGTTTTTTGCCGAAAGTTCGAAAGCCGGCGACACGTCGCGGCCTTCCTTGGGTTGGCTCCGGCGCCCTTCGCCAGCGGCGACGTGTCGCGCGATCAAGGCATAAGCAAAGCCGGTAACCGAAGCACACGTGTGCAGATGGTGGAACTTGCATGGTGTTGGTTGAAATATCAGCCAAGTAGCGAACT
Source organism: Sphingobium indicum BiD32 (assembly GCF_000382885.1). GTDB lineage: Bacteria > Pseudomonadota > Alphaproteobacteria > Sphingomonadales > Sphingomonadaceae > Sphingobium > Sphingobium japonicum_C. The sequence continues at coordinate 1,064 of NZ_CAVK010000189.1, forward strand.
AACCGTTTGGTATCGCAGCCGGTTCAAAGGCAACGGCGCTCGCACGGCAAAGGTGGGTATCGTTGCCCTCGCCCGAAAATTGTTAATCGCGCTTTGGCGCTTTGTGGAGACAGGTCTAGTCCCTCAAGGTGCCGAGCTCCGCGCCGCCTGATGCTTATGTTGCAACAGGCTCGATAAGGCGACGCGGATTGGTGTGATGTGTGACCGGGAAAGTTGATGGCGCCTGAAAACGCCCAGTAGTAGTTTGGTCCGCATCTGCCTTTGCTCGATCCGGGGATGTGAATACGGATTATGGTGCGCGGGCACGGCCGCGACCGGATACAAGTCTATGCACGGATAGTGCATCAGCTGATCTCGGAACGAATGAAGCCAATCCTTGAGCATTGCGTGTGGGGCCCCCCAACCTGTCAACAGAAGGAACCGTTCAATGCGACCTTGACAAGGCCCGGATCATACA
>NZ_CAVK010000188.1 GCF_000382885.1 Sphingobium indicum BiD32
ATAAGAGACAGGCTGGGCGCCATCCGCGACGCCAAAGCTCTTGGTCGACCAGAACGATGCGGTGTGACGCGGCATATAATCCAGGCTGCTGTTCACTTCTGAACGCAGTTTGCTGTAGCCATAATTGGCGAGCAGCTCAAAATTGCCGGGCAGACTATGGCTGGCCTCGATCTCAAAGCCCTTGGTGGTCAGTTCGCCCGACTGGGTCGTGGCACCGTTGGCCAGATAGAGGACGCGGTTGCGTTCCTTGATGTGGAAGGCGGTGATGGTGAGGAGGCTATTGGGGATGGGTTGCCACTTCACCCCCGCTTCAAACTGGGTGCCGGTCTGGGGGTTGTACGGATCGCCGATGACCCCGCCGGGACCGGTGAGCGTGCCTGCGATCGGCATGAAGCTTTCGGTATAGCTGAAGAAGGGCGACAGGCCTGCACCGATTTCCCCGATGATACCAGCGCGGAAGGTGGTGGCATTATCCTTTTGACCGGAGGAGCCGGTCACCCGATCGCGGCGGGCACCCAGCACTACCGAAACACGGTCGAAGAAGCGGATCTGGTCCTGAAGATAGACGCCAAGCTGCTTTTGCGATTCATAGATGAAGGGACCGGTCGGATCATAGGTTTGCAGCGCATCCTGATCTATATCGTAGAGGTCGATCGTTTCGATCCCGAAGTCGGTGCGCTTGCCCACCTTGTTCCAGCTATAATCGAGGCCGACGAGCAGCTTATGCTCGATACTTGCTCCGGTGTTGAAGCTGAACTGCAGATTATTGTCGGTCGAAAAGACGTTCATCCGCGCGTCGCTGGCGTCGGCGTAGAGGCCGATGGTGCGGCCGTCGGCGGAAAAGGGGTTGGTCGGATTGCTGTAGCTGTCCGCGTAGTGGGTCTTATACTCCAAGTCGCTGTCGATATAGCGTGCCTTGACACTGAGCCGGACATGGTCAGAGAAATTATGCGTGATAGATCCGCCGCCCTGAAGCGAACGGCCATTATAGCGGTCCCATCCCGGCTTGCCGACGAACGCATATTGGTCGAGCTTGCCCGCCGGATAGGCCGTGTTCGGCAGGAAGGTACCGACGATCGGCAGGAATTGGGAGGTCGATCCGGTGTCATCCTCCTGATAGAGGCCGGTCAGGACGATATCGGTGTCGGGGGTCTGCTGCCACCGGATCGATGGCGCGAACATCACGCGATCGTCAGGGACATGGTCGACATAGGTATCGGCGTCGCGGACGCGGGCAACGGCGCGGATGGCGAGATTGTCAGCCAAGGCGATGTTGACGTCACCCAACGCTTCCTTCCGATCAAAGCTGCCATAGACCAGACTGGCTTCGCCCCGCGTCTCGAACACCGGCGTCTTGGACACCAGATTGACCAGGCCGCCTATCGACCCCTGGCCAAACAGCACAGAAGCCGGGCCGCGCACGATTTCGACACGGTCGAAATTATAGGGATCTGATGTGATGCTGGCATAATAGGAGAAGATGTCCCGCATCCCATCGCGGAACTGCAGCGCGTCAATGCCACGCACATTGAAACCATCGACGCGGGTATCGCGGCCATAGGGATTGGCCAGGACGCCTGCGGCATATTTGACCGTGTCGCTGATGTTGATTGCACCCTGCGCCAGATATTGGTCCGACGTGATGACCTTGATCGGCTGGGGCAACTGGATCAGCGGCGTTTCGGTTTTTGTGCCGGCATTGGCTGCGGTGACGATGATCTGGCTTTCGCTATCGGCAACATCGGGAGCCTGCTCCGCTGCTTGAACGGCCGTGCCGCAAAGGGCGATAAAAGCAGCGCCGCAAAGTGCGAAGGAGCGGGTGGCAGACATAGGTTCAACTTCCTGTTGCAATTGATTCTCAACAGGTGGGCGAATATCGTTATTAATAGTTATTCGCAACAGTCAATTGAGGTGGTGCTCTCCGCCGCATATTGGCTGGAGGGTGTCGGACAGGCGCTTCACCCGTCATCGATGGCTATGGACCCAAGCACGCTCGCGACCGTTATACCCGCACCACATCGGGAGACAGAATATGAAGCGTGCATCCACCCTGGCAGCGATCGCTGGTTTGAGTCTGGCACTGGCCGCATGTGGCGGCAAGGGCGACGACAAGCTGGGCGAACAGGCGCAGGAAGCGGCGGAGAACAAAGCCGACAAGATGGACGCCATGGCCGACAATATGAGCGGTACCGCTGAGGATCTGATGCAGGCCAAGGCGGACGCGACGCGCGAAGCGGGCGATGCTCGCGAGGAAGCGATCAATGAGTCTGACATTAATGCCGCCGCACTAACGCCTGCCGAGCGGGCGAAAGTCATCAACGGCAATTGATGACGCGCCCAGTATCAAGGCGGCGGCATGGGTGTTCGTCTGGCCGATGCGGCGCGCAAGTGACAGGAGCAGGAACGGGGCAGTCAGTGCGTCCGCGCTATTATGGGTGGCGGAAAAATGAGGCGAATTCCGAACCCTAGCGCATCAGTCTGGCGGTGCGCAGTGCGTCCTCGATGATCTCCTGAACGCTGCTTTTGTTCGCGGCGGTCGGCGAGGATTGGATGGCTGACAGGGGTTCAAGTTTCGCCCCTTTCCGCATCGGCAGATTGGGCGTTTCCGTTTTCAATATGTCAGCGGGTTTGGGTTGCGGCGTGGCCTTTCGTCCGGCCAAAAGACCCCAGGATGCCGCGATCCGACGGGTCGAGGAAATGCCCGCTTCCAGCATATGGGGCATCGGCGTTCCGCACGCATCCTCTCCGGTGGTGGCGAGGGGGGTACCATGGCCCATGTCCGCAATGCGGTAATCCTCCACCACGGTGCGACCCGTGGCGTCATTCCAGATGCGGTGACGATGAGCGGCGATATTTTGGGTCGCGCTGGGCTGGCCGTCCAGGGCATGAACTGACAACCATTGGGCGAGGATTGCGTCGGCATTGCTGCTATTGACGGTCGGGTCAGCTGCCCCGTGCCAGACCGAAACACGCGGCCAGGGACCGGCGTGATCAGATGCGTTCCGCACGCGATCGCCCAATTGATCGCCACTGGATTGGCCGGGCGCGCGCATCGCCTCCAGCGCCTGCGGAACATTGGATGCAGCGCCAAAGGGCAGCCCGGCAATGATCGCGCCGCCAGCGAATAATTCAGGATAGCTTGCCAGCAATATCGACGTCATCGCGCCCCCGGCGGACAGGCCGGTCACGAATATGCGCGACCTGTCTATGCCGTGCGTGTCGATCATGGCCTCGATCATCTGGCGGATGGAAAGCGCCTCGCCACGATCGCGCTTATTATCGGCGGGCGAAAACCAGTTGAAGCAGAGGTTGGGATTGTTGGCGCGCTGCTGTTCGGGGAACAGAAGTATGAAGCCATGCTCATCGGCCAGTTTTGACCATCCGGCGCCACGATCATAGCCGTCCGCTGTCTGGGTGCAGCCATGCAGGATGACGACCAGCGCGGGCTTCCTGGCGATCTGCGGAGGAATGTGACATTTCGCCTTCAACGCGCCTGGATTGCTACCGAACGGCTCGACATCCTGCAGCCTGCACGGTTCGCTCCGGTCCATGGGCGCAGTCATGCTTGTTCGCATGGCCATCAATCGGGCGATATTGGTGGATAATTTTCTCATGAAATGACCTCCGGCCTTGAAGAGCGGCCAAGTCGGCCATGATATTCGGCGGCGGATTATGCTGCACTGCACAATATGGCTATGGACGCCGATGCGACAAGGTGAGAGTTCAAATTTATCGCTCATACCGCTCAATGAGGCGGGGAGTGGCCGGGACCGGGTGGCGCGCTCGGCCTTATCTTGATGCTTGTCCAAGAAAAAAACGGCGGGGGTGTCCCCGCCGCTTCTGCATCAATGCTGCATCGAATGTTTGATGTCGCGCATCTCGTCATGACCGGCCTTGACCGACATGTAGCTTGTTTCAATCAGATCGCGCACGGTCGGGCTGAGCTTTCTATCTTCGAGCGCATCCTCGAACTTGGCCTTGATATGATCTTCGCCGGCTTCGACTTCGTTGATGATCGCCTTGTCATCATTGCCCGTGACGACGGACTTGAGATTGAGGAACATACGGTGCGCCCCTGCGAGCAGCGTGCCGTCATCTTCCGGATTGCCGCCCAGCGCGGTAACCTGCTGCTGCAAACGGGTGGCAATGGCCCGCCTTTCACTGGCGCGGCTGGTGAAGAGGGCGGTGAAGCGGCTATTCTCGCTGTCCTTGGCGGCTTCGGTATAGCCGTCGGCGCTGTCGATGGTCGTAGCGATCAGGCCGTTGAGGGTCGAAACATCGTGGCTGTTATCGGACATAGGAATTTCCTCTTATAGGGGGAGGCAGTCTCCGCGGCGGTGGGCGACTGCGTGGTCCATCAACGACCGTCCTTCGTGAAAGTCGCATCGATTGCGCCCCGCTTAACCTCCATCAGTATGATTTTTCGTCGATCGATTGCACCTCATCGGTGTGGACGTCGAACCGGACGAGATTTGTCGGGCCAAATGCCGTGGTCAGCGCGACATCGGTGGCGTCACGTCCGCGCGCCATCAGGATGCGGCCGATCCGGGGCTGGTTGTGGCGCGCGTCGCGCGTGAACCATTGGCCGTCGATATAGACGTCGAACCAGGCGCTGAAGTCCATCGGCGCATCGACCGGGGGGACGCCGATGTCGCCCAGATAGCCGGTGCAATAGCGGGCCGGAATATTCATGCAGCGGCAAAGGGTAACGGCCAGATGGGCAAAATCGCGGCAGACACCGCGCTTTTCCTGGAAGGCGTTCCAGGCGGTCATGTCCGACCGGGCATGGTGATAGCCAAATTCGATATGATTATGGGCGAAATCGACAATGGCGTCGACCCGCGCCTTTGCAGTCGTATAATGTGCGAAATTGCCCCAGGCGAACGCCATCAGTCGGTCCGTCTCGCAATAGCGACTGCCGAGTAGAAACGGCATTACGGTATCGGGTAATTCCTCGACCGGGGTATGCGGTCCATCAGGAGCGGGCAGGTCCACCAGACCGCCATCTTCGATCACGAAATCACATGAAAGGGTGACGCCGCCCGCCGGAATGGTGAGGCGGGTCGCAACATTCCCGAAGCCGTCCTCGAAATGATAGAGCGGCACGTCCGGATCGGCGAGCAGCCGCTGGGGCGTACGCAGGTCGAGATGCCGGGAGGGATGCAGGCTTAACATCGCCATCATCGCGGTCTTGTTCTGGGTTTCAAATCTGATTTCATATCCGCAGCGGATCAGCATGGAGGGGACTTTCCTGAAGCGCCGACAGGGCGGCCGTTGATGGCATTAGGTGGGCAGGGCGACGCAGGCCACGGATCAGCGCAGATCGGGATACTGGCCAAATGTCTCTGGCAAGCGCATCAGGATGCCATGTTCACGCAGGAAACCCCAATGCCGATCGCGGTAGCAGATGACAGAATGGATCGTCAGCATGGGCATGGGGGAAGATCCTGATGGCGGGAGGCGCGGCAAATGAGCTATTGGGTCTGAACGATCCGGCACCGTTCGGGCTGTTCAACGCAGCAGGCGCTTCCCCGTTCCTGCTGATCGGCGATCATGCCGGGGCTGCGATACCGGGGGCGCTTGGCGACCTGGGCCTGGCGGCTGCTGACCGCCGCCGCCACATTGCCATCGACATTGGTGTCCATGGTCTTGGCCATGCGCTGGCCGAACGGCTCGACGCACCCTTTGTACACCAGCATTATTCGCGCCTCGTCATCGATTGCAACCGTGATCCCATGCGCGACGACGCGATCCCGGTGGTTTCCGACGACAGCCGGATAATCGGTAATGAAGGACTGGACAGTTGTGCGCGCGCATCGCGGGTGGCGGCAATCCATGCGCCCTATCACAGGGCAATCGCGGACATGATCGACGCGCGACGGGCGGCCGGGCGCGACACGATCCTGCTATCCCTGCATAGCTTCACGCCCGTCATGGGCGGGATTGCCCGGCCGTGGGAGGTGGGCGTCCTCCACTGGCGCGGCCGGACCGATTTTGCCCGCGCCATGCTGGCGGCATTACGCGACAAGGCTGCGTTCACTGTGGGCGACAATGTTCCCTACGCCATGGACGCGACCGATTATACGGTCCCGTTGCATGCTTTCTCCCGCGACCTGGCCTATGCGGAGATTGAGGTGCGGCAGGATTTGATCGGCACTGCCGAAGGGCAAAGGATATGGGCCGGTCATCTACGGCACGCCGCAGAAGCCGCGTTGCAGCGCATCAGTTGATGGCGAATCCGCATCATGATATGGCTTGTGCTAGCGCTGGCAACGATTTAGGCAGAGGGCCATGCCAGACCCAGATATCATGGCGCTGCAAGTCGATCGGGACGATGATGTAGCTGTTGCGTTGATGCCGCTTGCGCCGGGGCAGATGGTTGCCATCGGCAATCGCGAAGTGGCGATTGTCGATGCGGTCGCGCCGGGCCACAAATTTGCGGTCCATGACATATCTGCCGGAAGCGTTGTCCGCCGTTATCGCGCGCCGATAGGCGTAGCGACGCAAATGATCGGCGTTGGTGCGCATGTGCATAGTCACAATGTGCAAACGGCGCTGCGTGGCGAACTGGCCTATGACTATGTGGCTAAATCTGCGGATGCTGTCGAAAGGCCGGGCGGTGGACAGCCTGGCTTTATGGGTTATACGCGGCAGGACGGCAGCGTCGGCATCCGCAACGAAATCTGGATATTGCCCTCGGTCGGCTGCGTCGGGCGTCTTGGCGAAAGATTGGCACGCTGGGGTGAGGCATTGGTGGGCGCGCATGTCGACGGCGTCCATGCATTCAACCATCCCTTTGGCTGTTCGCAACTTGGCCATGATCTGGAAGGTACGACCGCGATCCTCGCTTCGCTCGCACAAAACCCCAATGCGGGCGGGGTGCTGATTGTCGGGCTGGGCTGCGAGTCCAATCAGCTTGACCTGATATTGGCCCAGATTCCGCTGGAAAGGCGAGCGCGGGTGCGTACTGTGCGGGCGCAGAGCGAGCAGGACGAGTTTGCCGCTGGCAAGGCGGCGTTGGAGGCGCTCGCCGACCTGATGGCGCAGGATGTGCGCCAGCCGGTGTCGCTGTCAGGGCTGCGACTGGGGGTCAAATGTGGTGGTTCGGACGCCATGAGCGGGTTGACCGCCAATCCGCTGATTGGACGCATTGCCGATGCGGTTACCCAGGCGGGCGGAATGGCGGTCCTGACCGAAATCCCCGAAATGTTCGGCGCAGAACAATTGCTGCTGGCGCGGGCGGAGAATAAGGCCGTTTTCGATCGGCTTACGCAGGTCGTTAACCGGTTCAAACGCTATTTTCTGGACCATGGTGAGCCGGTTTCGGAAAATCCCAGCCCCGGCAATATCGCGGGTGGCATCACCACGCTGGAGGAGAAATCGCTCGGCGCCGTGCAGAAGGGCGGGCTGGCGAGTGTCGTGGATGTCATCGATTATGGCCATATCGCGACCCGGCACGGGCTGACGATATTGGAGGCGCCGGGCAACGACGCGGTATCGACGACAGCATTGGCGGCAGCGGGGGTGACCCTGACGCTCTTTTCCACCGGCCGTGGTACGCCACTCGGCAGTCCGGTGCCGACGATGAAGATTGCTTCCAACTCCGCGCTGGCGGCGGCCAAGCCGGGCTGGATCGACTTTGACGCAGGCATGGTGCTGACGGACGGCATGGATGCAGCCGCTGAGGCATTGTTGGATCGCATCGTCGCGGTCGCCAGCGGCGAGCCAACGTGCAACGAACGCAATGACGAACGCTCTATCGGTATCTGGAAACGCGGCGTCACCTTGTAACGGGGCTGCAATGCGTCCCTATACAAACCGCCATTTGAGCGGCATGGCAGCAATTATGGAATCAGCTAATCAGACGTTGGAGGAGCTTGGCTGGCGGCCGTTTTTCAGCGCGCAAGTCCCGCAAACTGACGACAGCGGGGCCGAGCCGTTTCGCGTGATGGCGGTGCATCGCGGCAAGATTGCGGTGGCCGGGGCGGGCGGTCCGCTTGATATTCAGCCCGGCTTTGGTGATGGCATGGCGGCGGAGGATCATCCCACCGTGGGCGACTGGGTGCTGGTCGATCCTGCGACGCTCCAGATCACCCAGATCCTCCAGCGCGCCAACCTGTTCAAGCGGCGTGCGCCGGGCGGTGACCAGAAAACGCAGCTGATCGCGGCCAATGTCGACACGCTGTTCATCGTCGCGTCCTGCAATCAGGATTTCAGCATCCCCCGGCTTGAGCGCTATCTGATCCTGGCGCGCGAGGTCGGCGTGCATCCCGTGATCATCCTGACCAAGACCGATCTGACCGATACGCCGGAAACTTTCGCCGCGGCGGCGCGTGATTTGCAACCGGGATTGCAGGTGGAAACCATCAATGGCAAGGATCCCGCCAGTGCGGCAAGCCTGTCAGACTGGTGTGGCAAGGGACAAACCGTCGCGCTAGTTGGATCGTCGGGCGTCGGCAAGTCCACGCTGGTCAACACTTTACGCGGCTCCGATAGCATAGCCACACAGGATATCCGCAAGGCCGACGGCACGGGGCGGCACACGACGACGGTGCGTGAGATGCATCGGCTGCACCAGGGCGGCTGGTTGCTCGACACGCCGGGGATGCGGGAATTGCAGCTGACCGATGTGGCGTCGGGTCTGGCTGTCGTGTTTGCCGACATAGTCGAGGCAGCGGAGCGGTGCCGCTTTTCCGACTGCGCCCACAGGGGTGAACCGGGTTGCGCCGTCCAGGCGGCGATCGCCGACGGAACGCTGACGCTCGCCCGTCTTGATCGCTGGCGCGCGCTGGTGGCGGAAGAGATCTATAATAGCGCCAGTCCGGCCGAGCGGCGCGCGCTGGACCGGATCGCGGCGGCAGCAGCCAACAAGCGAAAATAGGATGTAGGCGGCGCCTGACATGGCGGCATAACGACGCTTAATTATGATAATGACTTGCAATATGCGGTGGCCGCGATATGGGATTCACGCTGTTCCATTGAGGTCCCTGCCATGTCACCCACGTCGCGCCGCTGGATACGCATAGCCTTTGCCGGGCCGGGGGCGGTGATCGTTGCTCTCGTCATGATGGCGGGCATGGCGCTCTGGCTGCCGGGCGGCGCGGCGGGCATCGACAATCTGATATTGCCGCTGGTGCTGGTGCCATTGGTCTGGGCCGGGCTATTCTTTCACGCCTGCCTTGATCGGCGGCTGGGGCGGGTCGCTATCGTCGCCGGAGGGCTGTTCCTGATCCATGGTGGGCTGATCGCGCAGAAATTCGCCCAGGCACAGCCGGCTGCAACGGAGAGCCATCGATGATCCACCTGCCCAAGGACGAAACCAAGGCGATGGTCGCGGTGCATGGCTGGTCGGGCATATTGCTTGGCCTGCTGCTCTATGCGGTGGTGCTGACAGGCACGGCTGCGGTATTTGCCGAGGAAATCGGCATCTGGTCGGCAGGTCATGTTACCTCGCAATCCGCGTTCGAGCGGCCGATGGCGGACACCATCCGGGCGCTGGGCGACCGCACGCCGGCCCAATATCATGAAGCTGTCGACCTGTTCGAGGTTGGCGATCATGATCTGGGTGCCTTTTTTCACCGGCACGAGATGGACAAGGGCGAACTGATCAGCCGGGGCATCTTTTACGTGGTCGGCAAGGATGGCCGTGTCATTCACACCCAGACGGGAACGAATGAGGATGTGTTCGGCCCACGCAACGATAGTGCGCTGAGCAGCTTTCTGGTCGATACCCATGTGCGGTTGCATGTGCCCAATCCCTGGGGGTTGCTGCTGACCGGGATCGTCGGCCTGTCGATGCTGGTCGCGGCGGTATCGGGCCTGCTGATCCATCGCCATCTGTTCAAGGATATCTTCACCCTGCGGCGCAAGGCGAACCCCGTACTGGTCAATCGCGACCGGCACAGCGTCGCTGGCACATGGAGCTTGCCCTTCGCCTTCATCCTGGCGTTCACCGGCAGCTTCTTCTCCTTCTTCGGCACGATCGGTGTGCCGATCGTCGCGATGGCGGCCTTTGGCGGGGATGTCGTCGCCCTGACCGAAGCGGTCTATGGCACGCCCGGCAAGCCCGATCCGCGTCCCGCCGCGATCGGCAATTTCGACCATATTATGAGCGATGCGATCGCGCGCGCGGGGGCGATCCCGACCTTCGTCGCGGTCGAGAATTTCGGCCGCGCCGATGCCAAGGTGACGACCTATCATCCGCCCAAGAGTGGCGGCCTTGCGCCCATTTCGCTGCTTTATGATGGCGCAACGGCGCAGTTCAATCAGGTCAAACCGCTGATCGGTCCCGCGCCGTCCGCCGGGGGCACGCTGGCCGCGATCATGTCGCCACTCCATTTCGGCAATTTCGCGGGCCTGGTGTCGAAAGCGATATGGTTCGGCCTGGGTTTTGCCATGTGCTATGTTACCTATACCGGCATCCGCCTCTGGCTTGTGCGACGGGAAGAGGGCGCGCGGTCGCTCGGCTGGCTGGATCGCTCGCTGGTTATCGTCGGGCTGGGCTTGCCGGTTGCGCTGCTGGCTTCGACCGTTGCCTTCCTTGTCACCATGCCGATGGGCAGCGCCACCTACTGGACGCCCGCGAGTTTTCTGATCGCGTCCGCCGTCATCATCCTGGCCGGGTTTCTGTGGCGGTCGAGCGCCGCCTTCGCGCGGGTGTTGCAAGCGGCGATGGCGGCCATCATGCTGATCCTGCTGCCGCTCCGCCTGCTGACCGGCGGACCCGGCTGGGCGAGCGCGATGGCGGCGGGACAACCGGTCATCGTGGCGCTGGATCTGGCTTTCCTGCTGACTGGCGGCTGGTTGCTATGGTCGATTGTTCGGACCAGCCAGAGCCGTCCAAGTGCTGAGCATGGCCTTTTGCAGGCGGCGGAATGACGGGCATGTTGCTGGCCTCAATCGCCTTTTCCGCCGGCCTGCTGGCACTCCTATGCCTGGGCGATCCCAAGCGGCGGCGGAGTATCAAGCTGCCCGGCGATGCGCAGGGGACGATGATGCGCCGCCTCCTCACCGCTGCCAGCCTGTTGCCGGGGATCGTCTTTGCGTTGCGCGGCGATGCGGCGACCTGCCTGCTGTGGCTGGGCGGCTATGCCGTGGTCGGCTGGCTCGTCACCCTCGCTTGTTCGGCATGGGCCAAAAGCGTTGAGGGCAGCCGCCGATAAAGCATGGCTATTGCGCGATGATCCTGACCGCGAAGGCAGCCGCCGCTGCGCGCGTCTCGACGCCCAGCTTCTCGAAAATCTGCTCCAGATGCTTGTTCACGGTGCGGGGGCTGATGACCAGTATCTCGCTGATGACGCGGTTGGGCTTGCCATAGCTGATCCACAGCAGCACTTCGGCTTCGCGCTGGGTCAGCGTGAAATGGCTTTGCAGCCGGGCAATGTCGGCTTGCGGGTCCAGATGATTGAGGCGGATGAGGGTTTCGCCTGCGCGGGGGCGGCCGACGATGATCAGTTCCACAGTGTCGCCGCCGGGACTGTCGGTCTTGATCGTGGTGCCTGCGGGCAGATCTTCGGGCAGCAGGCGGGCGACCGGCGCGCGCAGCATTATGGGGAGCGCAGTGTCGGTGCGCGACCAGCCGGGTTCGAGCGCTTCCATGAGTTTGTCGGCGCCGGGGGTGCGCCATGATAGCGCGCCGCTCGCGCCGACTGCGATGAGATTGCGGCCCGTGGCGTCGAGGGCGTAGTGGCCGCCCTGCGTCTGGCGCGCATTGGCCATATGGACGCGGACGCGGGCGAGCAGTTCCTCCACCACGATAGGCTTGCGGACATAATCGACGCCGCCCGCTTCCAGCGCATGGACGACATGCTCGCTTTCGGTGAGGCCGGTCATGAAGATGATCGGAACCGGCGCGCCACGAGGCATCTGCTTGATCGCGCGGGTGGTTTCAAAGCCGTCGAGACCAGGCATGACCGCGTCCATCAGGATGAGGTCGGGCGTCACATGGGCGAGCAGTTCGAGCGCTGCTTCCCCGCTCGTGGCGATAAGAACGGAGATGTTCGCTGCCTCCAGCGTGTCGGTGAGGAAACGCAGGGATTCGGGCGTGTCATCGACGACGAGGACGGTGTCGGCATGGGGAGTGGTCATTTGACGGCCCTTATGATTTTTATCAGCCCTTTGAGGTCGAAACGGTCGAGATGGGCGAGCATGCGTGCGGCCAGCGGCTTGGCGCTCGGCACGGCGGCTTCCAGCTCGCGGATGCTCGATTCGATGCCGCGGACATGGCCGATAATGGCCTTCTGTTCGATGTCCGCCAAGATTGGCAGAGCATCATCCGGCAGGATAGGCAGGTCCAGCTCGTCCGGCGCGGGTGCCGGCGGCAGCGGGGCGTCGCCGGTCCAGCGGATATTGAGCTGATCGGCGATTGCATCGAGCAGCGCGTCGAGATCGACTGGCTTCATCAGGAACATGTCATGCGCCGCCTGCCCGTCGCCACCGCGATGATATTCATGAGCATTGGCCGACACCATGATGATCCGCACCGTTCCGCCCAGCTTTGCACGCAACGCGCGGCTGATGTCCCAGCCGGATTCGCCGGGCATGGAGATGTCGAGCAGGATGATGTCCGGTGCATCGCGGGCGGCGATCTCCAGCCCCGCGCGGCCGCTCAATGCCTCCATGACGGTGAAATCGAGCGGTTCGAGCAGCCCGCGCAGCACCGCGACCTGCGCGGGATCATCGTCGATCAGCAGCACTTTGCGCCGGTCGCCGACATAGCCGGAAATACGATCCACCGGCGGCGCATCCTCCACCGGGTTGGCGACATGGCCCAGCATCAGGCGGACGGTGAACTGCGTGCCTCTTCCGCTATCGCTGACGACGGACAGATCGCCACCCAATATCTGGACCAGCGCCTGCGTGATCGACAGGCCAAGGCCGATCCCCTTCTGCCGTTGCGCGTCCGGGTTGCTGCCGCGGTCGAACGGATCGAACACGCGCTTCAGATCATCTGGCGCGATGCCGATGCCGGTGTCGATAATGTCGAAGGTCGCCATCTGGCTGCGATAGGTGACGCGGAAGGTGACTGAACCGGATCGGGTGAACTTGATCGCGTTGGATAGCAGGTTGATCAGGATCTGGCGCAGGCGCTTCTGGTCGGTGCGGACGAAATCGGGAAGTTGGTCGGGGCGCTCGAACAGGAAGTCGATGCCCTTGGACTGCGCCTGCGGGCGAAACATGTTGGCGATCTGATCGACAAAGGGGGCAAGGCGCACGGTTTCACTGCTGATGCGCAGTACGCCGCTTTCGACCTGGCTGATGTCCAGCAGGCCTTCGACCAGATTGGTCAGATGTTCAGCGCTCCGGCGGATGATCTTGGCAGCTTCGACCGGCGCTATGTCGTGGCCGCGCTCCATCAACTGGGCATAGCCGTAGATGGAGTTCAAGGGCGACCGGATTTCATGGCTGACGCTGACGAGGTAGCGGCTTTTGGCGGCATTGGCGGATTCGGCGGCTTCCTTGGCCTTTTGCAGCTGTGTGCCGGTGACGTCATGGGCTATCACCTCTTCCATCAGCTTCTGCACATGATGTTCGCTTTCCTGCATCGCGCTGCGGCGGCTTTGGTGGGCCAGCACGACCATCCAGGCGATCACTCCGCCGATGAGCGAGAAGAGCAGGAAGAGGCCGAGCATCAGGCCGGACATCTCCGTTGCAATATCCGGCATCCGGCGACCGATCTGCCAGTTGATCCCACCCAGCAAGGCGGCATTGGCGATGGTGATGGCAGCCATGACGGCGATGAAATGACCGACCGGCGTATGGACATAGCGCGCGACCCGCTGCGGCAGCAGGCGTTCGAGCCAGCGCGCGGCCTGCTGCGTGGCGCGGCTGTCGGTCTTGCAGCGGTCGTGACAACGCGCCTCCAGCGTGCAGCACAGCGAGCAGATCGGCGCGGCATACATGGGGCAATGCGCCATATCGACTGGCTGGAAGCTGTTTTCGCAGATGATGCAGGTCTTGGCGTCCTCCCCCTCCGCCCCGTCGGAGCGGCGGGCGATATAGTAGCGCCCATGGGTGACGAGCGCGATCAACGGCGCGGCGATGAAGGCGACGGCCATGCCGATAACCGGCGCGAACGCCTGCGCGACCGCGCCCAGCAGGCCCAGATGCGCGCTGCCAGACATGAGGATGGACAGCAGCATCGCGCCAATGCCGACCGGGTTGATATCATAAAGATGCGCGCGTTTGAATTCGATTCCCTTTGGGGAGAGGCCGAGCGGCTTGGAGATCATGAGGTCGGCGGCCAGCGCGCCGATCCAGCCCGCAGCGACCGTGGCGTAGAGGATCAATATCGCCTCTATTGCGTCGAAAATGCCGACTTCCATCAGCAGCAGCGCGAGCAGTACGTTGAAGATCAGCCACACCACGCGGCCGGGATGGCTGTGGGTCAGGCGGGCGAAGAAATTGGACCAGGCGATCGACCCGGCATAGGCGTTGGTGACGTTGATCTTGAGCTGGCAGATGATGACGAACAGGCCGGTCAGCAGCAAAGACAGGCCGGCATGGCCTGACATGGCGGTGAAGATCGCGCGGAACATCGCGGTAGGGCTGGAGGCGTCGCTGTGTGCGGCAAGGCTGGTGACGAGGAAATGGGCGAGCCACGAGCCAAGCAGCAACTTCATGCCCCCGATCAGCGTCCATCCCGGCCCCCCCGCGAGCATCGCGACCCACCATTTGCCCCTGCCGATCCTTTTAGCGGAGGGCAGGAAGCGGAGATAATCCGCCTGCTCGCCGATTTGCGGCAAGAGCGAGAGCAAGGTGGAAAGCGCAAAGCCGAAATAGAGCAGGCTGACGCTGCCGTCGGGCGCGCCGAACTGACCGGTGAAGCGGGACCACTGCGCCAGCGCCGCCGGGCCGGACCAGATGATATAGGCGATCGGCGCGATTTGCAGCGCGATCCAGATGCCCTGCGTCGCATTCTGGAAGCGGGTAATGGCGCTCATGCCGTAAAGGGCAATGGGGATGACGACGAGTGCGCTCACCAGATAGGCGACGCTCATCGCCATGCCGGTCATGGCGGTCAGCGCCACGGCCATGATCGTCGCTTCGACCGAGAATAGCAGGAAGGTGAAGCTGGCGTAGATGAGCGAGGTAAGGGTGGAGCCGAGATAGCCGAACCCCGCGCCGCGCGTCAGCAGGTCGATATCCAGACCATGTTTGGCGGCGTGATAGGCAATCGGCAGACCGATGACGAACATCAGCGCGACGGCGGCGGCAATGGCTGCGACGCTGTTGGCAAAGCCATAGGTCAGCGTGATCGACGCGCCGATCGCTTCGCAGGCGAGGAAGGCGGTTGCGCCGATCGCGGTGTTGGCAACCTGCCCCGCCGACCAGCGCCGGGCGCTGTCTGCGGTGTAGCGCAGGGCATAATCCTCCAATGTCTGGCTGGCGACCCACTTATTGTAGAGCCGCTTTTCGCGCAGGACATAGGCGGCGCGGTCCATCAGATCGCGGCAGGGAAGGGGCGCAGGCCGCCGGTCGCAACGATGAAGTCGATGACGGCGGCCAGCCCGATATTGTCCTTGAGGTTGGTGAAGAGGAAGGGGCGGTCGCCGCGCATCTTCTTCGCGTCCCGGTCCATCACGCCCAGATCCGCGCCGACCAGCGGGGCAAGGTCGATCTTGTTGATGAGCAGCAGGTCGGACCGGGTGATGCCGGGACCGCCCTTGCGCGGGATCTTGTCGCCCGCCGACACGTCGATGACATAGATGGTGATGTCGGCCAGTTCGGGGCTGAAGGTCGCGGCCAGATTATCGCCGCCGCTTTCGATGAAGATGAGTTCCAGGCCGGGGAATTTGCGGTGCATCGTATCGACGGCGGCCAGGTTGATGCTGGCATCCTCGCGGATCGCGGTGTGCGGGCAGCCGCCGGTTTCCACGCCCATGATCCGTTCCGGCACCAGCGCGCCGGAGCGGGTGAGAAACTCAGCATCCTCGCGGGTGTAGATGTCATTGGTGATGGCGGCGATATTATAATGATCGCGCATCGCCTTGCACAGCCGATCGGTCAGCGCGGTCTTGCCGGAGCCGACCGGGCCGCCAATGCCGACGCGCAGGGGACCGTTGTGAGACATCATGAGCGAAAGAGCCTTGTATAGAGTGTTTCGTGGGAGAGGCTGGCGAGTTCGAGGTCGGGGGCGGCAGTGCCCAGATCGTCGAGTGGGGAGTTGAGCGCTTTGTCTGCAATGGCTGGAATGGCGTACGATAGCGCGGCCAGCGCCAACTGGCCATCGGTCTGGCCCAATGGCACGAGGCGGACGCCTGCCGACACGAGATTGGCGGCGGTGGCGTGCAGCCAGCCGTGCAGCGCGGGTGCCAGCGGGATGTCGTGGACGGCGCAGGCCAGTGCCATGACTGTGGCGTGAGCGATCGGGTGATCGCCATTGCGCGCGGCGAAAGCATCGAGCGCGGGATGGGGCCATGCCTTGCGCGTGACCGAGAGGAAGGAGCCACCCTGCTGGCGGCTTTCCAGCGCTGTTTCACTGCTGCCCCGGAATGCGGTGGCGAGTTCGGAGATTGCGTCGAAGGCGACCTCGTCCTGCGCGGCGCGATGGGCATGAACGAACAGCACCGCATCGACCCAGCCACCACCGCGCGCCAGCACCGCCTCCACATAGGCGGTGACATGGGCGGCAGTGGTGATGCGGCCATCCTCGACCGCGGTTTCCAGGCCGTGGCTGTAGGTAAAACTGCCCACCGGATAGGAAGGCGAGGTCCAGGCCAGCAGGCGGTGGAGCGCGGCGTCAGCCAGCATGGTCGTGATGGTGGTCATGCGCGTGATCATGGTCATGATGGTGGCCATGACCATTGCCGCCGCCGGAATAGGCACCTCCTTCGGGCGTGAAGGGAGCGTGGATCTTCACCACGGTCGCGCCCAACCCCTCCAGCATCGCGTTGATGACATGATCGTCGCGCAGGCGGATGGCATGGGGATGGAGTTCGGCGGGCAAATGCCGGTTGCCGATATGCCAGGCCAGCCGCATCATGATCGACGGATCGGCAGCAGTGACTTCCACCAGCGCTTCGGGCGCGGCGAGGATTTCGACCAGCCGCCCGTCCGACAATTGCACTGCATCGCCATGGTTCAGCACCGTTGCGCGGGCCAGATCGAGCAGGAACGGCGTGCCATGGTCAGCAGTATAGACCCAGCGGCGACGGTGGCGCGCGTCATGGTCCAGCATGATATGGTCGGCGGCGGGGCCGGACCAGTGGCCGTGGGGGAGAACGGTATGGGCGGTCAGCATGGGGCATTCCTAAAAATTCCTCCCCTGCAAGGGGAGGGGGACCGCTTGCCAAGCAAGTGGTGGAGGGGTGTCGCACTATCGATAGGGTAACACCC
>NZ_CAVK010000187.1 GCF_000382885.1 Sphingobium indicum BiD32
GGCCTGCATAGGATCTATTATGAGCTGCTCGAGGTCGAGCGCACAGCCGATGCTGGGGTTCTCAAGAGCGCCTATCGCAAGCTGGCGATGAAATATCACCCGGACAAGACCGGGGGATGCACTGACAGCGAGGCGAAGTTCAAGGCTGTCTCCGAAGCCTATGAGGTCCTGAAAGACCCGCAGAAGCGCGCGGCTTATGACCGGTTCGGTCATGCCGCCTTCAAGCAGCAGCAACAGGGCGGCGGCGGCGGATTCCACGGCGGCGGCGCGGGCGGCTTTTCCGACCTTGGCGATATATTCGAGACGATTTTCGGTCAGGGCGGCGGCTTTGGCGGCGGCGGTCGCCAGCAGCAGCGGCGCGGCGCGGACCTGCGCTACGACCTCGAAATCAGCCTCGACGAAGCCTATCATGGCAAGCAGACCGAAATACAGATCGAAGTTTCGACCGCCTGCGACAGTTGCGAAGGGTCCGGCGCGCAGCCGGGCACAGGCGCAAAGACCTGCCACACCTGCAAGGGCCATGGTCAGGTCCGCGCGCAGCAGGGCTTCTTCGTGGTCGAACGCACCTGCCCGTCCTGCCATGGTGCGGGTCAGGTGATCGAAAGCCCCTGCCGCTCCTGCCGGGGCGAGGGGCGGGTGGACAAGCCCAAGACGCTGTCCGTCAATGTCCCCGCGGGCGTGGACGACGGCACTCGCATCCGCCTGTCGGGCGAGGGCGAGGCGGGCGCGCGCGGCGCCCCTGCGGGCGATCTCTACATCTTCCTCCACGTCAAGCGCCATTCGCTGTTCGAGCGGGACGGCACGACGCTCTTCTGCCGCTGCCCGGTCAGCTTCACGACGGCCGCGCTGGGCGGCACGATCGAAGTCCCCGGCCTCGACGGCGTACGCCACGCCATCAAGATTCCGGTCGGCATCCAGTCCGGCAAGCAGATCCGCCAGCGCGGCGCGGGCATGCCGGTCCTCAACGGGCGCGGGCAGGGCGATCTCGTCGTCCAGATCGACGTCGAAACCCCCACGAAACTGACCGCGAAGCAGAAAGAACTGCTCGAAGCCTTCCGCGAAACCGAAACCGGCGAAGAATGCCCGGCCTCGACCGGCTTCTTCGGCAAGATCAAGGATTTGTGGGGGGATTGATCCAACCACCGTTCACCCTGAGCGAAGTCGAAGGGCACGCCTGAACGCAGTGAAGGCACTTCGCTTCGCTCAGTAGAAGGCTTCGACTTCGCTCAGCCCGAACGGTTGTTGGAACGGTGCGGACTATTCCGCGCCCACCAGTAAAATGGCAACCCCGCCGCCATCAGCAGCACGCTGGACCCGCTCGCCACAATCCCCGCGCCCCACAACGTCCACAGCGCATAGCCCAGCCCCACGACCGCAGCGGGCACCACCACCCGAAACCGCATACTCGCCAGCGCGCAGCCGACATAGAGCCACAAGGTCGCCGACGTC
Organism: Sphingobium indicum BiD32; assembly: GCF_000382885.1. Lineage (GTDB taxonomy): Bacteria > Pseudomonadota > Alphaproteobacteria > Sphingomonadales > Sphingomonadaceae > Sphingobium > Sphingobium japonicum_C. The sequence goes on from NZ_CAVK010000187.1 coordinate 1,450, forward strand.
GCCAGCAGCGCCATGGCGGTGAACAGCGCCACCAGCCCCTGCAAACTATTGGCGACCAGCAACAGGCTGGCCAGCATTGTGGACAATATCAGCCCGCGCACCGGCGTCCCCTTGGCATCGGTCCCCGCCAGCCAGCGCGGCAATTCCCCCGCCCGCGCCATTGCCAGCGGCACTTCCCCCATCAGCAGCGTCCAGCCATTCAGCGCGCCCAGACAACTGATCGCCACGAACAGCGCAATGAAGCTGGCCGGCCCCGGCGACCAATAATGGCTGACAAATGCGCCAAAGGGCGACCCGGTCTGCGTCTCTGCCGCTGGCAGGGTCAGCGCAATGCCGGAACAGACCAGCAGATAGATTAGCCCCGTCACCGCCGTGCCAATCATCGTCGCGCGCGGGATCGTGCGCGTGGGATCACGCACCTTGTCCGCCGCAACGCTGGCCGATTCAAACCCCAGCAGCGCCCACAAAGTCAGCGCCGCCGATGCGGTAATGCCCGCGCCGGTCAGCCCCTCCGCCGGGAAAGGCGCAACCTGCGCGGTGCCGCTGCCCACGGTCACCACCAGCAACACCAGCACCACCGCAATCGGGATCAGCTTGATGATGGTCGTCACGATCTGCGTCATCCCCGCCGCCCGCGCACCGAGCAGATTGATCCCCGTCATCGCCCACAAAAAGCCGATCGAACAGAGCGCCCCCACGCCCGGTCGCGCCAGCAGCGGCAGGATGCTCGACAGGTTCGCCGTCGCCGCCACCGCTATGGTGACATTGGTGATGATGATCGACAGCCAGTAAATCCAGCCAATCGCAAATCCCGCCAGCGGCCCATAGGCCCGCGCAATCATCTGCGACGCACTTGTCCCCGGCAGCGCCACGGTCAGCCGCGCAATCACAAAGGCCAGCACCAGCGACCCCGCAATCGTAAACCCCCACCCCGCCACCGCATCCCACCCAAAGGGTGCCAGCGCAGCGGGCAACAGGAACACGCCAGACCCGATCATATTGCCCATCACCAGCGCGATGCAGGCGGCAAGGCCCAGCGTGCGCGTGGGTCTGGCGGCTGCGGAGGGAGGGGTCACATCATCCTGCACATCATCCTCCACAGCCATCGCGCCACGCTATCGCCGCTGGAACGGGATAGCCAGAATGGAAATGATCGGCCCGTGGCAGGAACCAAAAACATTGCCGGGCCGTTTCCGGAACACAATGAAGCTTAGGAGAGACTGATGGTTGACGTTCGCAATGACGGATATGATGATCGCCGCGTGATTGTCGAAAAAAGAGGGTCGGGTCGCACAATCGGCATTGTGCTGATCGCTATCCTGGCGATTGTCGGCCTGCTGTTCGCGACTGGCTTCTGGAAAGCGGATGTCTCCGGCGGCGACATGCCCGAAGTCAGCGTCAAGGGCGGTGATCTGCCTGAGGTCGACGTCGATTCCAAGGAAGTGGTCGTTGGCACCAAGAAAACGACCGTTGAAGTCCCCACCGTTGGCGTCAAGGATAATGGCGGGGAATAAATCCCTCTCTCGCAGAACAAAAAAGGCTCCCCCGCACCGGCAGGGGGAGCCTTTTTTGTTGGGCATGAAGGCAGGTTAGGCCGCCAGGAACATATCCGGGTCCAGCGCCATCAGCGCGTCGGCCCCGCCCTCTATCTTGCGGCGCAGCGATCCCGCATCGGGCATGATCCGCTCGGCAAAGAAGCGCGCCGTCACCAGCTTGGCTTCCAGATATTTGGCGTCGCCTTCGCCCGCTTCCAGCAGCCCGGTCGCGGCCTTGGCCATGCGCAGCCACATCAGCCCCGTCGCGACAATGCCAAGGATGTGCATATAATGATGCGCGCCCGCCCCGGCATTGTCGGGGTTCTTCATCGCATTCTGCATCAACCACATGGTCGCCGCCTGCAACTGGCCGGTCGCCTTCTCCAGCGCTTCGGCCAGCGCCGTCAGCTTAGGCTCCGCCTTCGCATCGGCCACTTCGGTCGCGATGATCTTCAAAAACGCCTGCAACGCGCGGCCACCGTTCATTGCCAGCTTGCGGCCGACCAGATCCATCGCCTGCACGCCGTTGGTGCCTTCGTAAATCTGGGCGATGCGCGCGTCGCGGACATATTGTTCCACGCCATTTTCCCAGATATAGCCATGGCCGCCAAACACTTGCTGGCTGGACACCGCGACATCGAAGCCCTTGTCGGTGCCATAGCCCTTGATCACCGGGATCAGCAGGCCGATGAGATCGTCGGCTTGTCTGCGCTCTTCTTCCGTCGCTGCATGGTGCGACAGGTCGACCTGCAACGCCCCCCACAGGATCAGCGCGCGCAAGCCTTCGGTGATCGCCTTGCCCTCCATCAGCATCCGGCGCACGTCGGGATGGACGAACAGTGTATCGGCCTTTTCCTCCGGCTCCTTCGGCCCGGTCAGCGCGCGGCCCTGCCGCCGGTCGCGGGCATAATGGACCGCATTCTGCAAAGCGATTTCCGCCTGGCCCAGCCCCTGCAAACCCACGCCCAGCCGCGCCGCGTTCATCATGATGAACATCGCGGCCAGCCCCTTATTCTCCTCGCCGACCATCCATCCGGTCGCTCCGTCATAATTCATGACGCAGGTGGCGTTGCCATGGATGCCCATCTTATGTTCGATCGACCCGCACGACACCGCGTTACGATCCCCCAGCGATCCATCATCCAGCACCATATATTTCGGCACCACGAACAACGAAATGCCCTTGCTGCTGTCGGGCGCGCCCGGCGTCTTGGCCAGCACCAGATGGATGATATTGTTCGACAGGTCGTGCTCGCCTGCCGAAATGAAGATCTTGGTGCCGGTGATCGCAAAGCTGCCATCCGCATTGGGCACCGCCTTGGTCTTGATGAGGCCCAGATCGGTGCCGCAATGCGGTTCGGTCAGGTTCATCGTGCCGGTCCATTCGCCCGACACCATCTTGGGAATATAGCGCTGTTGCAGCTCGTCGCTGCCCTTGGCGATCAGCGCCGCGACAGCTCCTGCGGTCAGGCCATGATACATTTCAAACGCCTGATTGGCCGACAATATATATTCGTCCACCGCGGTCGATACGACACTGGGCAGCCCTTGGCCACCAAATTCGGTCGGCGAATGGAGCGTGGTCCATCCGCCCGCGACGAACTGGTCGAACGCATTCTTGAAGCCCGTCGGCGTGGTGACGCTGCCATCAGGATGGCGGGTGCAGCCCTCCTTGTCGCCCACCGCGTTGAGCGGAAACAGCACCTCGGCGGCCATCTTGCCGCCCTCCGTCAGGATCGCCTCGACCAGATCGGGCGTCGCATTTTCAAAGCCGGGCAGGTTGGCATAGCGTTCCAGCCCGATGACATGGTCAAGCACGAAACGGGTGTCGCGAACGGGGGGCGTGTAGCTGGGCATGATCGTCTCCGGGGCGTTTTTGTTATTCGGGGGAGGGGGAGAGGGGGTCAGTCTTTGGCGATGGCAGCGACGAAACTCGCGAGTTCGGCAATGGCCGCGTCGATATCGTCCTTCTGCCGGGTCAGCAGCTCGATCCGTGCCTGACATTTGGCGACGGTCACGCGGCGCTGCTCCTCATGTTCTTCGTCCGCGTCATACAGGTCGATCATCTCGCGAATCTCGGTCAGGCTGAACCCGACCCGCTTGCCGCGCAAAATCCACGCCAGCCGCGCCCGGTCACGCCGCGAATAGATGCGGGCCAGACCCTGCCGTTCCGGCGCGATCAACCCTTCATCCTCATAGAATCGCAGGGCGCGTGCGGTGACGCCGAACTCCTCGGACAGGTCGGAAATACTATAGCTCTGCTGGTCCCGATGATCGGGAAGCTCGATGCCGGCGATGCTGCTGCGCGTATCCATAAGGAGCGATGTAATGCAGCTTTACGTTTACGTCAAGGTGAGTGAGGTCGGCGCGACATGGACCTATTGTCCTGGTGACAAGCAGGATGCTTGCCGCTAGGGCGACCGCGTCATGACGGGGGCCATCAGACATTCCAGCACTGCGCGCGGCCTGCTTGCCGCCTTGGCGCTGCTCGTGTTCGCCGTGCAATTGCTGGTGCCATCGGGCTTCATGCCGGTCCGCACCGACCGGGGTGTCATCGTCACGCTCTGCACGGGGCAGGGGGCGATCAACGTCATCGTCGATCGCGACTCCGCGCCGGGCAAGGCCGATCATGCCCCCGACGACGGCATGGCCGGACAACTGCCCTGCGCCTTCGCCGCCTCGCTCCAGCCTGCCGTGCCGCCCCTGTTGCTTGCTGACGTCGCGCTACCCGCCTGGCAATTGGCTTATGGTCCGATCGCCTTCGCGCTCAAGACCGGCCTGATCGCCCGCCTGGCCGCGCCCCCGCCGCCATCCTCAGGGCCGCCTGCCGCCCTTTAACATCCTCGCCCTGTGGGGGAGGTGGCAGCGCGTAGCGCTGACGGAGGGG
>NZ_CAVK010000186.1 GCF_000382885.1 Sphingobium indicum BiD32
ATCGTCACCACGCCCTAGTATGCGCAGGAAATGGGGCGGATTTGCCTTCCCGGAGGCACCAGACCTGATCTTTTTTATTAGCCCACGCCTTGAGATGATATTGCCAAACATGATGCTGATTTGTGGTTACGTGGGACACGCCGTTTCCTCCTGGATAGACGTCTGCGTAAGTCCCGCTTCGCCCAAAAGCTGTCTGTCAGCAACTGTTCGCCACCTGGCCCTAAGGAAACAGAACCCCGGAGCAAGTCCGGGGTGACGGCGGATGGGGATAGCGGCATGGCAGGCGTCCGCCATAGTTTGCAAATATGCGTCCCCATGCTATAGTTCATAGCGCTACAGGATGGCACCATGCGGATTTTTAAGACCAGATGGGTGGCGCGCTTTGTCCGGCGGGAGCGGATTGATGATGCGGGACTGAAAGAGGCTATTGCCAGGGCGGAGCGTGGACTGATCGACGCTGATCTGGGTGGTGGCCTGATCAAGCAGCGGGTCGCACGCCCCGGACAGGGGCGATCAGGCGGGTTTCGGATGATCGTTGCCTATCGGACGGCAGACCGGGCTTTCTTCGTTTACGGCTTTGCGAAAAACGAGCGCGACAATATCGACGATGATGAATTGCAGACCTTGAGGGACATTGCCGCCGCGTTTCTGGCCCATGATGACCCTGCCCTTGATGACGCCGTGCGCAACGGCCAGCTACAGGAAATGGATGATGGTAAAAGCGCTTAGCAAACTGACCATGGCCCTGCTGGAAACAGCAGAGGACATGCGTGACGCCGGGCTGATGGGCGAGGAGGGTTATCGCAAGATCACCATTCGCCATCTGGGGCCGGATGCGCCGCCCACGGCCACACCGATCACGCCGGAGGAAATCCGCAGCGTGCGCGAACGGGCGCATTTGAGTCAGGCAGCGCTGGCCAGATATCTGAACCTGACGACCGGCTATGTTTCACAACTGGAGCGAGGCACCAAACAGGCCAAGGGACCGGCGCTTGCCCTGCTGAACGTCATTCGCCGCAAGGGCATTGAAGCGCTGCTGTGATTGCCCGGCGGCGGTGCGGGAAGTAGTCGCCTACTTTTTCTTGCCGAAGTCCACGGTGACCACGTTGGAGCCATCCTCCGCCACGACCTGCGGGCCGTCATTTTCGGCTTCGTCATGGGGTTCGGGCAGGGCATCGCCCGCGACCTGAAACTGGAGCGCGAAGTTGACGGCGGGGTCGACGAACGCGGTGATGGCGGCGAAGGGGATATAGAGGTGGGCGGCGACCTGATTGAAGGTCAGGCTGACCTCGAAATGATGGTCGCTGACTTTGAGGTCCCAATATTTATTCTGGAGGACGATGGTCATTTCGTCCGGGAAGCGTTCGATCAGCCGCTTGGGGATGTCGACGCCGGGTGCCTGGGTCTTGAAGGTGATGTAGAAATGGTGGCTGCCGGGCAGGCCGCCGCTGGCCTGCACCTCTCCCAACACGCGGCCGACGACGGCGCGCAGGGCTTCCTGCACGATTTCGTCATAGGGAATCAGGCTGTCGGGCAGGTCATCGCTCATGCGCCAATGTCCTAACGACGCGAAACAGGGGGTCAACCCCCGCCCCTCAGATTGCACGACCAGATTGCAAGATGGGCGGCACGCGCTATAGGGCCAGCATGCGCACGGCCGAGATTCACCGCAACACGGCGGAAACCCAGATCGACGTAACCGTCAACCTTGACGGCACGGGTCTTTATACGGTGTCGACGGGCATCGGTTTCCTGGATCATATGATCGAGCAATTGTCGCGGCATTCGCTGATCGACATGACCGTCAAGACCGTGGGCGACCTGCATATCGACCAGCATCACACGACCGAGGATACTGCGATCGCGATCGGCGAGGCGGTGGCCAGGGCGCTGGGCGACAAGCGGGGGATCAGCCGCTATGGCAGCGTCTATTCGCCGATGGACGAGACGCTGACGCGGGTGGCGCTCGACATTTCCGGGCGGCCCTGGCTGGTGTGCAAATTGCCCTTCACGGTGCAGAAGGTGGGCGAGTGGGATACCGAAATGGTGGAGCATTTCTTCCACAGTTTCGCGCAGGCCGCTGGCATCACGCTGCACATCGAATTTCTCTATGGCAGCAATAATCACCATATCGTCGAAAGCGCGTTCAAGGGGCTGGCCCGCGCACTGCGGCAGGCGGTGGAGATCGACCCGCGCAAGGCGGACGCGATCCCGTCGACCAAGGGGATGTTGTGAATTCGCTTATCGCATTTTTCCCCTTTAATCCTCCCCTTATAGGGGAGGTGGCTGGCGCAGCCAGACGGAGGGGTGTTGCCCT
>NZ_CAVK010000185.1 GCF_000382885.1 Sphingobium indicum BiD32
CCTTGCAGGGGAGGATTAGGCTGGCTTGGTCCCTAATGTCATACATTGCGCAACATAGGCTCACCATTTCCCATTTTGTCCAACCTGCCCTATCCTCCCGCCCATGCCCTCCCCCAACCTTATCGAACGCTGGCGTCATCATCTCAGCCTTGACCGGCGGCGATCGACCCACACGGTGCGCGCCTATATCGCGACCGCCGAGCGGCTGATCGCCTTTCTGGAGGCGCATCATGGGGAGCAAGTCACCACATCGCTGCTGGCGGGGATCAGCCAGGCGGACCTGCGCGCCTTCCTTACCGCGCGGCGGATGGACGGGATCGGCAATCTGTCCGCCGCGCGCGAACTGTCTGCGGTGCGCGGCTTCCTGCGCTTCATAGGGGGCGAAGAGGCGCGTGTCCCGCTGCTCAAAGGCCCGCGCACGAAACGCGGCCTCCCCCGCCCCATTTCCCCCGACGAAGCCGTCGCGCTGGCGCAGGACATTGCCGAGGGCGCACGCGAGCCATGGATCGGCGCGCGCGACTGGGCGGTGCTGCTCCTGCTCTATGGCGCGGGCCTGCGCATTGGGGAGGCGATGGGCCTGACCGGCGCGGTGCTGCCCTTGAGCGAAACCCTGCGCGTCACCGGCAAGCGCAACAAGATGCGCATCGTCCCGCTGCTGCCGCAAGTCCGAGCGGCGATCGACGCCTATGTGGCGCTCTGCCCCTATCCCATGAGCCGCGATGACAGTCTGTTTCGCGGCGCACGCGGCGGCCCTCTCTCCCCCGCGCTCATCCGCCGCGCGGTGCAGGGCGCACGGGGTCGCCTCGGCCTGTCGGATCGCACCACCCCCCATGCGCTACGCCACAGCTTTGCCACCCATTTGCTGGGACGCGGCGCGGATTTGCGCAGTTTGCAGGAGCTATTGGGCCATGCCAGCCTGTCCTCCACGCAGGTCTATACCCAGGTCGATGCCGCGCACCTGATGGACGTCTATCGCAACGCCCATCCCCGCGCTTAATAACCATCGCTTTTCCTTGTCACAGTGTCAGAAAGCGAAGCCTGATGGTGGAGTTAACCATCGGCACAAACCCGTCCTTCATTTTGCAATCGCATTATAAAGGCTCTCCAAGGGGGTCTTATGAAGAAACATATCTTAGTTGGCTTGCTGTCCCTGGTCGCAGCGGTTCCATCGCAGGCGCAGAATGTCTATCATTTCTATGGTCCCGAGAATAACAGCGGCGCTGGCGTAAGATATTTTCTGCCATCCGGATATCCGGTCGTGTTGCGCACACGCACACAGGTTTCGACCAAGGATAATAAGCCGGGTGATCGCGTATATCTGGAAGTGGCCGAAAACGTCATGTTCCGGGATCAGGTCATCATCCCAGTGGGTTCTCCTGTAACTGCTGAGGTCGCGGCCACCCAACGCAACGGTCATTTCGGCAAGAAGGGCAAGATCGAAATCCAACTGATCGAAGCAATGACCCCCAATGGTCCCGTCAAATTGTCCGGCCTTGCCACGGACGAGGGGAAAAGCGGAACGGCTGCGTCCGTTGCAACCATACTTCTGGTTTCCCCGTTGGGCTTTTTGATCCACGGAACAAGCGCCTATATCGCGCCCGGCACGGTGGTCCATGCGCAGACCAACAGCGATCTGAAGTTCCGCTGGTATCCCCGGAACGAATCGGCGGATCAAGCAGCGCCCATTCGTGCCGCAAATCCGAACGAACTGGCCTTGCGGGGCGGGGCGGTCACGCCCGCGCAGTAAAATGGAAGGGCCAAGACCAAATATCGATGATTTTAACTGAGCTGAGTTCGTCATTGCGAACCAAGCGAAGCAATCCAAAACAGCAGCCTTGGATTGCTTCGCTGCGCTCACGGTAAGGAATTGGAGGAAGCGGGCGGCATCAAGCCATGACCGCTCAGCCTTTGGGTCGCCAGGTGGCGAGCCGCCACAGATAGAGGATCACCGCCCCGACAACGCAGATCGTCGCGGCTGGCCCTATATATTTGTCGATCTCGCTGAAATTCCTGCCCAGCACGAAACCGGCATAGGCCAGGATGATATTCCAGATCAGCGCGCCGCCTGCGGTCCACGCCAGAAATTTGATATGCCCCATGCGGAACAGCCCGGCGGGCAACGACACCATCGTCCGCAGCGCCGGCATGAATCGGAACACGAACACGACGATCTGACCATATTTGCCGAACAGGCGGTCCAGTGCCTCGACATCGCGCCACTCCAGCGTCGCCCAGCGGCCATAGCGATCGACCAGCGGCTTCAACCGGCCAAAGCCCAGCACATGGCCGACGAGATACCAGAAATAATTGCCGACCGTGGTGCCCAGCGTCCCCGCCAGCAGCAGCCAGCCCATGTCCATCCGCCCCTGGCCCACGCGGATGCCGCCAATGCCCATGATCAGTTCGGACGGGATGGGCGGAAAGACATTTTCCAGCACCATCAGCGCGAAAATGCCCCAATAGCCGCCCGCGTCGATCAGGCGGAGAACCCAGTCGGTCATGACCCGATGCTCGAACGAACAATGATATTCTTCTTCCGTTCGCCCTGAGCGAAGTCAAAGGGTTCGACCGACCGAAGGGAGGTCACTTCGCTTCGCTCAGCAGAGGGCTTCGACAGGCTCAGCCCGAACGGATTGAGGGTTCTGAATGACAACAAAATCGCGATCAATCCGCCGCCCGCGCCGCCAGCCGGGCGTCGATTGCGTCCCAGATCAGCCCACCGGTATCAGTGCCGTCAAAGGCGTCGATCGATACGATGCCGGTCGGCGAGGTCACGTTGATTTCGGTCAGCCACTCGCCGCCGATCACGTCGATCCCCACGAACAGCAGCCCGCGCGCTTTCAGTTCCGGTCCCATCGCGGCGCAGATTTCGCGTTCCTTGTCGGTCAGCACGGTCTTGGCCGCCGATCCGCCGACCGCCAGATTGGATCGGATTTCGCCCACGCCCGGAATCCGGTTGATCGCGCCCGCGACCTCGCCGTCGATCAGGACGATACGCTTGTCGCCTTGTGCGACGCCGGGGATGAAGGCCTGCACCATGAATGGCTCAACCCATGACGCATTGAAGATTTCCACCAGCGCGGAAAGATTCGATCCTTTAGGCCCGACGTGGAACACGGCGTTGCCCGCATTGCCATAGAGCGGCTTGACCACAATCTCGCCATGCTGGGCCAGAAAACTGCGTACTTCCGCCAGATCGCGGGTTATCATCGTCGGCGGCATGAAGCGGGCATAGTCCAGCACGAACAGCTTTTCGGGCGCATTGCGGACGCTGGCCGGATCGTTCACCACCAGCGTTTCTTCCTGCACCCGCTCCAGCAAATGGGTGGCGGTGATGTAGCTCAGGTCGAACGGCGGGTCCTGCCGCATCAGCACGACATCGACGTCGCGGCCCAGGTCCAGCATCTCCGCCTCGCCAAAAGCGAAATGGTCGCCTTCCACCTTCTGGACATTCACCGGCCGCGCCTTGGCCAGCACCCGGCCGTCGCGATAGGTCAGGTCAGGGGCGAGATAATGGTAAAGCCTGTGCCCGCGCGCCTGCCCTGCCAGCATGATGTGAAAGGTCGAATCGCCCGCGATCTTGATGCCCTCCATCGGGTCCATCTGCACGGCGACGGTCAGGGGGTTCAGCTGCGTCATTCAAAAGACCTTCCACTAACAACATCCATTCGCTTCGAGCGAAGTCGAGAAGCGGTTAGCGCAGCGCCAGCGTTTCTCGACTTCGCTCGAAACGAACGGGATATGGAGCCTTGGGTGGCAAATCACCCCCCATGCCAGACATTGGCCAGATGGCGTGGCGCGCGGCCCGGCGCAAGGAGGATGACGTCGATTCGCATATCATCGCCCGCTTTAGCGAGATCGTGCCAGAGAATTTCCGCCGCCGCCGCGACCCGGCGCAATCGCCGTTCGTCGATCGCCAGGTCCAGTTCCGCCGCCGTGGCGCGCGCCTTCACCTCGACAAAGGCCAGCATCGCGCCCTTGCGCGCGACCAGATCGACCTCACCCGCAGGCGTCCGCATCCGCCGCCCGACAATCTGCCAGCCTTTCAGCCGCAGCCACCAGGCCGCAATCCGCTCCGCCTGACGCCCGCGTCGTTCGGCCGTTTCGCGCTTCACCCCTTCAGTTCCGTCGCCCGGTCATAGAGCGTCCGCCGGTCCAGCCCCAGTTTCTTGGCCACTTCCCCGGCCGCCTTCGACACGGAAAGCCGCGTCAGCGCCTCCAGCAAGGCCGCGTCGGCATCCTCGGCGCTGGCTGGCGCAGCCTCGCCCGGAGGCCCGACCGTCACCACAATCTCGCCCTTGGGCGGCGCATCGGCATAGCGCGCCGATAGTTCGGTCAATGTGCCACAGGCGGTTTCCTCGAACGTCTTGCTGATCTCCCGGCTCACCGCCGCCTCGCGGTCGCCCAGATGCGCGGCCATGGCCGACAGGCTTTCCGACAGGCGCGGGCCGCTTTCGTAAAACACCAGAGTCGCGCGCAGTCCCGCTACCTCGTCCAGCGAATCGCCCCGCGCCTTCGCCTTGCTGGGCAGGAAGCCCATGAACAGGAAGCGGTCGGTCGGCAGGCCCGACAGGGTGAGCGCCGCAATTGCCGCGCTCGGTCCGGGCAGCGTTATGATCCGCCGCCCCGCTGCCCGCGCGTCACGCACCAGCTTGTAACCCGGATCGGAAATGAGCGGCGTCCCGGCGTCCGACAGCAACGCCACCGATTCGCCCGCCATCCGATCGACCAGCCGCGCCCGCACATTTTCGCCGCTATGGTCATGATAGGGGATCATCGGCCGGTCGGAGCCTGCGTGGCGCAACAGTCGCGCGCTCACCCGTGTATCTTCCACGGCGACCACATCGGCCAGCCGCAACACCTCCGCCGCGCGCGGGGTAAGGTCACCAAGGTTGCCGATCGGCCCCGCGACGATATAAAGCCCAGGCTCAAGACCCGAAGATTGAGTTTCCATAAGGACGCCAGATGACAGAGACGGATGCCTCCCGGCAAGCGGACTTGTTCGCTTCATTGAAGCGCGGCGCGCGAATCGCCCTTGCAGCCGGGACGCTGCTGCTCGCCGCCTGTCAGTCGATCGTGCCCAAGGGACCGGCGCCCACCACACCAAGCGGCCCGGTTGGCCCGACCGGCCCGGAGGTGACGCAAGGCCTGCCGACCGACACGCTGCGCCACCGCGTCGCACTGCTGGTGCCGATGAGCGGTCCCAATGCCGGGGTCGGCCAGTCGATCGCAAACGCGACCACATTGGCGCTGATGGACACCAAGACCGACAAGGTGCGCATCACCACCTATGACACTGCCCTCGGTGCAGCAGCAGCGGCGAACCGCGCGCTGGCGGAAGGCAACCGCCTGATTCTTGGCCCCTTGCTGGCCGAAGATGCCCGCATTATCGGGCCGATCGCCGCGCGTACCAATGTGCCGGTCATCAGCTTCTCCAACGACGCCAGCGCAGCAGGCGGCGGCGTCTATATCATGGGCTATAACCCCAACCAGTCGATCGAGCGGGTCGTGGGATATGCCCGCGACAAGGGGCTGTCGCGCTTTGCCGCGCTCATCCCGCGCGGCACCTATGGCGAGCGGGCAGGCAATGCACTGCTGCGCGCGGTCGAGCAGGCGGGCGGCACGGTCGTGTCGATGCAGAATTTCGACCGCGGCCCGGCATCGATCACGGCAGCGGTCAAGAAATTGCAGGCCGCCTCCAGCTATGACGCGCTGCTGATCGCCGACAGCGGCAGGGTCGCGCTCCAGATCGCGCCGATCGTGCGCAAAAATGGCGGCGCGACCGCCCGCCTGCTCGGCACGGAACTCTGGAATACCGAAGGCACGCTGGCGGCCAGTCCGGTGCTGCGCGGCGCGTGGTTCGCCAGCGTGTCGGACACGCTCTATGGCCAGCTCGCGGGCAAATATCGCGCCCGTTACGGCACGTCGCCCTTCCGCCTGTCATCGCTCGGCTATGATTCGGTCCTGCTGACCGTGCGGATCGCGCAGGACTGGAAACCGGGCAGCCCCTTCCCCACCGCGCGCCTGCGCGATTCGGGCGGCTTTTCCGGCATTGACGGCGCGTTCCGCTTTGGCCGCACCGGCGTTGCCGAACGCGCGCTTGAGGTGTCCGAAGTGGGGGCTGGCAACGTCACCGTCATCGCCCCAGCGCCGCGCAGTTTTGCGGAGTAACACATCCTCCCCTGCAAGGGG
>NZ_CAVK010000184.1 GCF_000382885.1 Sphingobium indicum BiD32
GTTAGCGGTGCGAGCGGCCCACATTGACACCGCGAGTTATCGGCTGCGGGCGAGGCGTATTGGGTCGTGCAGCTCTTTGATGGTTGGGACGACGAGTGCGATGTCGAGGTAAGCTTCGTGCTCGAGGAAGCGGTCTGTGTCAGGTCCCGGCCTCGGCTTGCCGAGGACGGGCAGGCCCTTTTTGTCGACGCAGTAGATGAGGATCGGGAGCAGCAAGGCGTGATGGATGTTGCTGCGGTTGAGGAGCGGCTTCCAGTCCTTCATGTTCAGGTTCATCGCGGCGTAAAATCCCTGGCACCACGGGCGCGGATCGATCCCGCCATCGGATTTTGTCGCGAACTGCGGAGCGTATTCGTGAGGTCTGTTGAAGAAGGTCTCGTTGATGCGGTTGTGGACCTTTGCAACGGCAGCGAACACTGCGAGCTCGAGATCCGTGCCATTGGTCAGCACATCGAACGGCAGCCCCATGGCCGGGCAGATCCAGTATTGCGGATCCGGGAACGGAGGACCGGTCACCGCGGCGGTAACGAAGCCTTCGAGCGCAGACACTGTTCGCACGAGCGGGCGACGATTGATCTTGACCGCCAGCCAGGCTTCCAGTGCCTCGTCCGGCAGGGCGATTTCATCGAAGCCGCTCACGCCGCCATGCCGATTTGCGGCGTTTGCGCTGCAGGCTTCCAGTTCCACGCCAGGAGTTGGTCAAGGTCGTTGTTCTTGACCTCGCCCGAGACGATCCGGGTCAGCACATCATCCAGCCAGGTAAACGGGTCCAGTCCATTCAACTTCGCTGTTTGAAGCAAAGATGCCAGTACTGCCCAACTGCGCGCTCCTCCCTCGTTGCCAGCGAACAGACTATTGCGGCGCCCGATCGCAACTGGACGCATTTGCCGCTCGATCATGTTGCTATCAACGTCGATGCGGCCATCCTCGAGGAACAGCGTCAGTCCGTGCCAGTGGTCATGGGCATAGCGGATATGCTCAGCCAGCTGCGATTTCGCCGAGAGCCGCGGCAAGGTAGCGTCGCACAGCGCCTTGAGCTCTTCCATCACCGGCCTGGATTGCTCCTGGCGAACCGATCGACGATGCTCGGCGCTGGTGCCGCGGATGTCCGCCTCGATCCGATAGACCTGACCAAACAGCGCGATGAACTGCTCGGTGAGTGGCGATTTGGTGCTCTTGTGCAGATCGACGAAGCGGCGGCGCAGGTGAGCAAGGCAGAAGGCGAGCTGGATCGGCCCAGCCTCACGCCCGGGCATTACGAGGTGCTTGTAGGCGGTATAGCCATCAACCTGCAGTACGCCTTTATAGCTGGCCAGTTGCTTCGTGATCTCAAGCCGACTTCGCGAACTGGCGTAGATATAACAGACCGCCGGTGGAGCCGGCCCGTTCCACGATCGGTCATCGATGCCATGCGCCCAGAACTGATCGATGCGCACTTGGCCTCTGCCCGCCTCGAGCACTGGCATGCGGGTCTCATCGACGTAAATGCGGTGATGGCTATGGATGAACCGCAACTGCCGGTCGAACAAGCCATCCAGCCACCAGGCTGCGCGCTTTACCATGCGCGAAAGCGTCGAGCGATCAATCTGCAACCCATGGCCTGAGAGCATCTGCGCCTGCCGGTAGACCGGCAGGTACCAGGCGAAGCGCTGCGAGACGACCCAGGCAATGAACGAGGTTGTCACCATGGAGCCTTCGATCATCCGTCGAGGCGCCGGCGCCTGAACGATCCCGCCTTCGCATGCCCGGCAGGCATATTTGGGACGAACGGTGGCGATAACGCGCAAGATGGCCGGCACGATATCGAGGGCCTCGCTCACGTCCTCGCCGATCTTGTGCATGGCGCATTGGCAGCAGGCGCATTGAGTGCTGTCAGGTTCGATCACATTGATGATGCGTGGCAGATGCTTGGGCAGGGCGCCGATATTGCGCCGGGATTTGCGGTTGGCCGCCTTGGGGGCAGGATCGTCGTTGGCTGCTGGCGGTGCCGGAGCGATGGCGCTCAGATCACCGAGATCGAGGCAGCCCTGTTCGTCGAGAACGATCCGCGCCTTTTCCGAACGGCGACCGAACAGCATCGCCTTGTAGGTGTTGAGCAGGCGGGATTTAGCCTCCAGTTCTGCTTCCAGCTCGGCCACCCTGAAGGTCATGACCTCAAGCGCTTTTGCCAGATTTTCCGGAGCGTCTGTCACTCCCGATTGTTAGCCTAAAGCCTGCCGGAAGCCCAGTAAATTAACGCTTTTTCAGCCGACAAGCTCAGGTTTTTTAACTGGATTTTGCTCGAGCCGGCGCCAGTCCATTCCGCCCAGCAACAAGACCATCTGCGCAGACGTCAGCTTGATCACTCCGTTCCGCACGGGCGGCCAAGCGAACTTTCCAGCCTCGAGCCACTTGCTCATCATGCACATTCCCGAGCCGTCAAAATGCAAGAGCCGCAAGCGATCTGCCCGCTTCGAGCGGAACACGTAAACCTCGCTCGAGTAAGGATCCCGGCCCAACTCATTGGCAACCAGCGATGCCAGTTTGTTGATCCCAGCACGAAAATCGATCGGGCCGGTGACCAGCACGACCCTGAGGTCGCTGCTCCATCCGATCGTCACGGGCGCAGCGCGTCGAATACGGTCCGCAGCACACCGCCGTCCACTCTGCCGCGCACCATTACGCGCGCGCCGCCGATCTCGATCTCGAGATCACATCGCGATCGTGGCGCCCCATCATCCACCTCCAGCGGCACCATCGAGATCGACTCCATTGCGCCACGATCCCGAACCGTTCGGCGCCAGTAGTGAAGGAGGCCCAGACTAACGCCGTGGCGCCGCGCTACTGCCGAGATGTTGGCGCCAGCCTCAAAACTCTCCGCCGTGATCCGCGCCTTCTCCCGCGGGTCCCATCTCCGGTTCGTGCGCTGCGGGCCCAAAACATTCACGCCGGGCGAAGTCTGATTGGCACTGTGCGGCACACCGTCGCAATCCGACTTCGCACCCAGTGCCGCATAGTTCAAATCAACCTGCTCACCACGCTTCTCGTCGCCCAGCATCAGCTGCAATCCCGCTACCATTGCAAAGGCAGCGATCCTCGGCCGCAATCAACCAGCTGTCTATGTGGGGCGCTCGCACCGCTAAC
>NZ_CAVK010000183.1 GCF_000382885.1 Sphingobium indicum BiD32
CACTTCGTCGTCCGCACCGTTGTCGACAGGCTCGCTGGCAACGGCGATCACACCGTGAAAATCGAAATGCAAGAGGCTCCAAGCGCGGGCATGCATAGCATCGAAGTGAGGATCGATAATGACACGGTCGAACGTGTAACCCTTGATATACGGTACAAACGAATCCACGTCTGCCCGCCGATCGGGAAGCAAAAACGCTACCCGGCGCTCGATCTGACGGTGATCCATGCGTCGGAAGTCGGTGTCCCATTGGGCCGGAAGCCGATACTGTGGAAGCTCGTCACCGGCCATTTCTTCGCCCTCACAGACTGGGATTCCCCGCCGGACACCCGTATCCGCACAGCCCATCTTCCGACGCCCGAAACTGCGATCAGCACACATTATTTCATCCACCACGCCCGGAATTTCGCGACGCAGGATGAGCAGGTCGCCCGCTTGATGCACCAACAGTTGAGCGCCGCATTTACAGAAGATGTCGAAGCGCTAACTGCCATAGAGACACTTGTTTCAGCGACAGCGCCAGACGACATATATGAAATATCTCTGGCATCGGACCGTGCCGGCATCGCAATGCGTCGATCGCTTTGGAAAAAATCTCTTGGATGACAAAATATACCATCAGGCGAGGAGAGACAAAGGCGGGCTGCGGCTCCGAAAGCTGCCGTCGAGGTTCATCGAAGCAGACGATTGGCGTTGTACCCTGACCGTCGCCATTCTGCCCATTGATCTGCGGGCCTAGAACCTGCCGTTCTGGCAAGGCTTGTCACTATGCCGCCGCGAAAGTCCTGAACTTGGGCTTGGGATCACGCTGGCAGACCGTGCTGCAAAATCTTACCATCGTATCAAAGCTGGTACGGCAACACGCCCCAGCACGGCTGAAACGGCCACGGGCGCGACATGCCAGATGCCCAGATGCCCGATCGTGTCAAAAGGACAAGACAGGCCGTGGGCAAAACTGCCGAGCGCCCCTGCCGCTATGCCGGTGTAGAACGCGGCCAGGTTGGGAGCAACCGGCGCACCACGGCGCAGCCAAACGATCAGCGCTGCTGCGACGCCAACGCCGCTGAGGGTTCCGGCGATGAAGCAGTTCAACCCATCCGTCACATCGTCGTGTCTGCCAACCATTCCCTCCAGTGTCATCAGCAACAGGGCAGTGACGGGCAGGATTGCCAGTGCCGCCAGCAGCCAGCGCAATCCATCCTGCCGGACACCGACGCGCGGGGCAGCCATGCGAACCACCGTCCGCGCCGAGGCAAGCCCGACCAGTGCGATAAGCCCGTTGGCGACGAAGAAGATAGCGGCCTGCCCGTCCGCAGGGCCGCTCCACAAGCCTTGCCACAGCGCAATGGCGGCGATCGTCAGCACGGTTGCAACCGCTGCCAGCGCCAGACCATGACGCATTCGCAACGGGCGCACTGGCTCAAGCTCGTCTGCGAGTTGTGCAATCAGGGGATTGGGACGGGGGGGCATGGTCAGTCAGCCTCTTCGACGAGCGCGGACAGTTTCCTGAGGCCGCGATGAATGTTCACTTTGATCAGACTTTCGCTTTGGCCGGTCCGCTTAGCCGCCTCAGTAACCGAAAGTCCTTCGATCTTCACCAGTTCGATCGCGTTGCACTGCGCCGGGGAGAGTTGCATGAACAGCCGGTCAAGGCTCATCCGCGCCAGTATTGCATCCTCCTCACTATCCTCGGAAGCGTCGTAATCCCCCAATTCGCTCTCGCTTGCCCGGTAAACCCGGCGCAGATGATCGACCCAGCGATAGCGGGCGATGGCAGCGAGCCATGGCAGGAACGCGCGCGTTTCATCCCAGGTCGCGCGCTTGGCATGGATGGCCAGCAGCACGTCCTGCACCAGATCGTCAATCTGGGCCGGGGGCACGCGGCGGCGGAAGAAGCGTTCGAGCCAGAACTGCGCCTCAGTCAGCAGCACGGTGTAGGCACGCCGGTCACCGCCCTGGCTCGCAGTCATCAGCCGGGCGAAGATAGGCTCGTCCGCGATCATCGCCGTTCCCTCTCCCTGTCGCCGTTCATGCGCGCCGTTGCCGCCAGCGGCCGATCAGCGCGTCGAGCGACAGCAGGCCGCCGCCGCGCACGATCAGCACCGCCGCCAGCGCGGTCCACAGCATATGTGTCGTCCACCAGGCTTCAGGATACACGAAAATCTGGATAACGAGCGTCATTGCGAGCAGCGCAGTTGCCGAGAGCCGGGTTGCCAGCCCGATCACCAGCAGCGCCGGAAACAGATGCTCGCCCACAGTGGCCAGTGGCGCGGCGATCTCAGGCGGCAGTGGGACGGCGGCATAGTCATTTTCAAACAGATAGCGGGTTGAATCGCTAATCTCGAAAAGTCGCCCCTCCGTCACTTTACTGCGGCCTGAGCGCCAGAATATCCCCGCGAGCGCGATATGGGCCAGCAGCAGCGCACCGCCCTCGGCCAGACGCGAGGCGGCGATGGCTACGATCCGGTCGTACATTGTGGCGATGTGCTGCATGTGCTGTGCTCCGCCGTGATTGCTGCCTGTCAGCGATTGATCGGCGTGAGCGAGCCATTGCCGTTGGGTGTCGCGGTCTTCACGCATGTGCCTTGCTTGACCAGCTTCCAGGCGTTGCCCTGATAGTCGCGGGTCGAGGTTCCAGCGCAGCTGGTGCCAGCGCCAGCGGAGCAATCATTCTGCCCTGCCTTGGCGATACCGTAGCATTTTTCCATTGGTGCCTTCTGCGCGGCGACGGGGGTGGTGGCGACGCCAGCCGCCAGAGCGGCGGTGGTGGCAAGCCCGGCGATGCGGGCGATGGTGGCGGTATGCATGATATAATCTCCGGCTTTGGGGGGCAGCGCCGGGCGTTTGTCCAGGCGATGCATGCCTCCTCTTTCGCCGGGCGGCGCAGCACCGTTACAGGCAGCGAAATTTTTGTCGCTGTAACCGGCGAACGCGCGAGGGCGAACATCATGAAGTGCGATTACGCACCACCATTTTTCAAGGAGCCGCTGATATGACCACCAAGACCCGCACCGCCACAATCGCCGCAGCCGCGGCTGCCATCGCGCTGAGCTCTTTCTCAGCCTTTGCCGCCGACGCGCCGACAGGAAGCAAGGGCCGCGCCCTTGGCGCCAGCGACACCGTGCATTGCTATGGCCTGCATAGCTGCAAGGGCAACTCCGACTGCGCCACGGCCGAGCATGCGTGCAAGGGCCAGAATGCCTGTAAAGGCCACGGCTTCAAGGCATTGAAGGCTGGCGAGTGCCTCACAAAGGGCGGGACGATCGGCGACCTCGGCTGATCCCACCCTGGTCCGGCAGACCTCTGCCCCCCAATGGCCTGCCGGACCGACTTTGACTTATGAGGACTTTCGCAATGACAGATATCGCCGCGTTCGGCGGATTTGGCCTTGGACTGCGCCGCGATCACTACCGGGATTTTCTCGCGGGCGATGTCGCTGTCGATTTCGTCGAGGTCATATCCGAAAACTTCATGGTCGATGGCGGGCGGCCGCTGCGCGTGCTGGAACAGGTGCGCGCCAGACTTCCGGTCATCCTGCATGGCGTCTCGATGTCGATCGGCTCCGCGCATGGGCTGGATGGCGATCATCTGGTCCGGCTCAAGGCGTTGGCAAATCGGATCGAGCCTTTGTGGGTGTCCGATCATCTGTGCTGGACCCGGACCAGCGCGCACAACAGCCACGACCTGCTCCCGCTGCCACTGACCCGCGCGGCATTGGATATCGTGTGCGTCAACATCGACCGGGCGCAGGAAACGCTCGGCCGGGCGATGCTGTTAGAAAACCCTTCAAGCTATCTGACTTTCCCTGAAGACGAGATGACGGAGTGGGAATTCCTGACCGAGATAAGTCGGCGAACGGGCTGTTATCTATTGCTCGACATCAACAACATCTACGTCAGCGCCTGCAATCATGGTTTCGATCTTTTGGCCTACCTTGCAGGCATACCCGCCGACAGGGTGCGGCAGATCCATCTGGCCGGGCATATGCCGGGCGACATCGTCATCGACACCCACGACCGACCGGTCTGCAACGCGGTGTGGGATCTTTATGGATCGGCAATTGGCAAGCTTGGCGAAGTTGCCGTCATGATCGAGCGGGACGATGCGATCCCGCCGCTGCCGGACCTCCTGGCCGAGCTTGATCATGCACGTAGGATTGCCGCCACAACGCGCGTCGAGATGGCACTATGACCCAGCTTTTGCGCGCGCAGAGCGAATTTCTTGCCTGCCTGCTTGATGACAGCGCGCCTTTGCCGTCTGGATGGGACGCCCGGCGAGCCGCGGGCATGGCCGTCTATCGCAATGCCTATCGCACGCGGCTTATCGATGTCTTGCGGGACACGTTCGGACGCACCGCACAGTTGGTGGGCGAGGATGCCTTCAGCCAGGCGGCGGCGCATCATCTGATCACGCATCCGCCCTCGCGCTGGACCGTTGATCTGGCGGGTGAGGGATTTGCCGAAACCTGCACCGAACTGTTTGCCAACGACCCCGACGTTGGCGAAGTGGCGTGGCTGGAATGGGAAATGCACTGCGCATTTACTGCCGCGGACGGAGAGCCACTGACGCTGGCGGATTTTGCGGCCGCGACGGCGGACTTCGAGGCTGCGCAATGGGATGAACTTCGCTTCGAGCTCATGCCAGGCACGGCCTTGCGACCAATAACATATGATCTCGTCGCGCTGTGGGAGGCATTGGCCGATCCATTGCTGGCATCGGTGGCGGAAAAGCTGCGCAAGCCGACGTGGGCGATCGTGTGGCGCGAAGGCGAGCAACCGGTATTCGGACTCCTTCCCGAAGCCGAAGGACTGGCATTGGCGGAGGTTCAGCAAGGCGGCAGGTTCGGCGGCATGTGCGCTACTCTTATGGATCGTCTCAAAGCTGCTGATGCTGCGGCCAAGGCGGGAGCGATGTTGCTGCACTGGCTCGAACTCGGGCTGGTCCGACGGATAAATTGGAGCCAGGCATGTATCCAATAAAAAGTTACGGGAACGCTATCGCGTCGGGATCGTTTGCGTTTCCAAGCTGTCCACTGGTCTTGGTGGCGTAACAGCAGCACGACAATAGTAGATCCCATGTCGCGGACATCATCCCTGATCGGCCTGCCCGACTGATCAGGCAAAGACTGAAACATTCAACCCGGCCACCTCAAGCCAACAGGAAATCTACATGCATAATATGGTGAGCGTGGCGATGGACTATGATGGGATAGCGCGCTTTTCGGACACCCAACCGGCTGTCTCCGACACCAGCGAATTCCTTCATGCCGTGGTTGGCGGACTGTCGCAACCCGACCGGGCCATACCGTGCAGGTTCCTCTACGACGCAGCAGGATCGGCGATCTTCGACCAGATTTGCGAACTGCCGGAATATTATCCGACGCGAACCGAGCGGCGGATATTGGAGACGCATGCGCCTACTATCGCCGAAGCCATCAGCGGGAAAATACGCTTCATCGAACTGGGGGCCGGATCGGGTGGCAAGGCCGAAATCCTGCTTGACGCGATGGCGCAGGTCCGCGCTTATGTCTGTATCGACATATCTCCGGTGCCACTGGCCTCGGCAGCGGCGGTCGTGCGGGCACGCCATCCCGATATCGCGGTCGATGCCCTGTGCGGCAACTATCTGGGCGAGCTTGATCTTCCGCCGCGCAGGGGTTTGCGGGACATGTGCTTCTTTCCCGGATCAACCATCGGCAACTTCGATCGCGACGATGCGCAAGCCTTCCTGCGCGAATGGAGCAGGCGACTGGGGCAGGGTGGCATGATGCTGATTGGCGTCGACCTGAAGAAAGAGGCAGGATTGCTGGAGGACGCCTATGACGATGCGCAGGGCGTGACAGCGCAGTTCAGCCTGAACCTGCTGCATCGCGCCAACCGTGAACTGGGCGCTGATTTCGACACCAGCGCCTTTGCGCACCGCGCGCGCTATGTCAGCGAACCCGGTCATGTTGAAATCTCGCTCGTCAGCCTGCGTGAGCAGATGGTCACTGTAGCTGGCCGACGCTTCCAATTTGCACAAGGCGCGACCATTCACGTCGAAAATTCGCATAAATATGCGATCGACGAATTTGCCATGCTGGCCAGCAAGGCCGGGTTTGACAGTGTCGACGTCTGGACTGACAAAGACGCCCTGTTCAGCGTCCATCTGCTCCGCGTAGCATGCTGATGCGCGACGCCAGAATGCGATACGCCTCCGTTCGCAAGCTGACCGAGGATCTGGCAAAGCCCCTATCGGACGCAGATGCCACGATTCAATCCATGCCCGATGCGTCGCCCGCCAAATGGCATCTGGCGCATATGAGCTGGTTCTTCGAGACCTTCATCCTGCGCGACCATGTGCCTGGATACCAGCCCTATCGTGCAGACTGGCCATTCCTGTTCAACAGCTATTATGAAACCGAAGGTCCGCGCCTGGGGCGGGCAGCGCGTGGAATGCTGTCGCGCCCTTCACTGGCCGACATTCTCGACTATCGCTCGGCCGTGGATGCAGCGATGGATCGCGCGATCGAACAGCTTTCGCCTGAGGCGCTGGCGCTCGTGGAGCTCGGGTGCCAGCACGAACAGCAGCATCAGGAACTGCTGCTGACCGACATCCTCCATGCCTTTTCGCTCAATCCCTTGGAGTGTGCGGTTTGGCCGCGGCAGGGCAGCCCGTGTCCCGGCGATCCCGCGCCCGTAATTTGGTTGGATGGCCCACAGGGGATGATCGAAATCGGCGCTCGCGCCACTGGCAGTGGGACATTCGCATTCGACTGTGAGGGGCCGCGCCACACGGCGTTGCTGCATCCCCACCAGCTGGCCGATCGGAAGGTCACGAACGCCGAGTGGCTCGCCTTCATGGCCGATGGCGGCTACGAAGAACCGCGCTTGTGGCTATCGGACGGCTGGGCCTGGCGGCAGACGCAGGGTGTTCGCGCACCATTCTACTGGATGGACGGGGCGCATGGCTGGACCAGCTTCACACTATCCGGTCGCCATCCGATCGATCCGGCTGCGCCAGTCTGCCATGTCAGCTTTTATGAAGCCGACGCCTTTGCCACCTGGGCCGCCGCCCGCCTGCCGACCGAAGCTGAATGGGAAGTGGCGGCTGCGCAGCACGATCCAAGCGGCGGCAACTTGCTGGACGGTCCAGGCGATATCCGCCCCCGCCCTGTACATGACAGTCCGAGGTTCTTCGGCGATGCCTGGGAATGGACCGGCAGTGCCTATCGCCCCTACCCCGGATTTAGCGCTGCCGATGGCGCGATTGGCGAATATAACGGCAAGTTCATGAGCGGACAATATGTGTTGCGTGGCGGCAGTTGCGCGACCCCGCGCGGCCACATGCGAGCAAGCTACCGCAACTTCTTCTATCCCCATCACCGTTGGCAATTCATGGGACTGCGGCTGGCCAGGGACGGAGCGTGATCGCCCGCACCAAACCAAATTCCTGCCGCTGTCTCGTCGCAGTAGCGCAATTGACGGCGAAATAGTCCCGATAATCGGCGACGCTCAGGTTCAGGAACGCGCCACCATATTCAGACGTGCAATTGTAGACAAAAAGGCCGATCTCCATGTTGGTCGTCGCCTGTTCGGTTTTCACGAGCGCCGCGCCTGGCGGTCCTGCATCGCCAGCGACGGTGCGAACATCTACGCCGAAAACCTCTCGAAAATGTGCGACAGTTTCGTCCAACAGAGACTGTCACCGCGCCACGATTACGAGGTTTAGAGTCCTCCATAAGGAGCAACCCCTCCGACTTCAGTCGGATACTGGCTTCAGCCCCGGACTCGGCCAGTAGCCTGCTATCCTCGGAAAAAATGAACAGCCCGAAGGGCGAGAGTTCATTTTTTCCGAGGATAGCAGGCTATGGGCTACAGCAGCGGTTGTCACACAACATTTCACCATCGCTATCATCTCGTCTGGGCACCGAAATATCGGTTCAAGGTGCTGCATGGCGAGGTGCGTCTGCGGGTTCGCGAGATTATCCGACAGGTCTGTGCCGAAATGGGCGTGACGATCGTCCACGGCGTGCTTTCGTGCGATCACGTCCACATGTTCGTCGAGATACCTCCGCACGTATCAGTCAGCGACTTCGTGCGCCGGGCCAAGGGGCGGTCATCGCGTAAAATCCAGCAGGAGTTCGAGCATATTCGCAAGCGCTACTGGGGACAACGCTTCTGGCAACGCGGCTACTTCTCGACCACATCCGGCAACATCACAGATGACACTATCCTGCGTTACCTCGACAAACATGGCCACAAAAACGGCTTCAGCCCCGCGCCTTGATCCTACCGGCGTCAGCCGGTCAGTCATTCAGACATCCAGTTAACTGGCAACTTTCACTGCCGCGACCAGTCAAAGTTTACTTCCAAAAGGCACCTTGCCGTCAGGGCCGGGACCACGACGGGCGCGGTGGATGTGAACGACGTGCACGTGAATGCCCGCGTTAGCGCCGCGATCAGCGACATAGACATCATCCATAGCGAGGTTGTTTTGGTCGATGCGGCATGACGGGCGGCATGGTACGGCATGTTGCCGCACCATGCGACTATGCGATAGAAGGCTCCATGCTAGTCGACGCCCATCATCATCTTTGGCACTATGTCGCAGACCGATTTGATTGGGTTTCGCCCGGCGAGGCGATAGCGCGCGATTTCGATGTGGATGACCTGCGCCTGTGCCTCGAGAGCCAAGGCATTGACCATTGTATCGCAGTGCAGACGCACCAGATGACAGAGGAAAGCCGTTTCCTGATCGCCTGTGCCGATCAAATGCCTGAAATCATCGCCATTGTGGGGTGGATAGATCTGCGTTCCGACCAGATCGACCTGCTGCTTGATCAGGCGGCCGACCCACGCCTTGTTGGCTATCGCCATGTGGTCGAGGGAGAAGCCGGGGATTTCCTGACAGAGACCGCGTTCCGGCGCGGGATTCGCACGTTGATGGCACGCGATCTGAGCTATGACATATTGATCAACCGGCACCAGTTGCCCAGCCTGCCCGACTTTCTGGACGCCGTTGGTCCGGGTCGATTGGTGCTGGACCATGGTGCCAAGCCGGATATTCGCGGCGGCGGGTGGGAACCCTGGGCCGCCGATCTGCTGGCTGCGGCGCGCTTCCCCTATCTTCATTGCAAATTGTCCGGGCTGGTCACCGAAGCGGACGCCTATGTCTGGCAGGCCGCCCAGATTGAACCCTATCTGGCCCATTTGCTGACAGCGTTCGGGCCAGAGCGATTGATGTGGGGATCGGACTGGCCCGTATGCCTGCGCGCCGCAAGCTATGAAGCCGTGTTCAGGCTGGTATCCGATTTTGTCGATCGTCACTGCCCACAGGCGCGAACAGCCATTTTTGGTGCCAATGCCATGCGCTTTTACCGCAAAGCCCCCTGATCCGTCTCCGACGGATATTATTCCCCCCGGCCGCATCAACCTGACTGACAGGCCGTGCGATGACAGCCCGTCCAGCCACATCAACCCGTGTTTACTGCACCCCTGCCCGGTCGGATGCAGGACGGAATGCGAACGAAGCCGGCCTTGGCCGTCCGTCCGAAAGAATCCATTCAACGTCTTGATCCATTTTTACTTCCATATATAAAATCTATTTTCCTATTCTAATTCCCGGATCGCGAGAGGCTGAATGAAGCGCTTTGAAGGCAAGACCGTGCTTGTGACCGCAGCCGGACAAGGCATAGGCCGCGCCACCGCAGAGCGGTTTCGTGATGAAGGCGCAACGGTGTGGGCCGTCGATCGGGATCATGCGGCGCTGGCGGCCATTGCCGGCGTGCGGCCGCTGGTCACCGACCTGACCGATCCGGTCGCGATTGCGCAATTGCCGGCGGTTACCGGCCCGATCGACGCTCTGGCCAATGTGGCCGGCTATGTTGCGGCGGGTAACATATTGACATGCAGCGAAGCGGATTGGCGATTGTCGTTCGACCTGAACGTCGACGCGATGGTTCGGATGATCCGGGCTTTTTTGCCTGCAATGCTGGATCGCGGCGGCGGGGCGATCGTCAACATGGCGTCCATCGCATCGAGCGTGAAGGGCATACCCAACCGCTTTGCCTATACCGCGTCCAAGGCTGCGGTCGTCGGCCTGACCAAATCGGTTGCGGCTGATTTTATCAACCGGGGCATCCGTTGCAACTGCGTATGCCCCGGCACGATCGACACCCCGTCGCTGCGCGAACGGGTAGCGTTGCAGGCCGCGACCGACGGAACGACCTTGCAGGATGCCACGGCCGCCTTCGTTGCGCGCCAGCCGATGGGCCGGTTCGGGCGGGCCGAAGAAATCGCTGCGCTGATCGCCTATCTGGCCAGCGAGGAAGCCGCCTTCACCACTGGCGCAGTGCATGTGATCGACGGCGGATGGGTCAATTGAGGAACAGATTATGACCCGGATCACCGGCCTTAGGACCATAGATTTGCGTTTCCCGACCAGTCACGCGCTGGACGGATCGGACGCGATGAATCCCGACCCGGATTATTCGGCAGCCTATGTGGTGCTGGAAACCGACCAGGCAGGACTGGAAGGGCACGGCCTGACGTTCACCATCGGGCGCGGCAATGATATTTGCGTCGCCGCCATTGAGGCTATGCGCCATCTGGTCATCGGCCTGGATCTGGACTGGATCGCCGCAGACCCCGCGCGCATGTGGCGTCACCTGACCGGCGACAGCCAGTTGCGCTGGATCGGGCCGGACAAGGGGGTGATGCATCTGGCGACCGGCGCAGTCGTCAATGCGATCTGGGATTTATGGGCCAAGTCGGAAGGCAAGCCTGTGTGGCGGCTGGTCGCCGACATGACGCCGGAGCAACTGGTCCGGGCGATAGATTTTCGCTATTTGACCGACGCCATTACCCCGGACGCCGCTTTGGTCCTGCTGACCGCGCGGGCGCAGGGCAAGGCGGAGCGGATCACGCAACTCGAAGCGCAGGGTTACCCCTGCTACACCACGTCGGCCGGATGGCTGGGCTATTCGGACGAAAAATTACGCCGGTTGGCGGGTGAGGCCGTGGACGCAGGGTTCCGGCACATCAAGCTGAAGGTGGGACGTGATTTGTCCGATGATATTCGCCGGGTCGGCATTGCCCGTGCGGTGATCGGTCCCGATCGCCACCTGATGATCGACGCGAATCAGGTCTGGGATGTCGGCGAAGCCATCGACTGGGTCGGTGCGCTGGCCTTTACCAAGCCCTGGTTCATCGAGGAGCCGACCAGTCCCGACGATGTGCTGGGCCATCGCGCCATTCGCGATGCCATTGGTCCGATCAAGGTCGCGACCGGCGAAATGTGCCAGAACCGCATTATTTTCAAGCAGTTCATGGCAGCCGGGGCGATCGACGTGGTGCAACTGGACGCATGCCGGATCGGTGGTGTCAACGAAGCGCTGGCCGTAATGTTGCTGGCCGCCCGGTTCGATTTGCCAGTCTGCCCTCATGCGGGCGGCGTTGGCTTGTGCGAATATGTGCAACATTTGTCGATGATCGACTATCTTTGCTTTTCCGGTACGATGGAGGGGCGCGTGACTGAATATGTCGATCATCTGCACGAACATTTTTTGGACCCGTGCGTCATACGCAACGCGGCATATATGCCTCCAGCCGAACCGGGCTATTCGATCGAAATGAAGCCTGAGACACTTCGCGATTTCCGGTTCGTTGCATGAAACTGGGGCTTGAGGGGCGTGTGTTCCTGGTCACTGGCGGCAGCGTCGGCATTGGCGCCGCCATTGTGGCCGGGCTGGCCGAAGAGGGCGCGCTGCCCGTCATCGTATCGCGCAGCGCACCACCCGAACCGCTAGGGGAAGCGGCTTTCATTCCGGCAGAGCTGGCCGACGATGACGCTTGCGCGCAGGCAGTTGCGCAGGTCGTGGCGCAATTTGGGCGCATTGATGGGCTGGTCAATAATGCCGGGGCCAATGACAATATCGGGCTGGAGCGTAGTCCAGCCGAGTTTCGCGCCTCACTGGACGCCAATCTGGTCCATTATTTCACCATGGCGCATCATAGCCTGCCCTATCTGCGAGACGCGCGTGGCGTCATCCTGAATATCGCGTCCAAGACGGCGCTGACCGGGCAAGGCGGCACCAGCGCCTATGCAGCGGCCAAGGGTGCGCAACTGGCGCTGACGCGCGAATGGGCCGTGACGCTGCGCGACGATGGCATCAGGGTGAATGCCATTGTCCCGGCCGAAGTGATGACGCCGCTCTATCGACAGTGGCTCGACCGTTTCGATGACCCGCAGGCCAAGTTGGATGGCATCACTGCCAAAATCCCCCTGGGCCACCGCATGACGACGGCACGCGAGATTGCGGCGACAGCCCTGTTCCTGCTGTCGGACCAATCGAGCCACACCACCGGACAATGGATGTTCGTCGATGGAGGCTATGTCCATCTGGACCGGGCGATGGAATGACAAAAAATATGTCGGAGAGGTCGAATGAAGAAGCCAGGTGCCGATCGTTATCGGCCCGCGATGATCCTGACCATTTCGCTGTTTTTCCTGTGGGGAATGGCGAATAATCTGAACGACATATTGATTGCCCAGTTCCGGCGCGCCTTCACTCTTTCAGATTTCGAGACGAGTTTCGTCCAGCAGGTTTTCTATCTCGGCTATTTCCTGCTCGCCATTCCGGCCGCGATGGTTGCACGCGAGCGGGGTTATAAGAGCGCGATCGTTTTGGGGCTGCTTCTTTATGCGCTCGGTGCGCTGCTATTCTACCCGGCGGCGCAGCAGGGCGAATATCGCTATTTCCTGGTCGCGCTGTTCGTGATTGCCTGCGGCCTTGCCTTTCTGGAAACCGCCGCCAACCCGCTGATGACCGAATTTGGCGACCCAACCAAAGCCGCGCGCCGCCTGAACCTGGCACAGGCCGCCAACCCGGTCGGCACTGTCGCCGGCGTCCTGATCGGCAAATATTTCATCCTGTCCGACATGACGCATAACGAGGCCAGCATAGCCGCGCTCAGTCCGGCTGCCCGTTCGATCCTGCTGCGCAGCGAAGTGCAGGCGGTGCAGACGCCCTATCTGATTATCGGATTGGTGGTACTCGGCTTTGCTATCGCCGCATCCGTTATCCGTTTCCCCGGCAAGGCGGATCAGGAGGCCATCGAACCCGGCCACACCGCTTCATTCCGCACCGCTTTCCGCCGACCGCAGCTGATTGCGGCGACGATCGCGCAATTTTTCTATGTCGGGGCGCAGGTTGGGCTGTGGAGCTACACTATCCGCTACGCCGAACAGAATATGACCGGCATGATCGAGCGGGATGCCGCTGACTATCTGTTTGCCAGCCTGGTTCTGTTCGGCATTGGCCGCTTTGTCGGCACCGCATTGATGAGCCATGTTACGCCGCCCCGGCTGCTGCGGATCTTTGCCATGGCGAGCCTTTGCCTAAGCGTTGGCGCGGCCATTACTGGCGGGCAGACCGGGCTGGTCCTGCTGGTCGCGACAAGCTTTTTCATGTCTATCCAGTTCCCGACCATCTTTGCGCTCGGCGTCAGTGGATTGGGACCGTTGCGCCGGGTCGGCGCGTCACTGATCGTCATGGCCGTTATCGGCGGCGCGGTGCTGACCGGGGCGATGGGCTTTCTGTCCGACCGGTTCAGCATCAATGCCGCGCTCTGTGTTCCGGCGCTGGCCTTTCTGGTAGTCATCCATTTTGCCATGCGTGACCATAAGCAGGCGTCTGTTGTCGACGACAGTCTTGCCCACTGAGGTTGCAAAGCAACACAGGCGTGTGAAAGTGATGCGATGCAAAAACATGTATTGATACTCGACCTTGTCGATGATGCCGAACTGATTGCCCGGTATGAAGCTTTCCACGCCCCCGGCGCGGTTTGGGCTGAAATTATTGACTCGATCCGCGCGGCGGGGATCCTCGCGATGGATATCTACCGCCATGGCAGTCGCCTCGTCATGACCATGGAGACGGTGGACGAATTCAGCTTCGCCGCAAAGGCCCGTGCCGATGCCGACAACCCGGCAGTTCAACGGTGGGAAGCGCTGATGGCGCAATTTCAACGCCCCGTGCCCGGCACGCCAGTTGGCGAAAAATGGCAGCGCGCCGAAAGGATTTTCGATCTGGCGCTACAGGATGTTAATGGCCAGCATCATGATAGCGAAACCGAGTAAAATGACAGGCAGGAAAAAGGCGTCGAACGCGACGGAGCAGCCGCGCAAGGATGCCCCGACTTATCTGGCGCCAGCGCTGGAAAAGGGCATCGACATTATCGAATTACTCACGACGGCGCCGCAGGGGCTGACCATCAGCGACATCGCGCAAAAGCTGGACCGGTCCATCAGTGAACTGTTTCGGGTGGTGGTCGTGCTGGCGCGGCGTGGATGGCTGGCCAAGGATGATGGCGACCGGTATCGGGTAGCCTATCATCTGCTGGATGTCGCCCATCGCGCGACGCTGGCACAGGAACTGCTGCATGTGGCGATGCCCCATATGCACATATTGGCGACGGACATACGCCAATCCTGTCACCTTGTCGTTCCGGTTGAGGATCATGGCCTGATTGTCGCGCGGCAGGAAAATCCCGGCGCGGCAGGCTTTGCGCTGCGCGTCGGCACGCATATCGACCTGGTCGCAAGCTGTTCCGGACGGGTGCTGCTGGCCTTCATGGATGACGACGCGCGGCGGGAGGCACTGGGTAGCAGGCGCAGCCCGCCCACCGCCGAACTGGCGGCCGTCAAACGCCATGGCCGCGCGCGGATGGAAAGCCGCCGACTGGCTGGCGTCCTTGACCTGGGTTGTCCCGTTTTCGGTTTCGACGGGCGCATCGTCGCTGCGCTGACGGTGCCCTATCTTACCCCGATAGATCAGCGTGATCACCCGTCGCTGGAAGAAAGCCACAACAGGATCGAGCAGACCGCTCAACGCATTTCGCGCGAACTGGGCTGGGCCGGCGGCACCGGGGTATAATCACAATATAAAAAGGACCCGCCCCTCCGAAGGAGAGACGGGCCGATGGGCACATCTGGAGAGAGTTAGAAGCGGACGCTCACGCTGGTTGAGAAAACACGTCCGTTCTTGTAGATCGACGTCGGTGCCGAGGGCGTCGAGCTATATTGATAATAGGTTTCATCCAGCAGATTGGATGCCGTCGCGGTCAACTGGATCGCATCGGAAATTGCGTAGGAAATCTGCGCATCCACCTGGCGATAGGCGGCGGTGTAATCCTGCGACTGCTGACGCCCGAAGCGGTAAAAATATTTCGACCGACGGTTGTAGCTGACGCGTGCCTGGATCGGGCCACTTTCAAAATAGGGCGAGATCTGGAAGGTGCTGCGCGACAGATAGGGCAGGCCATTGGCAAAGGGCGTTTCCGCATCGGCAAAAGTGTAGCTCGCCTGGACGCCGAAACCGGCGATCAGGTTGGCGTTACCCTACAGCGAGAAGCCCGTAACCTTGGCCTTGCCGCCATTGACCGGACGCGAGATCGAATAATCCAGCGTCTGGCCGGTCACTGGATTGGTAAAGGTTACACCATCCTGCACCGCGTTGCCGACATAGTTGGAAATATCGCGGTAAAAGACTTCGGCGGACAGGAAGCTGCCCGGTGCGAAATACCATTCGGCAGACAGGCCGTAATTGGTCGCCGCATAGGGTTTGAGATCCGGGTTGCCACCGCCGCCCGACCGGGTCGCATCGTCCAGCGAGATCGACCCGGCAAGGTCGGAATAGCGGGGACGCGCCATGACCTTTGCCGCAGCGGCGCGCAAGACGACCTGATCACCTGCATCATAGATCAGGTTGATCGAGGGCAGGAAACGATCGTCACTGTTGGACACGCGGGTCAGTTCAAACGCACCATTGCTCTGAACATAGAAGTTCGAGACGTCCTTGGTATGAACGAAACGGACGCCCACGTTACCGCGCAGTTTGCCAGCCTCGAAATTCGCCTGGACATAGGCCGCGCCGATCTTTTCATCGACCTTGAAATATTCGTTTCGCGCCAGGCCACGGTCAATCTGGACATTGCCATATTGGTCAAGCGCCGCGATGATGCCGTCCTTGTCCAATGT
This sequence comes from Sphingobium indicum BiD32, assembly GCF_000382885.1. GTDB lineage: Bacteria > Pseudomonadota > Alphaproteobacteria > Sphingomonadales > Sphingomonadaceae > Sphingobium > Sphingobium japonicum_C. The sequence goes on from NZ_CAVK010000183.1 coordinate 16,021, forward strand.
AGCATATGGCGTGCCATTTCCGGTCGTCCCCAACCCCTTGTACAGATCCTTGTCGAGCACATAAAAATCAAGGTCACCCAGAGTGAAATTCTGGTTGGTGAACACCGCGTTGCTGAAGGTCGTATTGCTGTTGGAATGGTCGGCAAAGCGCGCGCCGAACAGAAGGTGGGTAACCGGTCCCCAGTTCACTTCATGCTTGAAGTTCAGTTCGCCGAACTTCTCGTCATCCTTGGTGAAGGCAGACTGGAGCGGAATGCCGCCAATCTGCCGACCGAAAAAGGCTACGCCGCCATTGGCCGCCTGATCGGAAGGGCTGAGATTTTCGCCACCAACGGCGGTGAAATTGCTGAGCCATTTGGTTGGATCGCTCGCCGCGGAGTCCCAATCGACGATCGTGTTCTTGCCATTGGCGCCAGCGGTAAAGCCCTGCTTGGTGCGGAAATCGAGCAGATATTCAGGGTCCTTGCCGCCAGTAGCCTTGGTATAACCCGCATTGCCGGTGATCAGCCAGCCTTCCGGCTGCCAGTCAAGCATTGCAGAGAATGTGTCATTCTTGACGCGGGTGCGGCGAAAGTTGGTGTCGAGTTGGCCGGTGGCACCGTTCGTGCCATCCGGGATGCCAGCGAAGGTCGCCGACGTCACGATGCCGTTGGAGGATTGCGCACTCAGCATGCGCGAACCTTCAAAGCCATAGGTGTACATCGAATTGGACACATTGTCGTAATTACCGCGAATGATCAGCGCAGTGCCGGTCAACGAAAGGTTTTCGGCCGGGCGGAACTGAACAGCGCCATTGAAGCCGATGCGTTCACGCTCCTGCTTGAAGAACTCGCGGGCCAGGAAGGACGCATAACGGGAGTCGCTGAACTCGGTGCGTTCGGCATTGGTCAGGTCGGAAATCCGCTTGCCGTTGACGAGGGCGCTGGAATTTGCGTTATCGAGCAGAGCGGCGCCAGTGCGGTACCAGTAGGATGCGACACCTGCCCGGCTCAACTGCTCCTTGTCATAATTGACGGCGGCCAGCACACCGAAGGTCTCATCCTGGTTCTTCCAGCTGTAGAGTGCTGAACCGCGTAGGCTGCCACGGCTCGCGCGATCGTTATATTCATAGCCGCCGTTGAAGCGGAAGGTGTTGGCGCTTAGGTCCAGCGGCTTACGGGTAACGACATCGACGCTGGCACCAATCGCGCCTTCCTGAAGGCGGGCTTCCGGCGTCTTGTAGACGATCGCCTGGCTGACGATGGCCGGTGCCAGCAGCGAATAGTTGAAGGTGCGGCTCGACCGGTCGGACGGATTGCCACCCCAGTCGGCGGACGCGACCGAATGGCCGTCAATGGTCAAGCGGTTGAGCGCCGGTTCGACGCCTGCGATGGACAGCTGCTCGCCCTCGCCAAACTGGCGATCGACGGTGACACCGGGAAGGCGGGCCAGCGAGTCCGCAATGTTGCTGTCAGGGAATTTGCCGACATCTTCGGCGCTGATGACATCAACGATCGAATCTGCCTTGCGCTTGATTTCGATCGCATCGCGCAAACTCGCGCGGTAGCCCGTCACCACGATGTTGTCCTGATCGCTGGACGCTGATGCTTGCGGCGCGTCCTGCGCCTGAGCCGTAAAGGACACAGCGACCAGAGCGCTGGTCGTCAATAATGCGATATGCCGCAAAGTCATGAAAAAGTCCCCCAATTGCGGCGCTGCGCGCCGACAACTCCCCGGCCATATTGCTGGCCGCCCGATTCTTCCCAACGCTGTGGATTCAGGTCGAACCTGATAACCAAATCCACGCTTTGGTTATGTCCATGTTATATTCAGAACCGGCAAAATCTACACAAAAATGACATGTCACCGGTGTCGGCGGAACAGGGACGCATAAATGACTGAATTTTAGATATGAAAATAGCTTTCCAAAACATCCCATTTGCGCAATGGGCGGTCAGTCCCTTGCGAAATCAGTATTTTTACAATCGTTCACATGGCATTCGCGTAGAATCAGGCGCGGCCATGGTGGGCAATGCGGCAATCAAATGGTACCATGGTGAGGGGCATATATCATGTGCGTTTCCCGTCTTGCGACAAGACCAATTCAGGCTTTATGGGGATATGGTTCGTCAGGCGCGGAAAACTGTCGCGAACGCTTATGTACCCCGTCATGGGGCGAGTGAAGAACCAATCAGGCGAATGATCGGGTGGATATGGTAGGAAATAGCCAGGCAATGTTGGCCGGTGTCGAACTGGGCGGAACGAAGGTGGTCGTCCTGCGTGCGCAGGGGCAAAAGATCATCGACCATCGCACCATCCCGACCACCACGCCGCAAGCGACATTGGGTGCTGCGGTCGATATCCTGCGCACCTGGCATCATGAAACGCCCTATGCAGCAATGGGGATCGGCAGTTTCGGTCCGTTGCAGCTCAACCGGCAGGCGCGCGATTTCGGCGTCATGTTGCCAACGCCCAAGCCCGGCTGGGCAGGCGCTGATATCTACGCCAAGCTAACCGCTCCATTCGATTGCCCGGTGGTCATCGACACTGACGTAAACGGCGCAGCGCTGGCGGAATTGCGGTGGGGCGCCGGCGCACAAGGGCCGGTGCCATCCGACAGTCTGTGCTACATCACCATCGGCACTGGCGTCGGCGGCGGCTTTGCCTTCAACGGGCGCACCGTCCATGGTGCCCTGCACCCTGAAATTGGTCATATTCAGGTACGGCGCGCCCCGGGCGATGATTTCGCCGGTTCCTGCCCCTTTCACGGCGACTGTATCGAGGGGCTGGTTTCAGGTCCGGCTCTGGCCCGGCGCTTTGGTGCGCCCGGACACAGCATTGCCAGCGACGATCCGCGCTGGGATTTCGTCGCCAGCGATATCGCCCATCTGGTCACCACGATCCTGATGAACACGGCCGCGCAACGGATATTGATCGGCGGTGGCGTTGGTACGGGCCGCGCCGACCTGCTGGACCGGATACGCGCCACGGCCGTGACGCTGGCTGGCGGTTACCTGCCCTATATCAGCGACGCGACTATTGCGTCGGTTGTCCGCACGCCCATGCTGGGTGATCAGGCCGGGCCGCTGGGCACAGTCGCACTGGCGCTGGATGCGCTGAACGGGATCGACCGACTCTAAGTAAGCTATCGAGTCAGATCCTGCCCGATGATGTGCAGGGTCCGATCGTCGATACATGCAACGCCGCGCACGTCGGTGATGGTCGCTAGGGCATCAATATCCACCGGGCGTTGCAAGGAAATCCGCAGCCGCCCCGCAACCAGGCGGGTATCGACAATTGCCTCAGCCCCGCCCAGCGCCGCCACAATATCGGCCCGCGCTTCGACTGGCGCAGATGCTGGCGGCTCCGCGACGACCGGTGCGATTTGCGACGGAGCCACAGCCTGTGTGGTGGCCAGGCGGATTTCCTCCGAAACCTGATCTGCGATCGGACCAATGATCACCTGCACCGCCTGCGCCGACGGACGCAAGACAGCGACGGCACCGAGCGCCTTGAGGGCAGCGTCGTTTACACCAGCCTGATCCCTGACCACTAGGCGCAGCCGCGTAGTGCAAGCGCCGATCGTCTGGAGATTAGCGCTGCCGCCCAAGGCCGCCAGATAGGCCGCGCCGCGTTCCCCGCCTTGTGTGACGGCATCGGGCTGCGCTTCGGCTGGCTGGCGGCCTGGCGTCGCAAGGTTGAAGCGGCGGATGGCGAAAGAAAAAATGCTATAATAGGTCAGGAAATAGGCAACCCCCACCGGCAACAGCAGCCATGGCCGGGTCGCACGACCGAAATTGAGCAGATAGTCGAACAAACCCGCGGAAAAGCCGAAGCCCAGCCTGACGCCCAGCACGTCCATGATCACCATCGCGATGCCAGTCAGCACGGCGTGGATGGCATAGAGCAACGGGGCGAGGAACATGAAGCTGAACTCGATCGGCTCCGTAACGCCGGTCAGGAAGGATGTCAGCGCCAGGCTGAGCAACATGCCGCCGACCGCCTTTTTCTGGTCTGGCAGCGCCGCGCGATATATGGCGAGGCACGCTGCGGGCAGCCCGAACATCATCACCGGGAAAAAGCCCGCCATGAACGCCCCGGCATGGGGGTCGCCAGCGAAGAAACGGCGCAAGTCGCCCGTCGTGCCGTTGAAATCGCCCAGCACGAACCAGGCGACATTGTTGAGAATATGGTGCAGACCGGTCACAAGCAGCAAACGGTTGATGACACCAAAGCCGAACAGGCCCAGATGGCCGGACGCAACCAATCCATGGCTGGCATGATCCAGCCCGGCATCCAGCATTGCGTAACTGCCCCCGACCGCCAATGCCAGCCCCACCCCGGCTGCTCCGGCGACGATCGGCACGAAGCGTCGACCGCCGAAGAAGGACAGAAAGGCAGGTACGCTGATCGTGGCGTAGCGGTTATAGAGCGAACCGCCGATCAAGCCGGACGCAATGCCGATGGGCACGTCCAGCCGGGCAAAAGCCCTGGCCTTCCAAGCCTGCGCAACGGTTTGCGCCAGCGAGTCGGTCAGACCGGCAATCACATCGGACGGGACGGCGATCAGCGCGCGCCCTCCGTGCATGGTCACCAGATAGCAAACGACCCCTGCAAGCGCCGCCGCGCCATTGCCGTCGCGCGCGATCCCCGTAGCGACGCCGATGGCAAACAACAGACCCAGGCTGGAAAAGAGCGCGTCGCCTGCCGCTGCCAGCAGGGGAATGCCCAGCAGGTCGGGCTGGCCCAGCCGCAACAGCAACCCGGCAATCGGCAATACCGCGATCGGCAGCATCAGGGCGCGACCGATCGGCTGGAGCGATCCGACAATCTTCCTCATTGCGACAGCCCTTCCTCGAAACGACGCGCCAGCGCGCGTACCTGATCGGCGGATTCCAGTTGCAGCGCCGCTTCAGCATGACGGCGACACTCAGCAATGGACAGGCGGCGCACCAACGCATTGAGATCAGGCACAAAATGGGGTGCGGCCGACAATTCGGTGACACCCAGCCCCAGCAATAGCGGGATTGCAAGCCGGTCTGAAGCCAATCCGCCACAGACACCGACCCACCGCTTGTGGGTACTCGCACCGGCCGTCGTCAGCGCAATCAGGCCGAGTACCGCTGGATGGAGACCATCGACACCAGCCGCGACCGCCGGATTGCCGCGATCCATCGCCAGCGCATATTGGGTCAGGTCATTGGTGCCGATCGAGAGGAAATCGGCATGGCGCGCCAGCATCGCGGCGGTGACGGCGGCGGCTGGCGTTTCAACCATGATGCCGACTTCGACCGGATGATCAATCACCAATTCCCGCCGCAGCGCATCCACCCGTTGCCGCACCGCCAGCAATTCGCTGACGCTAGCGACCATCGGCACCATGATGCGGCATTGGCCATGTGGCACGACCGACAATATGGCGCGCAATTGCCGGTCGAGTATGTCTGGCATGGCAAGGCCGACGCGAATACCGCGCAAACCCAGCGCTGGGTTTTCCTCTGCCGCTATCGGCAGATAGCTGGCCGGTTTGTCCCCGCCAATGTCGAGCAGCCGGATGATCAGCGGGCGGCCGTCCAGCCGCGCAGCGATGCGGCCGTACAGTGCCGCCTGTTCGGCGATGTCCGGCGCGCAATCGCGTTCGAGAAAGAGAAATTCGGTGCGGAGCAGGCCCGATCCTTCGGCACCATTTGCCATGGCGATATCTGCGTCGTCCAGCGAACCGAGATTGGCGAATGCCTCGATTCGTATCCCGTCGCCACTGACGCAGGGCATCGCGGCACTGGCAACCGCGTCGGCGCGCGCCTGCGACCTGCGCACGACTTTGGCTCTTGCCGCCGCCAGCGTCTCTGGCGCGGGATCGGGCAGGATCAAACCATCATCGGCGTCAAGGATGAGCGGCGTTCCGTCGGCAATGGCAAAGAGCGGCCGCCCCACCGCGACCAGCATGGGCAGCCCCCGGCTGGCGGCCAATATCGCGACATGCGATGTCGGGCCACCGCCTTCCAGCGCGATACCCACCACATGCGTATCCAGCGCCATGACCTGCGAAGGCACAAGTTCGTCAGCCAAAAGGATCGTGCCAGGCGGGAAGGACGGGACTTCATCCGGGGTGCCGGTCAGAATATGCAGCACCTGCCGTTCCAGATCGAGCAGATCATCGGCCCGCTCTGCGAAACGCGCGTCGCCCATGGCCCGCATCGTTCCCGCCATGTCGCGGCAGGCGTGCCGCCATGCGTGGCCGGCATCGCGCCCCGCATCGACATGCGCAAAGGCGCTATGTTGCAGCGCAGGATCGTCCAGGAAGGCCGCATGGGCGCGGCGGATGGCCGCATCGGCATCATGGCCGCCAGATTGTGTCAGTCGCTGCCGCATCACATGGATCGCGTCGTTGAGGCGCTGATTTTCCACATCAATACCCTGCCCGTCGCGCGGCAGGTCAATATCAACGACGCGCAGCCAATGCGCAGTGCCGACACAATAGCCGGGCGCAGCGAGTGTCCCGCCCAGCGCGCCGTCCGGCAGTATGCGTGAGCCGGACAGCATAGGCTGGACGGCGACGGGATGCCCTGCCCCTTCAATCTCGTCCATGCCGCTTTCAATCAGCGCGCGGATAGCGGCGACAGCCGCCGCCGCATCCTCGCCCGTTGCCACAATGTCGATCTGGTCGTTCAAGCGAATGCCCAGCTGCAAAAGGCCGATCGGCGAGCGGGTCGATGCCTCACACCCGTCCTTGACCAGCCAGCTGGTCGCGACGAAGGCGCGGGCCGCTTCGCCGATGCGCGCAGCAGGTCGGGCATGGATGCCATGGACCATCGGAACGCATAGGGTGGAGGTTGCTCGGTTTGCGCCATCCGTCGTGGCGACCAGTGCTACGGCCGCTTCGACTGGCTCCAGATACAATATGCCTTCGCCAACGCCCACCAACTGCCCGGTAACGCAGCGTTGGATACGGAAAGATTCGGCGTTGGTGATGATAATCGGTGTGATCAGTGACGGGACGGATTGTGCCACGGCATCGAGATCGAACCGGATGAGCGGCTGGCCGCGCGCCACCCGATCACCCACGGTGACCAGCGGATCGAACCCCTTGCCGCCCAGCGCAACAGTGTCGATGCCCAGATGCATCAGCACCTCAACCCCGCCCTCGCCACGCAATGTCACGGCATGGCAACTGGCGTGCAGGATCATGATTTCGCCATCGCACGGCGCGTGGAGCAACCCGGCCAACGGGTCTATCGCAATGCCATCGCCCAGCATCCGGCCGGAAAAAACAGCATCCGGCACATCGTCCATGACCGTTGTCCAGCCATGCAGCGGGGAGGTGAGGATGATTGATCCCATTGCGTTCCCTTCATCCCGGCCATCCGCCAGGAGCCAAATTTCAACCTGCGCCGAACAGGCTCAGAATAGCCGCTGACCGCCGATCCATGTGCCGCGGACCCGAAGATCCCGGTCCAGCCAGACGAAATCCGCGCGATGGCCTGGTTCGATCATGCCATAGCGATCCGACAGGCGTAAAAATGCAGCCGGGTTGACGCTTGCCATAGCCACAGCCTCGTCCAGCGAGACGCCAATGCCGTGCATGTTCCGCACCGCCTGCGCCATGTCGAGATCCGATCCGGCCAATGTCCCTTGCGCATTGACGCAAACCCCGTCCTCTACACGGATCGTCTCGCCATTCAGGACGAAACTCTTGTCGTCGCATCCCACGGTCGGCATGGCATCAGTCACAAGCATGAACCGATCATGCGGACGGGCAGCCAGTGCCACGCGGATTGCGGCAGGGTGGGCGTGGACACCATCCATGATCAGGCCGCAATAGAGCGTGTCATCCTCCAGTACGGCACCGACAACGCCTGGCTCGCGATGATGCAGCGGCGACATGGCGTTGAACAAATGCGTCACGCCCCGTGCGCCAGCATCAATAGCCGCGCGCGTCTGGGCATAAGTCGCGTTGCTATGGCCAATGCTGACGATGACACCCGCGCGTACGAGCGCCTCTACCGCAGCAGGATCATTGGCTTCAGGAGCCAAAGTCACCATCACCACACCCCATCTGGGCCGGGTAAGTAGAGCAATGGCTTCGTCGTCAAGGGGACGAAAATGTGCCGAATCATGAATGCCGCGTCGCGCGTCGGACAGGAATGGACCTTCGATATGGATCCCGACCACCCCGGGCACCCCACCCTCTATCGCCTGATCGACGACGTCGAGCGCAACCGCGACATCCTCCAGCGGTGCGCTGATCAGCGTCGGCAGAAAAGCGGTCGTGCCAAAGCGCGCGTGCGCGGCGCCAATCCGTCTAATGCTGCGGGTGTCGATGCGTTCGTTGAACAATATACCGCCGCCGCCATTGACCTGGGTATCAATAAAGCCGGGGACTAGATAGCCGCCTTCCAGATCAATGGCAGTCGCGCTATCGCCGATCGGCACGAGTTCGCCGATCAATTGCCCGTAAATATGCAGCACTACGCCATCGAGTGCGCGTCGTCCGGTCAATATACGGCCGTTGCGAAACCCCGTCATGCTCATCGGGTTTCAGTGACCTTGCGCAGATAGGGTGGCTGGTCTGGATCAAAACCGCGCGCGCGGGCAAGCCGTTCGGCAGCGGCATAGAAGGACTGGATAAGCAATATCGGTTCCAGCAGTGCATGGGTGGCGAGCGTGGGCAGCGGACTGTCCGCGCCCGCGCGACAATCGGCCAGCAGCACATTGGCACCGCGATCGGCAAATTGGGCAGCAGCAGCCAGCACATCATCGCCGGATTTGTCGGATGTCGCAAAGGCAATGACCGGAAATGCCTGGTCTATAATGGCCATCGGGCCGTGGCGCACTTCCGCGCTCGAAAAACCTTCAGCATGGAGTCCGCAGGTTTCCTTGAGCTTGAGCGCTGCCTCCTGTGCAATGGACAGACCATAACCCCGACCTATGATGAACAGATTGCGCGCATCCGCCAGCGCATCGACCAAAGGGGTCCAATCCAGTTCATAGGCCATGTCGAGCATGGTTGGCAGGCGGGCAAGGGCATCGCGCAGACGGGCATCATCGCGCCACCATGCCGCGATTGCCGCCAGCCCTGCGAGTGAGGCAATGAAAGACTTGGTCGCCGCAACCGACGTCTCGGTTCCTGCGCACAATGGCAACAGGCAGTCAGCCATCGTTGCCAACGGCGAATCTTCGTCATTGATGAGTGCAACGATATAGGCGCCAGCAGCCTTGTACCGCTCGACGGTCGATAGCAGGTCAGGGCTGCGGCCCGACTGGGAAATGGCGATCAACAGCGCGCTGGTTTGCTGGAATTCTGTCGAAAAGACCGAGGTGACCGAGGGCGCCGCCGACGCAACGGGCAAGCCAAGCAGCGTTTCGATGAGATATTTGCCGTAGGTCGCGGCATGATCGGACGATCCGCGCGCGCAGGTGATCACCAGAGTCGGCGGGCTGGCGCGCAGTCTTTGCGACAGGGCATCAAGCGCCGGGCCATTGCGTGCAAGAAAACGGGCAACCGCTTCGCCGCCCTCTCCTGCTTCCTGCCGCATCGCGGATGTCCCGGATTGCAGCTCAACATTGGACATCTAACCCCCTGACGCGCGACCGACCGCGCTACGTTGCGTTAAGTTCGGCAACGACGTCATAGGCGTCGCCCCGATAATAGGATTGGGTAAATTCAACGGCTTCGCCGTCCGCCAGAAAGCCGCGTCGTTCAATGAACAGGCCTGCATGGCCCGTTTCGACGCCCAGCCGCTTGCACTGCTCCAATGGGAAATGCATCGCGCGCAGCCGTTGCAATGCGCGCACCGGCCGATTGCCGACCGCTTCCAGCGCGGCATAGAGCGAATCATCGACAGCACCGACGCCAGACAGGCAGCGCCCGACAATCGTGGAATATTCGATTGCCATCGGCACATCGTCGGCAAAGCGCATACGTTGAAAACGATAGACCTGCGTGCCGGGCGATAGGCCAAGCGAGAGCGATTCTTCAGGTGTCACCAGCCCTTCGGACTTGGCCAGCCACTTGCTGCTGGGACGCCGCCCCCGCGCAATCATATCCTCGGAAAAGGACGATAGTTTTGAAAAGCTTTTTTCGACGCGCGCAGCCACGAACGTCCCTGCGCCACGCCGACGCACGACAAGCCCTTCCTGTGCCAGTCCGTCAATCGCCTTGCGCACCGTGATGCGCGAAACGCCATATTCCACCGCCAGATCCCGTTCGGCAGGGATCATATCATCCTGAACCAGCAGGCGCGTTTCGATGGCCTGGCGCACCAACTGCTGCAATTGGAGATATAATGGAATTCGCAGGTCTTCCCGCAACTGCCCGATACGGTTTGAAAAGGACGTCATAATACCCCCGGAATAAGTCGGCATCCCAAAGGACCGAACGTAGTGGAGGGTTTGATCAAGCACAACCGAGGGTTTAGGTTATATAATGGTATTGTTCAAGTCCTATTTTTCATCGGTAGGATCATCTCCTAACATGGACACCAAGGCGAGGACAGGCCAATCTCCAAACGCGCGCGCAAGTGAAGGTAAAGGCGAGAATCTAAGAGAAACTGGCATATCTGCCACACATTTTGTCGATGGCTGGAACATATGGCCAAATCCTGATGACCATGAATTTGCCACATATCATTTATTTTACAGTGGTTTAGCGTAATTTTTCGTTTTTCGACGCCCAAAATGCATTTTTCAGTGGATTTTCCCGATTCAGGATATACCATAGTCGATACCACATTCACATTATATAATACCTGTGAATAACCAGTAGCAGCGCCTGGTTGGATTGCCGGGTCCGCCTGCGCGACAAAATCGGCGCATGCGCCAGAGGATTTAGGGACATTAATGGTTTTGCGACATTCCTCATCATTGATTGCGCAGCCGTCGGCTCCTGAGTCCTCGCTGGACTGTGCCGGGATTGGCATCCAGGCAAACCTGCGCAACGCCGTCGCTCCTGCCGAGGCGCGGGCAACGCCACCCCCTTTCTACAAGAACGAACGCGCCTGCGTCGGCAGCATCAACATAGGCTTCTGATCGTGTGGGGCTGGTCCATCCGTCAGGGCATGGCCTGTATCAACGGTGTGACCGACCTTTCCGTTCCTCCCTTATGCCTGTCACTCTCCAAACGGCAGGCATATTCTAGGCAGGCAACTGCCGCGGGCGGCCCACTGCACGGGGTCGCCCGTCCTTGTTTCCAGAACCGGCGGGATGCACAAGGGTATCCGCCATAGCAAAGGAGCTTACGCCGATGCGCCGCCTCCTCGTCCTGCCCATATTGGCTGCCGCGACGGTAGCCCATGCAGCACCCGCGCCACCATTGATTCCCATGCCTGCGCAAGTCATGCCGGGCACCGGGATGGTGCGGATCGGCACCGGTAGCATCATATCCGTCCCCGATGGCGATGACGGAGCGAGCGTGGCCGCGCAGCTGTTGATCGAACGGGTCATGATGGATCGCGGAATGAAATTGTCCAGCGGATCGGGCGGAACCATTCGCTTCCAGCGCGATCCGGCGATTGCGGGCGGGGAAGCCTATCATCTGGTGATTGACTCGCGGGGCGTGACCATCAGCGCCAGCGGGGATCGGGGGTTGATATGGGGTGCGATGACCCTTGCCCAGCTCCTGTCACCCGATGCGCAATTTGGTCATGCCGTTGTGCTGTCGGCCATGACGATTTCAGAGGCGCCGCGCTTTGCCTGGCGCGGGCTGATGATGGACGTGGCGCGGCATTTTCAGCCGATCGAGACGCTCTATCCTATCGTCGATGCCATGGTTGCGCAGAAGCTGAATGTCCTGCACCTGCACCTGACGGATGACCAGGGATGGCGGGTGGAAATCAAACGCTATCCCCGGCTGACCGAGATTGGGGGATGGCGCACGCCGCCATCATCGGGTGGCGAGCCAGGGCCGAAGGTCGGCGGCTTCTACACGCAGGCGCAGTTGAAGGCGCTGGTCGCCTATGCGGCAGAGCGCGGTATCACCATCGTGCCGGAAATCGACATGCCGGGGCACGCACAGGCCGCTGTTGCGGCCTATCCGCGAGAGGTTGGCGTGCTGGGCGATCAGCCGGGAACCGGCCATGACTGGGGCGTCAATCCATGGCTCTTTTCCCCGTCCGAACGCAGCATGTCCTTCATCCGCAACGTGCTGGATGAAGTGCTGGCAATATTCCCGTCGCAATTCATCCATGTCGGCGGGGACGAGGCCGTGAAGGACCAGTGGCAGCGATCGCCGCAAGTCCAGGCGCAGATGGCCGCGCTCGGCCTGAAAACCGAAAACCAGATGCAAGGATGGATGATCGCCCAGCTTGGCGAATATCTGACGTCGAAGGGGCGCCGCCTGATCGGCTGGGACGAAATATTGGAAGGTGACGTGCCGACCAGTGCATCGGTCATGTCGTGGCGCGGGGAAAAAGGTGCGGTCGACGCGGCGAACAAGGGGCATGACGTGGTCCTGTCACCCGCCCCCAACCTGTATTTCGACAATCTCCAGTCCGACCGCAGCGACGAACCGCCCGGCCGTCTGGCGGTGCAAACGCTCGAACAAGTCTACAGCTATGATCCGGCACCGGCGGGGATTGATCCTGAACGGATTAAGCATGTGCTGGGCGCGCAGGCCAATGCCTGGTCGGAATATCTGGCGACCGCCAAGCAGAAGGCACATGCCATATTCCCGCGCCTGTCGGCACTGGCCGAACTGACCTGGTCCCCTAAGGACAAGCGCGACTGGAAAGGCTTTGTCGCCCGCCTCGATCCGCAAATGCTGCGCTACCAGCGTGAGGGCATCGCCGCGGCCGACAGCGCCTTTGCCGTCAATTTCAGGGTGCAGGGCAGCCGGGGTGACGCCCTGCGGAGCGGCAAGGTTAGGCTGGTGATGGATACGCAGGCGGGGGCGGGTGCGATCCGCTACGCCAGCAATGGCAAGGCATCGGCCAAGGCCCGCGCCTATGCCGCCCCTGTCACCATCCCCACCGGTACAATGGTGGAAGCTGCCGCCTTTCTGGCCGACGGACGGCCTGCCGCCTTGCCACGCAGGTTCGATGCGTCCCGTGCCGCGCTGCTTCGCGCCACAGCGTCCGATCTGTCGGCCTGCCCGAAAGGCGCGCTGGGCCTGCGCGTGCCGCTGCTATCCGGGCAGAGCGACGATGCGCCGGCCTTCAACGTCAATATCTTCGACACCTGTACCCAATGGACTGGTGCGCCGCTGACGGAAGCGAGCGGCGCGACCATCCATGTCGCACGCCTGCCGCGCCATTATGGCCTGGCGCATGAAGCGAGCGCGTTGCGCGAACATTATGCCGTCACCGCCCATGGCGAGTTGGTGGTCCGCGCAGGCGGCTGCGAGGGCGCAGTCCTGGCCAGCTTCCCACTGCCTGATCCGCACACGGCACCCAGCCGGATGCAGTTCCGCACGGCGCTGGTTGAACAGAAGAGCGACGCGGATATGTGCTTTCAATTCACGTCATCGTTGTCCGATCCTTTCTATGCAGTAGAAGCCGTCACGCTGGAGGATCGCCGGTGATCTATCGCGCCGTTGCCCTGCTGATCGCTGTCGCACCAGCGACGCTCATGGCCGCCCCGCGATCGGAATATCGGCTGGACCAGGGCTGGGAATTGCGTCTGGCCCCGTCTGAAACAGAGGCGATCAAGGCGCATCCGAAAGCGGGACGATGGCTGCCCGCCACGGTGCCGGGAACGGTGCAGACCGACCTGATCGCGCAGCAATTGACGCCCGATCCGTTCGTGGGGTTGAACGAAGCGACGATCCAGTGGGTAGGGCGCAGCGATTGGGATTATCGCGGACGGATCAATGCGACGGCAGCGCTGCTGGCGCGCGATCATGTCGATCTGCTATTCGACGGCCTCGACACCTTCGCCACGGTGCAGGTGAATGGCATGACGGTCCTGTCCACCGACAATGCCCATCGCCGTTGGCGGGCGGATGTGAAGCCGCTACTGAAAGCCGGCACGAACGAGATATTGATCCGCTTCTCCTCCCCGCTCAAGATGTTGCAGCCCAAGGTGCTGCCGCTCGCCAATCCGCTGCCCGGCGAATATGACAGTGTCTTTGGTGACGAGCCGGAAGCGCGCCAGACATCGCCCTATATTCGCAAGCCGAAATATCATTATGGCTGGGACTGGGGGCCACGCATTCTCAACATCGGGCCGAATGGTCCCATCAAGATCGATGCGTGGGATGCCCTGCGTATCGGGAGCCTGCGGGTCGTGCAGGAAGCGGTGACACAAGCGGAAGCCCGCATCGCCGCTGATGTCGAACTGGTCGCCGATCGCGGTGGCCAGGCACGGGTGGACATGACGGTCACCGGTCCCGATGGCCGGGCGTTCATTTCCACCCGCGACATTCATGTCAGCACTGGCGTGAACAGGGTTCTTGTCCCGCTCTCTATATCGCAACCGCAACTCTGGTATCCCGTCGGCTATGGCGCGCAGCCCCTCTATAGCGTCCAGACCCATATTCGCTTCAATGGCGAACCGGTGGACAGCGCCACCCGCACGACCGGGCTTCGCACCGTCGAACTGGTGCGGGAAGCCGACGCGAAGGGACGTGGCTTTCAGATCAAGGTCAACGGCCTGCCGATCTTCATGAAGGGCGCCAATGTCATCCCGTTCGACAGCTTCGCACCGCGCGTGACGGCGGACCGTATGGCATCTATCCTGACCGATGCCCGCGACGCCAACATGAACATGGTCCGCATCTGGGGCGGCGGCCATTATCTGCCTGACAATTTCTATGACGCTGCGGATCGGCTGGGCCTGATGGTCTGGCAGGACTTCATGTTCGGCGGGGCAGTAACGCCCTATGACCGGGATTTCCGCGAAAATGTACGTATCGAGGCCGAAGAGCAGGTCGACCGGGTACAGGCGCATCCCTCGATCGTGCTGTGGTCGGGCAATAATGAAGTGCTGTCGGGCTGGGAAAACTGGTCGGACCGCATCGCCTTCAAGAAGCGGGTGGGTGCCGACGAGCAGGAACGGGTCGGCGTCGGCATGGCCATTTTGTTCAACCAGGTGTTGCGCGATGCGGCCGAACGACGTGATCCCGATGTGCCCTATTGGCCGGGATCACCCAGCACCAATTATGAGGGCAAGCCGGACGTTGATGGCGATGGCGATCGCCATTATTGGGACGTCTGGGGCGGTAAGAAGCCCGCGACTGCCTATCTGGAAAGCTGCCCCCGCTTCATGTCCGAATATGGGCTTCAGGCGATGCCGGTCATGCCGACCATCCGCGCCTTCGCAAAGCCGGAGGACCTGTCGATCACATCCCCCGTGATGCGCGCCCACCAGAAATTCCTGAAGGGTGAAGGCCAGGAGCGTCTGCTGCTCTATATCGAGCAGCGTTATCGTACGCCCCGCGATTTTGCCGATTTCGTCTATCTGAGCCAGGCTATGCAGGCCGATGGCATTGCGCTGGGCGCGCTGCACCACCGCGCCTGCCGCCCCGAAACCACCGGATCGCTCTACTGGCAGCTCAATGATGTCTGGCCCGGCGCGTCCTGGTCCAGCGTCGATTATTATGGCCGCTGGAAGGCGCTGCACTATGTCGCGCGCCGCTTCTTCGCGCCGGTGGCCATTGCCGCAGGACGGCGGGACAGCGGCATGACACAAGTGTCGCTGATATCGGACCAAACAACACCGATGACAGCGCATTGGCGGCTGCGTATCGTTGATGTGGACGGCACGGCTCGCATCGTGAAGGTAGGCGAAGCAACACTTGCCCCCCTGTCGGCGACAAGCATTGCCGACATGACCGACGACGCCCTGTTCGGCGCGGCCGACCGGACGCGCAGCTTTGCTGTTGCGGAACTGATGGTGGACGGACAGCCCGTGTCTCGCGTTCTGGTGTCTGCCTTACCCGAAAAGAGCATGGCCCTGCCGGACCCAGGCCTGACGACGTCATGGTCGACCGGGACAGACGGGAAGCCGCAACTGACCGTGACGACAACCCGCCTGACGCGCGGTCTGTGGATCGGTTTCGGCGCACACGATGCCAGCGCGTCCGACAATTATATCGACCTGCTGCCCGGAGAGAGCGTGACCGTTTCCATCACATCCAGCGTGCCCACCAAGCAACTGAAAACAGCGCTGGAACTGCGTCATCTGGGGTCGGGCAAGTGAGCGCCATTCTGTGCCTGCTTGCAGCGGCGACGCCGTCGGTCGCCCCCGATATTGCGGCGAAAATCGCCAAGATGACGCCCGCGCAAAAGGCGGCACAGTTGCAATCGAGTGCCCCGGCGGACGGCCCAGAACTGCCCGCCTACGACTATTGGAACGAGGCGCTGCATGGCCTTGCCCGCAATGGCGTCGCTACGGTGTTTCCGCAGGCGATCGGTTTGGGCGCGACGTGGGATCCTGACCTGATGGAGCGGATCGGCACGGTCGTTTCGACCGAAGCGCGCGCCAAATATAATGGCCTGCCGGGACAGGACCGGCGGCGCTATCAAGGTCTCACCATCTGGTCGCCCAACATCAATATTTTCCGCGATCCGCGCTGGGGCCGGGGACAGGAAACCTACGGCGAAGATCCGCTGCTGACCGGCAGCCTGGCCGTCGGCTATGTGAAGGGGTTGCAAGGACCGGACCTGTCGCAGCCGCGCGTCATCGCCACGCCCAAGCATCTGGTCGCGCATAGCGGTCCGGAAGCCGGGCGCGACAGTTTCAATGTCCAGTCCAGCGCCTATGACATGGAAGCGACCTACCTGCCCGCCTTCCGCATGGCACTGACCCAAGGCAAGGCGCTGTCGGTCATGTGCGCCTATAACAGTGTGCATGGGGTGCCGGTGTGTGCATCCGACTGGCTGCTCAACCAGCGGGTTCGCAAGGATTGGGGCTTTGATGGGCTGGTCGTGTCGGATTGCGACGCCATCGGCAACATCAACCATTACCAACGCTATCGTCAGACCAATGCCGCTGCGTCGGCGGTAGCGATCAACGCGGGCATGGACCTGAATTGCGGCAAGGCCTATGCCGCGCTGGACAAGGCATTGGCCGAGGGGCTGACGTCGAACGAGACGGTCGATACCGCGCTGGCGCGCACTTTTGTCGTGCGCAAGGCGCTGGGCGACGCATTTGGCGCGAAGAGCCGGTGGGACGGCATCGACGCCGTCGACAAGACGCGAAATCAGGCGCTGGCGCTCGAAGCGGCGCGCAAGTCGCTGGTCCTGTTGCAAAATGACGGCGTCCTGCCGTTGAAACGGGGTGCGCGGATTGCGGTGATTGGTCCCAATGCCGACAGTCTGGATGTGCTGGAGGCCAATTATCATGGCACGGCCGCTGATCCGGTAACTCCGCTGGCTGCGCTGCGTAAAAGGTTCGACGTCCATTATGCCCAGGGATCGACCCTGGCGGAGGGGGTGCCGGTGGTCATTCCCGAAACCGCCTTTGCCACGGGACTGAAGGCCGAATTTTTTGCTGACCCGGCCATGACGGGCGCGGCGATGGTCACCCAGACGCATAAAAGGATCGATTTCGACTGGAACCGGACGCCCCCAGCGCCCGGCATTCCGTCCGATCGCTATGGTGTGCGCTGGACCGGGACGTTGATGCCGGAAGGTGCAGGCAGGCATATATTGCGCATAGATGTGCCGCGCTGTTTCGATTGCAATGGTCATGATGCGGTGCGGCTGTGGATCGACGACCAACCGGTCATCGCCGACACGGGCGACAATAGCCAGGTCGAGGTGCGGCTGGACTTCGATGATGCGCGTCCTCGCAAAATCCGGCTGGAACTGTCGCACGCAAGCGAGGATGAAGGCATACGGCTGACCTGGGTTGCGCCGCCTTTACCCCAGCGCAGCTTTGCTGTTGCACAGGCACGGACCGCCGATGCGGTGATTGCCTTTGTCGGCCTGTCGCCAGCGGTCGAGGGCGAGGCCTTGCAGATCGAGGTGCCGGGCTTTTCCGGCGGCGACCGCACCGACATCGCCTTGCCGCAAGCGCAGCAGCAATTGCTGGAAGCGGTAAAGGCGACAGGCAAGCCGCTGGTGGTGGTCCTCCTGTCCGGCAGCGCGGTCGCGATGCAATGGGCCAAGGACAATGCCAATGCGATCATCGCCGCCTGGTATCCCGGCCAGGCGGGGGGGACGGCGATCAGCGACCTGATCGAAGGGCGCTATGCCCCATCGGGTCGCCTGCCGGTCACTTTCTACACCAGAACGCGCGACCTGCCCGCCTTCGTCGATTATAATATGCGCGAACGGACCTATCGCTATTTTCATGGCACCCCGCTCTGGGGCTTTGGTCACGGATTGAGCTACACCCATTTTACCTATGACCGTATCGAAGCGCCTTCAGAGATTGCCGCCGGCACCACGCTGACCGTCAAGGCGCGGCTGCGCAACAGTGGCGATCGCGACGGTGAGGAAGTGGCGCAGGCCTATCTCATACCGCCTGAAAAGTGGCAGCGTGTCGGCGATTTCAATGATCCGGTGCTTCGCCACAGCATGATCGGCTTCCAGCGGGTGATCCTTCAAAAGGGCAAGGACAGGATGATCAGCTTCACGCTCGATCCGCGCGCCTTG
The DNA here is from genome assembly GCF_000382885.1 of Sphingobium indicum BiD32. Taxonomy (GTDB): domain Bacteria; phylum Pseudomonadota; class Alphaproteobacteria; order Sphingomonadales; family Sphingomonadaceae; genus Sphingobium; species Sphingobium japonicum_C. The sequence goes on from NZ_CAVK010000183.1 coordinate 34,536, forward strand.
TCGACGGTGGATCGTGATGGCCTGCGGGCGGTGCGGCCCGGTGCCTATCGCCTGTTCATCGGCGGGGGGCAGCCGGGCGCGGCAAGCGGCGTGGAAGTTCCCTTCACGATCAGCGGAATGCAGGAATTGCCCAAATGAGGATAGACCGCCGGTCCATGATCGCCGCCAGTCTGGCCATGGCCGCGACGCCGTCCATCGGCGCTGTGCCGCGGGTCGCCAGCAAGCGCCCCGCCCCTGCCGACCGCCGTTTCTCCAGCCCGGCGGTGGAGCGGGAAATCGCCCGCATCTCGGCGGGGATAGGCGATCCCGAACTGCGGTGGATGTTTGGCAACTGCTATCCCAACACACTCGATACGACCGTGTTCATGGCAGAGGTGGACGGCAAGCCCGATGCCTTCGTGATCACCGGCGACATTGAATGTCTGTGGCTGCGCGACAGTTCGGCGCAGCGACCAGCCTGCCCTGGGCGCTGGCGGATGATACCGAGATGAAGCCGGGCGTTGCCGAACGGAAATGGGAAGTGGACTCGCTCTGCTATCCGATGCGGCTGGCCCATGATTATTGGCGGGTGAGCGTCGATTCCGCGCCATTCGATGCTTTGTGGCGAGAAGGCGCGCGGACCAGCATCCGCACTTTCCGTGAGCAGCAGCGCGTGGATGGTCCCGGTCCCTACCGTTTCTTGCGCCGCGACAAGCTGGCCACCGAAACGCTGATCCTGAACGGCTATGGCGCGCCGACCCGCAAAGTCGGGATGATCCACAGCATGTATCGCCCGTCCGACGACGCCTGCATCTTTCCTTTCCTCGTCGCGGCCAATCTGTTTGCAGTGGCCGCGCTGCGCAAGCTGGCGGTGGTCGCGAGCGAGGCGGCGCAGGATAATGCGCTGGCCAGCGATGCGAGGGCGCTGGCCGATGAGGTCGAGGCCGCCACCCGCGCGCATGGCACGATGATCGACCCGACGACGGGCGACCGGCTCTGGGCCTATGAGGTGGATGGTTTTGGCAACGGCCATTTCATGGACGACGCCAATGTGCCGAGCCTGTCGGCACTGGCCTATCTGGGCGCGCTGCCAGCCGACGACCCGTTGTTCCGGCGGACGGCGGCCGCAGCCTGGAGCGAGCGCAATCCCTATTTCTTCAAGGGCCAGGCGGCGCAGGGCATTGGCGGTCCCCATGCCGGGCTGCGTATGATCTGGCCGATGGCGATCATCATGCACGCCATGAACAGCGACGACGACGCCACCATCCGCCAGTGCCTGCGCTGGCTCAAGGCCAGCCATGCCGGGACCGGCTTCATGCATGAAGCGTTTGATCAGGACGATCCCAAGACCTTTACACGCCACTGGTTCGCATGGGCCAACGGCCTGTTTGGCGAACTGATGCTGGACCTGGCGCGGCGCAAACCCGCACTGCTGGGAGAAAGATTGTGAACCACCTGACCCGCCGCGCGCTACTGGCAAGCAGTGGCGCGATGACGCTGGCCGGAGCCTTTCAGCTGGATGCCGCGCCGGTCGCCGCGACCCCGCCCGACCTGTTCGTCGGCACAGGCGGCGATGGTCACACTTTTCCCGGCGCGTCGATGCCCTTTGGCATGGTGCAATTGTCGCCCGATACCGACACGGCGCGCTGGGACACCTGTTCGGGCTATCATCATGGCGACGCATCGCTGCTGGGCTTTTCGCACACCCATTTGTCGGGCACCGGGATCGGCGACATGCTGGACGTGCTGGTCGTGCCGACGCGCGACCCTGTGCGCTTGCAACCGGGGCCGATCGACGAGCCGGATGAAGGCTATCGGCAGCGCTACAGCGGTGAGCAGGCCGAACCGGGCTATTATGCTGTGGTGCTGGAAAGCGGGGTGCGCGCTGAACTGACGGTGACGCCGCGCGCGGGCATCCATCGCTATCATTTTCCCGCAGGGCCGGGTCATATACTGATCGACATGAGCCACCTCGTCATGGAAGGGCCGGGCGAAACGCCGCTGATCGACGAGGCAGCGATGGCATGGGACGGCATGATGCTGACCGGCACGCGGCGCGTGTTCCGCTGGGCCAAGGGGCGGCGGATATTCTTTGCGATGCAGCTTTCCCGGCAGCCAGACGGAATCGAATTTTTCGGTGATGAGGATGCACCCGCAGGCGCCACCGGTGTAACCGGCAAGCGGCTGAAGGCGGTACTGCATTATGATGATGCGGGCGCTGGCCCCTTGCTTGTCCGCTGCGGCATATCGGCGGTCGATCGGGATGGTGCTATCGCCAATCTGAAGGCTGAGGCTAAGCACTGGAATTTCGATCGCTATCGTGCCGCCGCGAAGAGGGCATGGGACGCGGAACTGGGCCACATACAGGTGCAGGGCGGCGCGGCGGAGGCGCGGACGATCCTGTCGTCCGCTCTCTATCATGCCAGTTTGGGGCCGACGCTGTTTTCGGACGTCGATGGGCGTTATGTTGGTCTCGACAGGCAGGTCCATCGGCTGGCCGATGGCGCGCAAGCCTATAGCGCATATTCGCTATGGGACACCTATCGCGCCTTTCACCCGCTCCAGACGCTGATCCGGCCAAAACACGCCGCGGCATTCACTGCCGACCTGATCCGCCAGACCCAGCAAAGCCCGTTCGGCCCGCCGGTCTGGCCATTGCAGGGGGTGGAGACCGGCTGCATGATCGGATGGCACAGCGTCGCAGTACTGGCCGAAGCGCGGGCCAAGGGCATCCCTGCCGACTATGCCGCCGCATGGCCGGGGATCGAGAAGCGGCTGTTCGACTGGTCGATCCCGCACCTGGACAACAGCCTGGGCCTTCGCGAATATGACGAGATGGGGTTCATCCCCGCCGACCGCATTTTTGAAAGCGTGTCGCGCGTGCTGGAATATAGCTATGATGACTATGCCGCTGCGCACATTGCCGACGCGGCCGGCGCGGGCGACCGGGCGGCACGGCTGCGGCAGCGATGCGGCAATTGGCGCAATGTCTTTGACGCAGAAACCGGCTTTGCCCGGCCGCGCCTGGCAGACGGGCGGTGGGCACAGCCCTTTGCCCCCAACGGCATTGGTCATTCAAAGAAGTGGCGCGACTTCACCGAAAGCAACAGCTGGCAGGCGACTTTCCTCAATCAGCATGATGTCCATGGCCTGATCGCGGCCATGGGTGGCGACGCCGCGTTCGAGGCCAAGCTGGACGGCCTCTTCACCGCCGATTCCACCCTGCCCGAAGGCGCGCCGCCCGATATTAGCGGGCTGGTCGGCCAATATGCTCATGGCAATGAACCCAGCCATCATGTCGCCTATCTCTACGCCTATTGCGGCGCGGCGTGGAAAACACAGGCGATGGTCCGGCGGCTGATGACGGAAATGTACCGGGCCGCGCCCGATGGCATCATCGGCAATGACGATTGCGGGCAGATGAGCGCCTGGTTCATCCTGTCGGCGCTGGGTTTCTACCCGGTCGATCCGGTCAGCGCGACCTATGTGCTGGGCAGTCCCCTGTTCGAGCGGGCAAGCGTGCGGCTGGGCCAAGGCCGCAAGCTGGTGATCGAGGCACCGGGGAACAGCGCCGCCACGCCCTATGTGCGTGCTATCAGTTGGAACGGGCAGCCGTGGACGAAATGCTGGATCGCCCATGCCGATCTGGTCAGGGGCGGCACGCTGCGGTTCGAGATGAGCGACACGCCGAACAAAAATTTTGCCGCGCGGGTCGAGGACTGCCCCGGCCGACCCGCATGAGCCTAGTCGCCGCCCTGATGCTGGCGACCGCGACCGGCGCAGTGCCCGCGCCGGTCGCGCTTCAATTGGCCTGCGTTGAGGGTGATCGGGTAGCGGCTGGTCTGTTGCGGCAGAGGCTGGCGGAACGCGGGGCGCGATCGGCGGGATGCAGGGTGCATGTGCGGATGGTCTCATCGTCCGCGATGGCGAAAGAGTCTTTCCGCATCGAACGGCAGGGTGATGACATTATTATCCGGGCGAAAGCTACGCGCGGTCTTGTCTATGCCGCGGGCTGGATATTGCGCCATGCCGACGGCCTGCAACTGAAGCTTGACGCATCGGTCGTGGAGCAACCCCGGCAAGCAGTGCGGGGTACGCAGATCGGCTATCGTTTCAAGAATAACAGCTATGACGCCTGGACCATAGCGATGCTGCGCCGACGGATCGAGGATTTCGCGCTGTGGGGTGTGAACCGCATTCAGATCATCGCGCCGCGATCCGACGATGCGCCGACGTCGCCGTTGATGCCCGTGCCGCCGGAAAAGGCGGTCACTGCCATGGCGCAGGCAGCCACAGCGCTGGGTCTGGACGTGGCGATTTTCTATCCGGCGCTGGACGATTATGACGGCGGCGCGGCAGACGCTGCCGAGGCGGGGCGGCTTGATGCGCTCTTGCGCAGCCTGCCAAAGGTCGATGCGCTTTATATTCCGGGTGGTGATCCCGGCCATACCCCGCCTGACCGGCTTTTCCCGCTTGCCCAAAGGCTGGCAGGTGTTCTGCGGGCGCGCTTTCCAAGGGCCGAATTACTGTTGTCGACGCAGGGGTTCGATGCGGCGGGACTGGACACTTTTTACGCGCAGCTGGCGAAGCGTCCGCGCTGGCTGAGCGGCATCTTCGTCGGGCCACAGACGCGGGAGAGCGTGGCGATGCACCTGCGTCGGATCGGCGGGCAATATCCGGTCGAACTCTATCCCGATACGGCCCATGCCATGCAGGCACAGCTGCCGGTGCCGGACTGGCACCCGGCCTTCGCGCTGACGCAGGGACGCGAGACGGTCAATCCGCGACCGGCCGCGATGCGGGCTGCCTTTGATCATCTGTCGCCCGGTACATCGGGCGCGGTCACCTATTCCGAAGGGGTCAACGACGACTGGAACGTGCATCAGTGGCTGGCGCTGGGATGGAAGGCCGACAGTGAGCCGAACATAGCGACGCAATATTCGCGCTTCTACATCGGCGACCCGGCCTTTGCCGCGATCCCGGCGATGCTGGAGGCGAACTGGCGGGGTGATCCGGCGGACAATGTCGGGATTGATGCGACGCTGGACGCTGTTGATCGCATCAAATCAACGAGTTGGCAGGCCGATCTTTATCGCTATCGCGCGGTCTATGACGCGCTGGTGCGCGCACGGCTGACGGGCGCGCGGGCGCGGCAGGCGGAGGCGCTTTATGCATTGCGGCAGGCACCCGGCGTCGGGCCAGACGCCGCCGTGGCGGGTGCGCGTTTTGCCTATGCGCGGATGGACATGAAACGGGTTGCGGCGCTGTATGAGCGACTGGTGGTTCTGGCGGATCAATTACGGGCGAAGGCCGGGGTCCAGCTTTCGGTCGAACGGCATGGCGCATCGCACTGGCGGCGGGGTGCCAATCTGGACCGGGCGATGATTGATCTCAATGACCGGGTGGCAGTGGAGCGGGACATGCAGGCGGCGCTGGCGCTGCCGAACCCGGCCGAGCGGACCAAGGCGCTGGTCGCGATCGGGGACCGCTGGGGCATGGCGGATTTCGCGCTCTATGACGATCTGGGCGATCCGGGCAATGAGCCGCATCTGGTGCGCGGGCCGGGCTATCCCGACGATCCGCAATTGTGGCGCAGCGCGATCGACGGGGTCGCTGCACATAGCCCGAATGAGGGCTGGCGCATGGCGGAACTGAGCTATGCCGAGGCACTGTATGAGCAGCCGCTCACGCTCCATTATGAGGGGCTGGAAAAGGGCCGGGCCTACCGCCTGCGCTACACATGGGCGGGGGAGGACTATGTCCTGCCGCTGACGCTGACCGCCAATGGTGTGCCCCTGCCCGCGCCTTCTACCCGCAGCAGCAATCCGCAGCGCGTCGAACTGGCCATCCCGCAAGTACTGACCGCCGGTGGGACGCTTGACCTTGGCTGGACCCGCCCGCCCGGCATTGGCGGCGGCGGGCGCGGACGCCAGATCGCCGAAGTGTGGCTGATCCCACAACCCTTAAACCAAGCCGCCCTTGCCGGAGCCACACCATGACCGCCTATATCACTCGCCGCACCCTGATCACCGGAACGCTGATGGCCGGGGCCACCGCCTGCGCGCCGCATAGGCGAGCAACTGCCATTGCCGCCCCTGTCCCGCCAGCGCCATGGGGCGCGACGCCTTCGCCCCGGCAGCTTAAATGGCATGACCGGCGCATGTACGCCTTCGTCCATTTTTCGATCAACACCTATACAGACAAGGAATGGGGCTATGGCGACGAGGACCCCAAACTGTTCAACCCCACCGATTTCGACCCCGACCAGATCGTCGCGGCGGCCAAGGCGGGTGGCCTCAATGGCCTGATCATCACCGCCAAACATCATGACGGCTTTTGCCTGTGGCCGACCTTGCTGACCGACCATTGTATCCGGTCCAGCCCCTATAAAGGCGGCAAAGGCGACATAGTGGGCGAACTGGAACAGGCTTGCCGCCGGGGCGGGATCGGCTTTGGCGTTTACCTGTCGCCATGGGACCGCAACCGCGCCGATTATGGGACGCCTGCCTATATCGATTATTACCGGGCGCAGCTGACCGAATTATGCACCCGCTATGGCGATTTGTTCGAGGTCTGGTTCGATGGCGCCAATGGCGGCGACGGCTATTATGGCGGCGCACGGGAGACGCGCAAGATCGACGCGCCGGCCTATTATGACTGGCCCGCCATCGTCGCCCTGGTCCACCAGTTGCAACCGGATGCCTGCACTTTCGATCCGCTGGGGGCGGACATACGCTGGGTCGGCAATGAGGATGGTCATGCTGGTGACCCGTGCTGGCCGACCATGCCCGATGAACCCTATGATCAGGTGAAGGGCAATAGCGGGGTACGGGGTGCCGCGCTGTGGTGGCCAGCCGAAACCAATGTGTCGATCCGGCCCGGCTGGTTCTATCATGCGGACGAGGATGCACAGGTCAAGACGCCGCAAAAGCTGATGACGATGTTCGACCAGTCGATCGGCCATGGCACGACATTCCACCTGAACCTGCCGCCCGACCGGCGCGGGCGGATTGCCGATCGCGATGTCGCCAGCCTGACTGCGTTCGGCGACGCGGTGCGCGCGAGTTTCGCCACCGATCTGGCGCGGGGCGCGGTGGCGAGCGCCAGCGCCGACATTGGCGGCACTGCCGCTCATGCCATCGACGGCAATCCTAAGAGTTTCTGGTGTGCGCCCGCCGATGAGCGGGACGCCAGCCTGACGCTGGACCTGGCACCCGGCACCCGGTTCGACACGATCCGCTTGCAGGAATGGCTGCCACTGGGGCTGCGGACGACCAGCTTTGCCATCGATATTGCCGATGACGGGCAGGATTGGCGGGAGGTCGCCCGCAAGGACATGGTCGGGCCGCAAAGGCTGGTCCGGCTGCCCGCGCCCGTTTCGCCCCGACGGATACGGTTCCGGGCCGTGGCGGCGGAGGCCGGGCCGACCTTGCGCGAATTTGCGCTGTTCCTGTCGGTCGCCCCGATCACCCTGCCCCCGGCACGGGTCAGCGACCCCAGCATCATTGCCCGTAACGGGTGGACAATCATCGCCGCCAGCGCGCCGGGCGGCGAGGCCATGCTGGACGACGACGCCAAGACCGCCTGGACCAGCCCTGCCGCGGCCACACTCACCATCGACCTGGGCAAGGCGGAGACGCTGGCCGGGTTTACACTGACCCCGACCCGCCATGTCGATCCGCAGGCCGCGCCGCCTGCGCGCTACGTGGTGGAAACCAGTGCCGATGGCCAACGCTGGAGCAAGGCGGAGGAAGGCGAGTTCCAGAATATCAACTATGCCCGCGCGACACAGCGCATCCCCTTTTCAACGCCGCGACCGGCACGCTATCTGCGGCTGCGCTTTCCGCGCCCGGCGGTGCCCGCACCCGCCATTGCGATCGCGACGATCGGTGCGTTCCGGTAAGGCGTGGCGCGGGATGTCAGTCCCGCGCCTCCACCTGCACCCGGCCGAGCAGGCCGGACAGCTGCCCGGCGTCCGAACGGACGAGCAGCACCAAGTCCCTGGCACCGGACGGCAGGTCAGCGACCAGCGGGCCGGACGTCGTTTTGCTCCGGCTGACCAGCTGGCGACCATCGACCCATAGTTCGACCTGTCCAGCAAGGGCCGCGAAACTGATCTTGCCACCGCGCGCGATGATCGCCTTGCGCTGTGGCAACGCCGCCCGATATATGCGCCATTGCGGCGCGATGTCGGCCGGGGTTGGCGTACCTGCGCGCACGAAAGCCCACAGATTATTGTCGCCATCTGCCGGACGCAGCGCGGGATCAGGACGATCGGCAAAGACGGGCGAACGCCGCCAGTCGCCGACCAATGTACGGGGCGGCAGCGCGGCGACCGAAGCGCGCATGGGAACGGCCAGTTGCGGCAGGATCAGGCGCGATGGGCGCAAGCCGTCCGCCTGCGCCTCTACCCTGATCTGCCCGCGGCCCGTGCCTGCCTGCACGATCATCTGCGCGAGGCCGTTGAACAGCGATCGTTCCGGTGCTTTTTCGCTTTCATGGCAATTGGGATCGCCATTGCCCACGCCGATCAGGGTCGCGCCCGTGACGGTGAAGTGCGCCAGGTTCTGCGCGACCGGGACATGGTGACCGCGTGCGTCGATAGCGTCGATGGTGATAGCCAGGACATCCTCTCCATCGCCGCGCAGATGCGCGCGTGTTGGCGTGAGGCGCAGCGCTACGGCAGGTCCGGCGCTGTGGTGCGCGGCACGCGCGACGACCTGGCCATCGCGCAACGCCTCCACTTCCAGCAGGCCGGGTTCATAGCTGGTCCTGACGGCAACGCCCATGATCCGGTCGCAGGGTTGGTCCGCGACGATCCGGCCATTGACGCGCACCCGCACCCGTGGCGCATTGGACGTCACCAGCAGGTCGATGGGCTGGCCTTCACGACCCGGCCAGGTCCAGTGCGGCGCCACCCCCACGACGGCACGGTCATCCATCCATTGCGCGCGACGGATATCATAGGCCGTCTTGGCAAAGCCGCACAGGTCGAGAATGCCGAAGAAGCTGGCGATGGTCGGCCATTCATAGGGGGTCGGTTCGCCATGATAGTCGAACCCCGTCCAGACAAAGCCGCCAGCAACGAAGGGCCGTTCCGCAATCGCCTTCCACGCCTTGCGGTGGGTGGCACCCCAGTCTGCCGCTTCCTCATCCATCGACGCGCTGACATGCGCGCGCGCATCGCTGGCATAGGCACCGCGCGTCATGAAGGCACTTGTATCTTCCGAACTGGTGATCGGCTGGCGCGGGTTCAGGACGTGGAACCGGTCATAATCATTGGGATAATAGTTGAAGCCCATGACATCGACGACCTGCGACACATTGTCGGGATCATAGAAGGAGCCGTTCATCGCCGCCGTCACCGGGCGGCTGTCATCCAGCTCGCGAACGGCCGCACGCATCCGGCGGACCATCTCCACCCCCGCGCGTGTCCCCTGCATCGGTTCTTCATTGAACACCGACCACAGGATGATGCTGGGATGGTTGCGATGGGCGCGGACCAGCCATTCCAGCTGCGCCAGATTTTCCGGCGCGGGGTTGAAGATGCGGTTTTCGTCCATGACCAGAAAGCCCATCTGGTCGCACAAGACATAGAATTCGTCCGCCTGGGCATTGTGCGAACAGCGGATGGCGTTGCAGCCCATGTCCTTCAGCCGCGCCAGCCGCCAGGCAAGCAGCGCGTCAGGCACCGCCACGCCCACCCCGGCATGGTCGAGATGGAGGCAGACGCCCTTGAGCTTGACGGGCGTACCGTTGAGCAGGACGCCCCGGTCCGCGTCAAATGCAATGGTACGAAAGCCGATGGGGATGATCCGCCGGTCGGAGCCGTCCGGCCCATCCAGCGATATATCGACGCTGTAGAGCGCGGGATCGGCAACCGACCAGAGGTGAGGCGCGGCGACCGGGATGGTCAGGGCGACGCTGGCCTGCTTAAGGGACGGTATGTCGAGCATCGCCTGCTGTCGGGCGACCTCCTGCCCGGCCGGGTCGCGCAGGACGGCAGTGACGCGCATCGAACGCGGGTCGCGCGCGATGCTCTCTACGGTCAGGGTGACGGGGACGCGCCACGTGCCATCCTCCTGCCGGGGATCGCAATGCACGCCGTCCGTGGCGATCGAGACGGCGGGGCGTCTGGCGAGCCAGGCATGGCGATAGAGGCCTGCGCCTTCATACCACCAGCCTTCCATCGCATTGGCATCGACGCGGATGGCGACGACATTATCCTCCTCGCCAAAGCGGGCGAAGGGGGTGATGTCGATGATGATCGCATTATAGGCGGAAAAATTGCGCGCGACGACGCTGCCATTGATCCAGATGGTCGCCTGCGTCGCGATGCCACCGAAATGGAGTTCCAGCCGCTTGTCCCGGTCGACCGGGTCGAGCCGGAAGGTACGGCGATACCAGCCAATGCCGCGCGGACGATAGCCTTGCGAGACATTGGCGGTCTGGACAAAGGGCTGGGCAGACGCCCAGTCATGGGGCAGACGCACCATGGGCCAGTCGCCATCGTCCCAGTCGATCGCGGCCGGGCCACGGGCATTGCCTGCCTTCACCGACAAATAGGTCAGGTGGTGACCGACCGGCGACGGGACGTCGATATCGCCTTCGTGGAAGCGCCAGCCATCATCGAGCAGCAGGCGCGACGGATCGCTTTGCGGCAGGTGCCAGGGCGCGTCATCCCGGGGACCAAGTCCGTGCAGCAATGGCGATGCGTCGGGCGCAGGGCGGGCGGTCGCGACGTCAGGCAGCAGGCCCGCAGCAAGCCCCAGCTTCAGAGCTTCGCGGCGATGGAGGCGGATCACCGGTCGATCGCCTGTCTGATGGCGCGCACTTGCGCAAGCGAGGTGCGGCGCCGGTTACCCAACGCAAATCCCAGGGCGAGCGCACGGCCATCTGTCGCTTGCGCCTCTTCGCTGGCCGAGGCGTGGACGTCCGATACGCCGGTGGCCGCTATGATGCTGACGACATTGGCAGCGCGCACGCCAGCGCCCGGCATGATGCTGATCCGCCCGGCGGCGCGCACCTGCATCGCGGCAAGGACCGGCAGGGCGTCGATAGCCCGTGTCGCGCCGCCGGAGGTCAATATATGGTCGAACCCCAGATCGACCGCCTGATCGACGGCAGCGACCGGATCATCGACAAGATCGATGACGCGATGCAGCGTCAGGCCGATGTCGGGCCGGGCCTGTCGCATCGCGGCGGTCCAGTCGGCCAGCGCCGTGCAGTCCAGTCGCCCCGCTTGCGCTGCGCCGAACACCAGTCCGTCCACGCCCTGCCCGATCAGCGCCAAGCCCTCTGCCCGCGCGGTGGCAAGATCGGTCGCGTCATAGGCAAAATCACCATCGCGCGGGCGCACCATGGCGCGGATGTTCTTGCCCCGTTGCCGTACGGCATCCACGGCCTGGGCAACCAGCCCAGCGGACGGCGTCAGGCCACCGACCGCCAGCGCGCTGCACAATTCGATCCGGTCCGCGCCGCCAGCCAGCGCAACATGCAGGTCCGCCAATGTTTCGACACAGATTTCCAGTGTTCGCCTGATCATCAGCGCCCCATCACATACAATATGTCAGACAAGTATCTAGAGCCAGTCGCGACGCCAGTGCAAGCGCAGGCTGCACCGGTTCAGCAGCCGACAGGCGCTTTACATGCCGTGCTATGGTCCATGCCCCGCATTATCATGTCGTGCGTCATCCGCTGACGAAGGGGCTGATCGAGACAGTCATCCTCTTCGTTGAAGCAACTTCCAACCTCGGACGGCGACATATTCCCGCCAAAGGCTCCCATTTACAGCACGCACGCCCCCTTCCGCAGGGCGGGCTAGTGTACCTCAATCATCCACACCGGCGATAAGGTCTTTCCAGTGATCTGGCCCAAGAGCAATCTCCGCGACCGTCAAAAGGCAGGCGTCCAATTGCCCAAAGAGCGTCTCGCGGTCGATATCCTGGCCGATAAAGACGAGTTCCTGCCGGCAATCGCCCACCGGTTCTTCCCATTGTCGCAGGATCGCGCTGCGACGATCCTCATCTGCGGGCCAGTGAATCTGGGGAATAAAATTCCACCATCGTCCTATATAGCCCTGGTGGATCAGGGTTTCCGCCTGGGAGATGCTGCCGATTTCGGTGAAGCGGGCCGCATTCCAGAAATGGCCCTTGGCCCGAAGCAGACGACCATTGCTCCAGGGCTTTGTGAGCAAGTCCTGAAAGCGCATCGGATGGAAGGGTGCGCGAGCGCGATAGACGCAGGACGATATGCCATATTCTTCCGTCTCTGGGACATGCTCCCCCCGCAATTCCCGCAGCCATCCCGGCGCGCTTTCCGCCCGTTCGAGAGAGAAAAGGCCGGTATCGAGAATCCAGTCCAGCGGAACCTGACCCATCTGCATCGATCTGATCGTGGCGACAGGATTGAAGTACCGCAGGATCGCCAGCAATTCGTCGAGCGCGTCCACGGATATCAGGTCGGCTTTGCTGACTAGTATGACGTCGGCAAATTCAATCTGGTCGATCAGCAGTTGCGAGAGGTCGCGATCATCCTGCAAGCCGGCCTCCAGTCGATCGCCGGCGTGAAAGTCACGCAGGAAATGGAGCGCGTCCACCACCGTCACCATCGTGTCCAGCCGCGCGACATCGGCCAGCGTCCGACCCGCAGAATCGATGAAGGTGAAGGTTTCCGCGACCGGCCGGGGTTCGGAAATGCCCGACGATTCGATCAGCAGATAATCGAACCGCTGCTCCGCTGCGAGAGTAGCGATCTGTTCCAGCAGGTCTTCCCGCAAGGTGCAGCAGATGCAGCCATTGGTCATTTCTACCAGCCGTTCCTCCGATCGGCTGAGGCCGACATCGCGCGCGATGTCGGCCGCGTCGATATTGATTTCGCTCATGTCATTGACGATGATGGCGACCCGTCGGCCCTGACGATTTTTCAGGACATGGCTGAGCAAAGTGCTTTTCCCCGCGCCCAGAAAGCCGGAGAGGACGGTTACGGGAAGGCGTGTGTCATCCATGCCGATATGGCTCAGGCGGGTTCAAGATAGGACTCGAACAGATCCACGATCACCGCAGCGGCATCGGTATCGTCGCCCCACAAATCGGCCGCGGCAAATTCGACATGGAGCGTGGGTTCCGATCCGCCGTCGTTGCGGCCATGACCGATCGCGTCGGGGAAGGGCCATTGCGCGCCGGTACGATGCGTGACCGTGCCCACCTTGCCGCGACAATAAGCGGGATAGCGGACATGGCCTGCAAAATGATCATCCTGTACCCGGACGCGATCGCCGACCGCAAAGATGGTGCGATCCATGCGCGGCGCACGCCCCTGCGACAAAGCGGGCCGGGCAAGCGGGAAAGGCTTGCCGGTCGCTTGTACCAGCTCCTCCTGGGTCAACACCCCCTTTTCGACCAGCAGGGAGGCGACGCCGACGACATAACGTTCATAATAGGGCGTCATCAGATAATAGAGCGGCTCCAGCCGCTCGACCGCGTGGCGCACTTCATCGATGCTGAAGATGCCCTGTTCCACCCCCAGGAAAATGCCGCCATAGCCGATCGCCTCCCAGTCATGGTGGAAAGGGCCACCAACATCCGCGTCGGCAATGTGGTCGACCCGCCCGAAGCCCTGCATCCCGGCGAGATCATGGATACCGTCCATTATGTCTGTCCTTTGCTAGAAGTCGTGGGGGTTCAGCCTGCCTTGGGCAGGGCGACGCCGATCAGGCAGTCCTTGGTGACGATCTGTGCGAGCTGCTCGGCGCTCCAGCCCTCGGTTCCTGCGGGGCGGACGGGCAGGACCATGTACCGCGTTTCGGCGGTCGTATCATAAACCTTTATGGCGACGTCGGCCGGGATGACGGTGCCCATTTCGGCCAGCACCTTGCGTGGTTCGCGGCAGATGCGCGCCCGATATTCAAAGCTTTTATACCATGTCGGCGGCAGGCCCAGGATCGGCCAGGCAGTGCAGGAACAGAGGGTGCAGGTGACGACATGCTTGACGCTGGCGCTGTCCTCCAGCGCGACGATATATTCGCCCTGCGGCCCCAGATAGCCATATTGCCCGACCGCCGCCGTGCCGTCGCTGAGCAGCAGATCCCGAAAATCCGGGTCGGTCCAGGCGCGGGCGACCAGTTCTGCGCCGCGCCGGGGGGAGAAATCCTCCTCGAACACCTTCTGCCACCCTTCGACAAAGCCGTCCGTTGCAACGCCCTTATCCTTCAAAACCTGATAGAGAGCGCGGGCGCGCTCTTCGGCCGGTGCCTGCAACGGCAGACCGGGCCGGTTGTCATGCATATCTTTTACCCCGACGGACATTCCCTTTTCCTCTCTCGATGAGATCAGGTCGATATGGCGGCAAGCGGACCTCAGTTCGGGCGAGGTCACCGGGCCTGCGCCGGTATCGCCAGGAGACTGGACGTCCCGACGGGGGCACGTATTGCCCGATCCTGCGGAGCTGTTGGCACATCTTGCGGAAACGCAGGCCGACGGGATGAATAGCAAGATATGCCAATGACTTCGCAAGCCTTGGCAATATCTGGCGAGGCCACCCGATATGATCGGTCCATGCCCCTCCGCGTACCGATCAACCGGCCGGTGGAAGGCTCAGTTCGCGCCCGGAAAGGACCATCGGCGACATGGAATCCGCAATCGATACCCATCTCAAATGCCCGCGCAGCCTCTCGCGCCGGGTCGCGGCCGACTATGTTCCGCCTTTCCCCATGTGGGTGGCGCGTGCCGATCCGTCGCTGAAACAGGTGGTGATGGGGCATTTCGGCGTGCAATCGAAAAGCGGTGATGGTCTTGCCAACGCCGCTTCGCTGGACGCGCTGCGGCACATCGTCGCCACGTTCCAGGCGACGGACGGTCCGGGTCATTTCGACCTGGTCGACTATGCCGACACCGATGGCTATGACAATCGCATGGCCATCGCCTACTGGACCGATCCCGCCGCGTTCGCGCGCTGGCAGGATGCCGCGCCGGTGCGGGACTGGTGGCAGTCCGACGCGCGCCTGTCCGACGGGCTGGGCTATTTTCGCGAGATACTGGCCCCGCGCGTCGATCAGTTCGAGACGCTCTATGCCTTTCGCGATGCGCTGCCCGGCGTCGGCGCGGTCATGGATCGTGTCAGCGACGAGATTGAGGAACATGGCTATTGGGGGTCGATGCGCGACCGCATGGCCGCTTCGCAGACCGACTGGCTGGCGGCAAAGGGCGAGCTGTGCGTCGTCGCCGGTGATCCGCAGGCACGGGGCCGGGTCGTCATTGGCGGCCATGACAATCTCTGCCTGATCCGGTCGGGACAGGATTGGGAGGAAGCCGGAGCGGAAGAGCGCACCCTGTATCTGGAGGAGATCGAGCCGACCCTGCGCGCGGGCATGGATTTCCTGCGCGATCAGGGTGCCAGCATCGGCTGCTATTCCAACCGCTATGTCCGGCATATCGATCTGGACGGGCGACCGGTCGACCAGAGCTTCGACCTGGGCCACTGGCGGTCGCTCGACCTGCTGGAGCGTTGGGCGGAATCGCATCCGACCCATTTGCGCATCTTCGTCACCTTCTTCCGGGTCGCCACCTCGCTTGAGAAGCTCCGGCTCTATCATGAGGTGCTGGTCGTCGATGCCGCCGACCAATATTATGAATATATCCATTGCCACCCCAATAGCGGCCTGATGCGCGACGCCCGCATCGGCGCCGATGCCAACTGATCGGGGATCATCCATGACCGTCCGCATGCCATCCACGGCCGAACTGGCCGATATCGCCACCAGCCTGCACATGACCCTGCTGCCCGATCAGGTGCAGGACTATCATGCATTGATTGGCGGCTTCCTTGCCGATTATCAGATGATCGACGACCTGCCCGACGAAGTGCCGCAGCTGCGCTATCCGCGCGCGCCGGGCCATCGCCCGGAAGGCGAGGAGACATGCGGCAACGCCTGGTATTGGAAGGCCATGGTGCAGGGCGCCCCGACCGGCAAGCTGCATGGCAGGACCATCGCGATCAAGGACAATATCAACGTCGCAGGTGTGCCGATGATGAACGGATCGGCAACGCTGGAGGGCTTTGTGCCCAGCTTCGACGCCACGGTCGTGACCCGCACGCTGGACGCCGGGGCCACGATCCTGGGCAAGGCGACATGCGAGCAATTCTGCCTGTCTGGGGGCAGCCATACGTCCGATCCGGCACCTGTCCATAATCCGCGCCGATCAGGCTATTCCGCCGGCGGATCGTCGTCGGGAAGTGCCGCGCTGGTCGCGGCGGGCGAGGTGGACATGGCATTGGGCACCGATCAGGGCGGATCGGTGCGCATCCCGGCCTCCTTCTGCGGCGTCGTGGGGATGAAGCCGACCCATGGGCTGGTGCCCTATACCGGCCTGATGCCGATCGAGGCGACGGTGGACCATTGCGGCCCGATCACCCGCACCGTCCGCGACAATGCCCTGCTGCTCGAAGTCATCGCCGGTCCCGATGGCATGGACGCGCGCCAGCGCGGTGCGCCTGCAGAGGACTATTCGGCTGCGCTCGATCGCGGGGTTCGAGGGCTGCGGATCGGTCTGGTGGAGGAGGGCTTCGCGCTGCCCAACATGATGCCGCAAGTTGCGGAAAAGGTCCGGGCTGCGGCCCGCACGCTGGAGCGATTGGGTGCTGCCGTCACACCCCTGTCCGTTCCCGATCATAGCCTTGCGACCACGCTCTGGACACCGATCGGCTGCGAAGGACTATTGGCGCAGATGATGCTCGGCAATGGTGGCGGCCATAACAGCATCGGCTTGCAGGATGTCGCCCTGATCGACCGGCACCGCAGCTGGCGCGATCAGGCCGATGCGCTGTCCGCCTCGCTCAAATTGTGCATGATGGTCGGCGAATATGGCAGGCGTGCCTTTGGCGGGCGCTACCATGCCAAGGCGCAGAATATCCGCCTGCGGGTCAAGCGCAGCTATGAAAGGCTTTTTGACGCCTATGACCTGCTGCTGATGCCGACGCTGCCGATCGTCGCGTCGAAAATGCCAGCCGCCGATGCGTCCGTGGCCGAGATCGTCGCCCGCGCGCTGGAGATGATCGGCAATACAGCCGCCTACGACGTCACCGGCAATCCGGCCATGTCGCTGCCGTGCGGCACGGTCGATGGGCTGCCGGTGGGCCTGATGCTGGTGGCGCGCGATCATGGCGAAAGCATCATCTATCAGGCTGCGGCCGCCTATGAGCAGGCAGTCGATTGGGAAGCGCTGTGATGTCGGTCGGACAGGCCGCAACACCGCAGCGCATGGCGCATATCGACCCAAGAATCGCGGATAGGCTGGCGGCAAGGCTCGAAAGCCAGAAGCCTGATTATCTGATGGAAACGCTGGGGATCAGCGTCAACACATGGGTGAAGATCAGGCGCGGACAGCCGATCCGCGC
Organism: Sphingobium indicum BiD32; assembly: GCF_000382885.1. Lineage (GTDB taxonomy): Bacteria > Pseudomonadota > Alphaproteobacteria > Sphingomonadales > Sphingomonadaceae > Sphingobium > Sphingobium japonicum_C. Next base: position 51,909 of record NZ_CAVK010000183.1, read on the forward strand.
ATCGGTGGCCACGCGGCTGTTGCGACGGATCGGCCAATTGGGGGATGATGGCTGTATCGCCAATTGAGCAAGGATCGGCGTGCCTGAAGGGTGCCGATCCCTTTCAGGTTGCGCACAGAGCGACGCAATGCAGCTTGCGATACTGGCCGGGCGACATGCCCGTCGCCTTGCGGAACACCCGGTTGAAATTCGCCTGCGACCCGAAACCCGTTTCCAGCGCAATCTCCACCAGCGCCAGCCGCCCCAGCGCCAGCCGTTCCTGCGCCACCTGGATGCGCCGCTCCATCACGTAACGATGTGGCGTCAGCCCGGTCGCGCGGCGGAACAGGCGGGTGAAGTGAAACGGGCTGAGACATGCCTGCGCTGCCAGTTCCTCCAGCGATAGTTCAGCGTCGAGCTTGTGTTCGATCAGGTCCACCACCCGTTTCAGCCGAACCGGATCGAGCGTGCGCGCAGCCTGCATATCGGGCGCGCGCCAGTGATCGGCGGAATATTGGCTGACCAGATGCGCTGCTAGCGTCGTGCGCATGCCATCGACAAGCAGACGATCGGTAGGGGCCGGTCCACGTTCCAGTAGCGATCGGAAGGCCGTGCCGATCTGCACCAGCAGCGTATCGTTCAGGCCGCCGGCATAGCCCAGTCGCGCCTTGCCCGGATCGATCTCATAGGCTTCCAGCGCCGCGCGCTCCAGCAAGGTTGGCGGCAGGAAAATGTGCAGGCATTCGTCCATCGGCGCGGAGAGGCGAATGTCGCTTTCATAGGTGCCCGACGGACAGATCCAGGATGTCCCCGGACGGGCGAACGCCTCCTGCGTCTGGCCATCGCCGGTCCGCCGGACGCTGAGCTGCCCAGACAGGAGGATGCCGATCTCTGTACATTCCAGGCCAAGGTCGGCCAGCCCCCCGGCCTCATGTCGCCAGAGTTCAAGGCGCAGACCCGACCATTCGGCAACGTCCGAAAGCCGCCGCCCGGTTATATATTTCCTGTCTCCATGACTGTTCAGCTGCATGTCTTGCTACCCCATGGCCCGATTAAGACTCAGAGTGAGCGGCGGCACAAGCGCGCCGTCATAATCGAGCAGGAAATGACAAAGAGTGCGCAAGAGCGGGTAATATCTTGCCGCAAGAGTGCGGCATTCCATAGATCGCGGGAAAGGCAAATGATCGCATGAAAATGCGAATTTATTTCCAGCTCCCGCGCCAACCTGAAAAAACACAACAGAAATATTCGCAGGGTGCCGCGATTATCGTTGCGGCGGGTGAGAACATCTCGCGCTCGGATTGCATCAGATCGCGACCATTTGATCAAAAAGGGGAAGATAAATTGCGCCATACCAATGCTCATCTGTCGATATCGCTGATCGCCCTGGCGGCCGCAACACGATCGGCGGTGCGATCAGCGTGACCACCAAGCGCCCGTCTTCGACCCCGGAAGGCTCGCTGGAGGCGACCTATGGCAATTATGATCGCATGGAAATGCGCGGATCGATCGATACGCCGATCTCCGACGTCCTGCGCACCAAGCTGACCTTTGGCTACAAGCGCGCAGACGGCTGGTCGCATTTGCTGGCGGCCAACTATCCCGCGCCTGCCCATAATAACCGCAGCCAGCGCACGCCCGGCGACGTCAATCGCGGATCGGGTCGACTGGCGATCGAATATGCGCCATCAGACGCCTTCAACCTCTACCTGACCGCCGATGTCTCGCGCATACGGGAGGCGACGGTCCCGTCAGCCGCTTTGGCCGTGCCGCTCGATGGCACGCTGACGGCCGCCTATAATGCCAATGATGCTGCGGTCATCGACGTGCCCGGCTATGGCACGGGCGTCCGCTATGACGATCGCTGGGTGGTCGCGCCGGGCAACAAGCGCGGCACTTACCAGACTGGTCCCAATGGCACCAATCTCAACGTTACCGGCTTTGCCGGAACCGCCGAATGGAAGCTGGCGGACGATCTGACCTTCAAGTCGATCACCGCCTTTCGCAAGGTCAGTGGCAGCTTCAACCGCGATGCAGACAACAGCCCCCTCCAGGTCGTCGACTGCTTCAGCAATTTCCAGCAAAAGCAATTCTCGCAGGAAGGGCAACTGGTCGGGTCAGCCTTCTCGGATCGCGTGGAATATATCGGTGGTGCCTATTATTTCAAGGAAAGCGCAGTCGACGACTATCGCTGCGCCCTGCCGCCTTCGATCGGCACGATCATCCTGAAATCCGACGCCGACAACAGCAGCTACGCCGCCTTCGGCCAGGCATCCTTCAAGCTGTCGGACGCTATCAAGATCACGGCCGGCGTCCGCTATACCCATGACAAGAAATCGCTGCTGCCAGACTTCATCTATGATCCCGCCGCAGGGGGAGCCTTTGCGGGCGTGCGCACCGTGCCCTATGGCCGCGTCACCAACACATTTTCCAACGTGTCGCCACGCTTCAGCATCGATTATAAACTCTCCCGCGACGTGCTGTTCTACGGCTCCTATTCGCGCGGCTACAAGGGCGGCGGTTTCAACGCCCGGACCGTCGCCCCCCGGCCCGATGTCCTGGCCTTCACCCCGGAAAAGCTCGCGACCTTCGAGGTCGGCACAAAGCTGGAGATGCTCGATCGCAAGGTCAGGCTGAACGTTGCGGCCTTCACCACCAAATATCAGGACATCCAGATCACCGTGATCGAGGATTTCGCGCCGGGCACGCAAAATGGCGGCGATGCGCGGATCAAGGGGTTTGAGGCGGAACTGGCGGCCAAGCCGACCGACCGGCTGACGCTCAACGCCTCGCTGGCGCATCTCGACACCCATTATACCAAGCTGCTGCCGCTCTCCTCGCTCGTCCGGCCGGAATTTCAGGTGCGGATGAGCAACACCCTGTCCAACTCGCCCGCATGGTCGGCCAGCGCCGGGTTCGACTACCGTATCCCGGTTCCGGCGCTTTCGGGCGATGTCAGCCTGCGCGGCGACTGGTCCTACAATAGCAAGATCTACAATGATGACATCAACTCGGTCTGGCTGACGCAGAAGGGCTACAGCATCTTCAACGCGCAGATCGCCTATGAAAATGGCGACGGAAACTGGGACCTGCTACTCTGGGGCAAGAATCTGAGCGACAAGCAGGTCATCTTCAGCGGTGACGCCAATGCCGCGGCCGGTTTCGTCCAGGGCAATTACAGCGCCCCGCGCACCTACGGCGTGACGTTCCGCCGCCGCTTCTGATCCAACCGTCGCACTGACGGGGCCATCCTCGTCGGTGCGACATGACAATGACAATAGCAGCAGGACAGGATCAAATGACGGCCAGTTATGTGTCGGGATGCAGCGACCACCCGCTGCTCTACCAGACGATCGGGGCAGCCTTCACCGACATCGCCGCGCGGCACGGTGATCGCGAAGCCATCGTCGTGCGCCATCAGGGTGTCCGGCTGACCTATGCGGCGCTGGCTGTGCGTGTCGATGCCTTTGCCAGCGGGTTGCTGGCGATGGGTCTGGAACCGGGCGACCGCGTCGGCATCTGGTCGCCCAATAATCTGGAATGGGTCGTCACCCAGCTGGCTACGGCCAAGGCGGGGCTGATCCTGGTCAACATCAATCCCGCCTATCGTATCGCCGAGCTGGACTATTGCCTCAACAAGGTCGGCTGTCGCGCACTGATATTCGCGCAGCAGTTCAAGACCAGCGACTATTGCGCCATGATCGCTCAGCTGGCGCCGGAAGCGGCGCAAACCCCGCCCGGCGCGCTACGCGCCGCCCGCCTGCCGGAACTGGAATGGCTCATCACCATCGGTGACGGCGCGATGGCAGGCGCTTTGCCGTTCGATGCGGTCGCGGTCTTTGCTACCCCCGATAGCGACGCAGCGCTCGATGCACTGGCGAGCAGCCTCCAGCCCGAAGACCCCATCAACATCCAGTTCACCAGCGGCACGACCGGCTCGCCCAAGGGGGCAACGCTCAGCCACCACAATATCCTCAATAACGGCTTCTATTCCGGCCGCCGAATGCTCTTGTCGGAACAGGACCGGCTCTGCATCCCGGTGCCACTATACCATTGTTTCGGCATGGTGCTGGGGGTACTCGCCTGCATCACCCATGGCGCCTGCATGGTCTTTCCGGGCGAAGCCTTCGACGCCGCTATCGTGCTGGAAACAGTAGCGGATGAGCGCTGTACCGGTCTGCATGGCGTGCCGACGATGTTCATCGCCGAACTCGACCATCCCGACTTTGCAGCGTTCGACCTGTCCACTCTGCGCACCGGGATCATGGCCGGCGCGCCATGCCCGGTGGAGGTGATGGAGCGGGTGATCGGACAGATGCACATGGGCGATATCACAATCGGCTATGGCATGACGGAGGTCAGTCCGCTGAGTTTCCAGACCATGCCGGGGGACAGCCTAGAACGGCGCGTCGAAACGGTCGGCCGGGTCCATGACTTTGTCGAGGCCAAGATCGTCGATGGCCGTGGGCGGGTGGTTCCGCGCGGCGTCCAGGGGGAGATATTATTCCGCGGCTATAGCCTGATGAACGGCTATTGGGAGGATGCGGACCGGACTGCCGAGGCGATCGACGCGCGTGGCTGGATACATTCGGGCGATCTGGCAACGATGGACGAGGATGGCTATGTCCGCATTACCGGCCGCGCCAAGGACATGATCATCCGCGGCGGCGAGAATATCTATCCGCGCGAGATAGAGGAATTTCTGCACCGCCATCCCGATGTCCAGGAAGCGCAGATATTCGGCATCCCCGACGATCGTCTGGGCGAAACCGTCTGCGCATGGATACGAACGAGTAATACACAACTCACCGAAACGACGATACGCGATCACTGCCGAGGCCAGATCGCTCACTATAAAATTCCCGAACACATCCGGTTCGTCCAGGAATTCCCAATGACGGTTACCGGCAAGATTCAGAAATTCGCCATGCGCGAGATTATGATGGCTGAACGTGATGCGGCAGTTTCAAGAATTATGTGACCATGCAAAATCATATGCAGCCTCGCGGGAAAGGAGATGGTCTGCTCTTTGGGATGGAAATTGCACGCATGAGCGGCGTCTTTGGATCGACCGATGCCCGAATGGCGGAAAAATCGGTCAGCCACTGCGGAGCGGGAATAGTCCGCAGCCCAGCCGCCGACTGGACGCCTTGGCGGTTCATCGAAATATCGAATAGGCGCGCCGCCTTGTCAGTCATGCCTGTCGGTGAGAGGCTCGCCGCCCTCTTCTTCCTCGAGCAGTAACGCTGCCGATCCGGCTGCAGACAGGCGCACCTGATTTCCCTCCACGGCCGTGACGAGCCCGCCGGAGAAATAATGATGGTGGTCACCATGGGACCCGCTGTCGGCCCTGGTCATCTTGATCCGGTCACCCTCGACATGATCGACAGTACCAATATGGACGCCATCGGCGCCAATGATTTCCATATGCTCTTTGATTAGATTGAGATCGGCCATGTGCTTTGCTCCTTTGCTGTTCGTCACCGCTGGGGCGGATAATCCTCTGGTTTGACAGTAGCGACCGATTGTCATTCTCGGCCGGCATCCCGGAAGTCGATGCGACCGTTGTTGGAAACATCGGTTCCTTCCCTCGATACTCAGGCTATCAGTTCACCGGCGCGTCGGCGCGGACATCGGATAAGATCCTACTCCTTTTGAGATGATCGCTCATTCTGGTTGGGTGGCGGCGGTGTCACTCGGCCACGCTACAGAAACGTGCCGAGCGCCGAACCGTGCCGATGTTTGCGCACCATCCTTCCCAGGGAAGGCTCGTGTCGTCGCATTCCTGGATAGGGAAGATGCAGACTGCCCTTGGGTTCGGGAACGCTGGCAGGGGAATATGTGTTTTGACATCGCAGGATATTGGACGATGGATCAAGGGCACAAGAGCAAGCAGGCGTTCGATGCCGGGACACTGTCTCCGGCATTGCCCGATGACATCATTCAAGCCGCCATATCTTTGCTGGAAGGCGTGGAGGAGGCCGCACTCAGCATCGCGACGGCGGAAAGCTGTACCGGCGGGCTGCTGGCATCGCTGCTCACCGATATCGAAGGGGCCAGCAACGCATTCGATCGCGGTTTCATCGTCTACAGCAAGGATGCCAAATGCGATCTGCTCGGACTCAGCCAGGCGCTGGTAGAGGATTGCGGCGCGGTCAGCGAGCCGGTCGCGCGCGCTATGGCCGAGGGGGCGCTGCGCCGGTCAAAGGCGCAGCTTGCGATCGCGATCACCGGATTTGCCGGTCCCGGCGCACCGGACGACGAACCTGGCCTCGTCCATTTTGCCTGCGCGGGACATGCAGCAGAAACGCGCCATTGCCTGAAGCATTTCGGTGATATCGGACGCGGGGCCACGCGGATCGAATCCCTGCGCGTCGCGCTCGCGATGCTGGGCGATATGCTGCCCGCCGTGGCGGATTGCCCGCCGCAAGCGGCTTGAGATATGGCCATGGCATCTCGGACACCGGACGGCATCACTCAGGAGCATGAGAGCAACAGCCGACGTGCCAATCCCTGGCCGCTGCTCCTCCTGGCGGCACTTCTCGCCAGCGGATTGTTGGGCATGTTCGCAGGCCAACCCGCGACTATGCGACGAACGGTCAGCGATTCTGCCGCTCTGGCGGTGCGAATGCCCGATACCTTGCGAAATGGCATGGCCTTTGAAACCATCGTCGAAGTAACGCCGCGCCGACCCGTGGGTGATCTCGTCATTGCAATGTCGGATGGACTATGGCGGGAAATGACGATCAACACGATGATGCCGGCCGCGGGCGAGGAAAGCCATAAGGATGCTTCCCACCGCTTTCCTTCGGCCGCGCCGAGGCGGGAGAAACCTTTCGCTTCAAGATCGACGGCCAGATCAATCCACCCTTGTTCGCCGGCACCAGCGGCATGATCACGGCGCTTGATGGCGAAACCGCTCTCGCCACCGTTCCGGTCCGGATCAAGGTCCTGCCCTGATGGACATCATCCTGCGCGCCAGCGTGATGTTCTTCATCATGTATTCGTTGCTCCGGCTGCTGGGCAAGCGGGAGTTGAGCCAGGTCACGCCGTTCGAGCTGGTGCTGCTGATCGTCATGGGTGACCTCGTCCAGCAGGGCATCACGCATAACGACCTCAGCATGACGGGCGCGGCGCTTGCCATTGCTACCATCGCCTTCTGGGCACTGGCCCTGAGCTGGATCACCTATCTCTCGCCACGCGCCGAGCGATGGCTCGAGGGGGTTCCGCGCGTGCTGGTCAAGGATGGGGAGTTGATCGCAGCCAATATGCGCCGTGACCGGATCACCCGTGCCGAAGTCGAAATCGAGATGCGACTGGCCGGCATCGCCCGAATTGCCGAAGTTGCCTGGGCCATCCTCGAACCCAATGGAAAGATCAGCTTCATCGCCCGAAAGGAAGAACAGACCACGAAACAGGAAGACGACGAAAAAGTGACATGAGTTGATCGGGGTTAATTCTTCGCATTTCGTCGTGCTGCGAGTCGTTAGCAGGGAACGGATGGGGCCATCCGCCCATTTCTGGGGCAGCATTCCAAAGGAGGATATCATGCCCAGTGAAAGCTTCACCGACGCTATTGCCATGCTCAAGGCCGATCACCGAACGGTGGAGGCTCTTTTCGAGCAGTTCGAGAATGCCAGCTCATCTAGCCGCAAGCAGAATCTCGCTCACGAGATCTGCACACAGCTCAAGGTCCACACACTGATCGAAGAAGAGATTTTCTACCCCGCCTTTCGCGGCAAGATCGAGGACGACACGCTCGATGAGGCCTATGTCGAGCATGACGGAGCCAAGGTTCTGGTGAATGATATCGAGGCCGGCAGCCCCGCAGACGATTTCTATGATGCCAAGGTCAAGGTGCTCTCCGAGGAGATCAAGCATCATGTCCATGAGGAGGAGATGCCTTCGGAGGGCATGTTCGCTCAGTGTCGCAAGGCCGACGTCGATCTCGTCGCGCTGCGTGACCAGATGCTGGCGCGCAAGGAAGCATTGATGGCGCAGGCAAAATCAGCCGGTCTGCCGCTGGCGCAGCCCACCGCCGTGCATCTGATTTCCGCCTGACGCCCTGCCTTATAGGAGGTAATCATGACCGACTATCCCCGGCCGCCCTATCCTGAGCAGCAACAAGCGATGCCGGGGAATACCGATGCGATGAAGCCGCGGCCCGATCATGGCGAAACGAGCTATGTCGGGTCCGGCCGGCTCGCAGGCAAATGTGCGATCATCACGGGCGGCGACAGCGGCATCGGCCGGGCCGTGGCGATCGCCTATGCGCGGGAGGGCGCCGATCTCCTCATATCATATCTCAGCGAGGAGGAAGAGGACGCCCGCGAAACGCAGAAGTGGGTGGAAGCGGCCGGTCGCAAGACCGTCTTGATGCCGGGCGACATCAGCAGCGCGCAGCACTGCCGGGCGATCATCGAGAAGGCGGTCGAAGCGCTTGGTGGCATCGACATCCTCGTCAACAATGCCGCCCACCAGGCGAGCTTCGAGGCACTTGGCGACATTTCCGATCGAGAGTGGGAGCGGACCTTCGCCGTCAACATCCACGCGATGTTCTATCTTTCCAAGGCCGCTGCGCCCCATCTTGAGGATGGCGGGGTGATCATCAACACCAGCTCGATCAACGCCGACCAGCCCAATGCGCATCTGCTCGCCTATGCAACGACCAAGGGCGCGATCCAGAATTTCACGATGGGCCTGGCGCAGATGCTGGCAGACAAGAATATCCGCGTGAACTGTGTGGCGCCGGGGCCAGTATGGACGCCGCTAATCCCCTCGACCATGCCGCCCGAAGCCGTGAAGTCGTTCGGTGGGAACACGCCAATCGGCCGCGCCGCGCAGCCCCGCGAACTGGCACCGCCCTATGTGATGCTGGCAAGCGATGAGGCGAGCTACATGAGCGGGGCGACCGTGCCGGTAACTGGCGGTCGTCCATTCATGTAACTCCCGAGAAGCTGAAATGAAGCGGAGGTGCAAAACTTGGCCGCTTGGGCATAGTCACACACGTGACCTCGTCATTTATAAGACCTTGATCGTGTTGTCGGCTCCTTCGGTGGCCGCTCCTCTTCTCCCGTCGCCCATGCCTAACTCGAATGGCGAGGATCGCGCGCGACGACGCTATCAGCCGTGACGATCCTGCCCATGATCCGGCGTTCGCTTCCGGCAAGAGTCGACCCAAGTCGGTCGTCTAGCAGCCGACTTGTGATCCTCAGGTGCCGACCGTCCGCTTCGATCTAGAAACCGCCTGGATGGCGGACATCCTACAGTATGCTGACAAGTGGATCAAATGCATAGCAGGTGCCCAGTGCGCACCATCGGAAACAGTGGATCGCGCCGAGAAAATGCGCAGATGAATGTTCGTGGCTGGCCGAGTTGTCGATCAATAATATCTTTGGCATATCGCTGTATCTTCACAAAGAGAGCCATTTCATGATTGCATGTTGCTGCCCGATCCACGTTCATGAATAAGGTGATATTCGTTCGTGAGGTGCGGTGGGGCGCGGCGGATACATGACAGAAGCACTCGGATTGCGTGACGCCTATAAGCGCTGGCTGCGTAATTTCCTGATCGCGCCGGCGTTCCTCACCCTCGCCCTCTTGGTTGCGCCAGCATCGCTGACCGTTATTCGGAGAATATTTTCCTCTCGCTGGCCGCCTTCTGGAGCCCGTTCGATGGGCTGGACACGCCCCCGTAGCAAGCGAGCGAGGGGCAGAACAAGGTCACAGTGGTTCTCGTTCGCCCCAGCTCGGTCGATTGGGCCAGACATATCCCCGCGCGCCGCCATTGCCGGCAAGGGCTATTCCAGCAAGGCCAACCGGGCTGCCGCAAGGGCGCGGAGCATCGCCCCGGTCATCCCGCACAAGGCCAACGAAAAGAACAAACCCACCTTCTTCGCCAGGACGCTCTACAAGGCGCGCGGGCGGATCGAGCAGGGCTTCGGCCGCCTCAAACGCTTCAAGCGCGTCGCCCTCAAATGCAAGAAAACCGCCGAAAACTACAGGTCAATCGTCAGCTTCGCCGCCGGTCTATGCTTGATCAAATTCGTCCACACGGCCTAGGAACATGATGGCCTGATCAGGCCATTGCGCAGGGATCGATCTATCGACCCGGTTCCTGCTTTTGCATTGGACTCCCACGACGGGCATCAAAGGGTGAACCAGCTTTTCCAGAAGATATAGAGGGCGACGCAGAAGATGAGTGCCGCGAATAAACGGTTCAGGAGGGCTTTGTGGGTCGACAGCCGCTTCGATGCCGCCGCCGATAAACGGCGCAGCAAGGCCCCAGTCAATCAAACCGGCAAACGCATAGTTGAGCGCGGTCGTCAGGCCAAAGGCGGTGACGGCCACAAGCGAGGAGCCAACCGCATTGATCATCGGCATGCCGGTCGATGCCATGAGGCCAAGGACGGTCAGGAAGCCGCCGCCAATGCCGAAGAAGCCTGAAAAAATAGCCCCGTCGCGCTGCCATCGGCGATGACCTTGGGGGCATTTTGGCGCCGGCACCGGACGTCGGCCCAGATTGTCGCGATTGCGCAGCATCAGCGCGCCCACCACTAGCATGAGGATCGCGAACAAAATGAGCAGGTGCTGGCCGTCGAACGCCTTGCCAAGCGTGGAGCCCGTACGCCCCGTGGACGTCGGCAAGCGTATACACGCCCGCGCAACGCCATTTGATCGTGCCCTGACGTGCATGAGGAATGAGGTTTGCGCCGGCATTGGCAGCGACGGCTAACGCACTCGAGAGGTGGCCGGGTAGGTCTGAACAGGGATCGGCATGG
>NZ_CAVK010000182.1 GCF_000382885.1 Sphingobium indicum BiD32
GAATAAACTATCCTGATGTTTCTCTTTTAAGCCTTTCAACCAGAAATGCATTTTGGCGCCAGCGTCACCCTCAAAAGAGGGTGAGCTGGCGGGCGGCGGCGACTTGGCGCTGCCACGCGGGTGACGCGGCTTCTTCGTCGAGCCATGTGCGCACGAGGGCCACCGGCCCGCCCATCGCGGCGACGGCGTGAGCCGTCGTGAAGTGCGAGCGGTAGCCGGTCTCGGTGATCGGGAGCGGCGCGCGCTCGGGCGCGATAGCCTCGATTTCGAGGTGGGCCGTGTCGAGGCCGTAATCGTCGGCGAGACTGAGCCAGCGCGGCTCGTAGCTGATAGAGATTCTAACGCCGTTCCAAACGGTTTCGTGATGCTCGTAGTGGCGTGTGAAGGTGCGGCTCATGCTGCACCGCCTTCCGTCGCTTCATCGGCCTTCGGGGGCAGAAGAACGATACGGCCATCCAGCGGGTAGAGATCGAGCTGGAGAGTGTGGCCATCGCCGTTCTGGTGCTGCCAGGCGGCCCCGATGCGGGTCCAGAAGGCTTTGCCGCCTTTGACTTCGCGGACGTGCCAGGCAATCAATGCCGGGGCTTTGGTTTCGGATTTTTTCGTCATGTCTTTTCTCCTTGGTTTGCATTGCCCTTTCGGGCGTGCCCACGGAGAGCCAGGCGCGATGGCGCGGCGTCACACAGGAAAATTGGGGGGACCGGACGCCTGCGGACGGGGGAGCCGAGGCTTCCTGTTGACGGCAGTAGCGCCCGCGCATGGCAGGGGGCTCAAGCTGCCCGATTGGAATGCAAACACGGCAAGGGGAAATCAGGACGGAGCCGGAACCGGAGCACCGCCCTTTGACGGCACAAGGTCATGCTAAAGGCGAAAGCACAGTCCGGATCGTGATGTGAGCCATTGGCTATCCAGAGGTGCGGCCACACCGTATCGCTGAAACATCGTCTGTGTGGCGCTTCCATCGTCTGCCCCTTCCCGCAAGGTTGATGGCGGCGGTAGCGCGGCACCTGCTGACGATAGGCGAAGGGCATATCGTGAAAACGGGGTCTCTGTTACGAATGGCCTGCAAAAAGGCAGGCTCCGCAATCCATTGCCTCTGGTTCGCCAGCGGCTGAGGCAAAGGCTTTGCGGAAAGACGCGATCACGGGGGTGCTTGAAGCTCTGCGCACCTTTTTCCCGTGCCCGCTTGGCCGATTCCACGACCGGGGAGCGCCAGCGGCGCGTCGTGAAATTCGGCAGAAACGCGTAGCTCTGTTGCATCGGCCATCGAACTCGATGGCTGGTGCGATGCGCGCTAGCGTTTGGGGCGGCGGGGCTTGTCCGTCTGTTTGGCTTTGATGGACTGCACCTCTTTGGCCTTGGATTCCAGCTCGTCGATCTCGGCGTTCATTTCGGCATGCATCGCATCCCATCCGCCGATTCCCATGAGCACGCGGTCGGCGTGTTTGATGGTGTTTACATGCCCATAGTGCTGTTCAATCATTTTGACGGAGGTGCCCATCTGCTGGGCGAGGATATAGACATCGACCCCGGCGGAGAGCCGGAGCGTGGCGTAGGTATGGCGGAAGCAATAGGTCGTGCGGGGAATGCCGCTCGGGCCTTCGCGAAGGTCGGTGTATTTCAATAATTCTTCGACGGTATCGCGATAAAGCCATTTGGCGGGTTTACCGTTGATAATCGTAAACACATGATCGTCGGGCTTGGTCGCCTTTGAAAGCTCGCGCACCCGATCAAGGTATTTTGCGACGCTGAGCGGGGCAATCAGCTTGCGTGTTTTGCCCTTGCCCTGAACGTAGAGGACAAGGATTTCCTGTCCGTCTTTGTCTTTTGCGGTGGTGATGTCCCGCCAGCGTAGGTTCTTCGCTTCCGGCGGGCGCATCCCCGTGTTGCACATAACAAGGATGAAATTGTAGCAAATCTGGCGATACCAGACGCCTTGCGGCGTGGTCGCCTCCTTCATCCATTTGCGGCCTTTGGTGTGGAGCTTGCGGTATTCTTCCAGCGTGAACTCGTCGCGCCGGTTCGATTTGAGCTTCGGCATGCCCTCAAAGCGATGATGCGCGGGCACGTATCGCTTGCCGATGGCATAATTCATGATGGCTGCGAAAATGGTCATCTCGATGCGGATGGTGGAATCGCTGATGACGCTCTTGCGACGGCCTTCGCCATTTTCCCGTCGCCACAGCGGATACTCCGACCAGCGGTCTTGCGTAATCAGATGAATCTGTGTGCTGCCGACATAAGCCTTGAGGGGGCCGTCGATCTTGCTTCTTATATTTTTGCAGCGGGCTTGGCTGACCTCGCCCGCGTTGGCGCGGCGCTGTTGGGCGTCGGCATATTCCTCCGCCACCTGTGAGAAGGGACGGTTGAATACGGGAACATCGTGCTTCACCCGAAAGCGGATGTCGGCATCCTCGTCCATCGCGCGGTCACGCGCCGTCTGCCGATCCGCCGTGCGCAGCGAGATCGTCTTGTAGCGGTCCTCGTTCTGGATTCTGATCCGGCAGTAATAGTTATCGTGTCCGACATCACCACGTCGGAAGATGATAAGGCCCGGCTTGATCTGCTCTTTGTCGAGGATGAAACTCATTTCTCCGCTTCCCACTGTGCAGAAACTGTGCAGATTGGCGGCGTAAGTGCTTGATGTGCCGTACCTGTGTAGGTTCTGTGTGGGTCATTGTAGCAAAAAATATTGTTTATTTGTAGTGGTTTGTTATGATCCCTTCACCCGCTCCATGTTCCCCAAGAAAGCCGTCCCAGCGTCCTAATCGCCCTGCGTCGCGGCTTCCTCGTCCAGCCATAGACTGCTTGTGGCTCTGCCGGTAGAGAGCTAACCCTAACCCCAAAATTGACAATCTTTGCCAATTTCTGCACATTGCGGAACATAGGAGCGCGCTGTGGCAACGATGAACATTTCCCTGCCAGACCCGATGAAGCATTGGGTGGAGGGCCAGGCAGAAACCGGGCGCTACAGCAATGCCAGCGATTATGTGCGTGACCTGATCCGTCGGGATCAGGAGCGCGCCATGAAAATCGCGCACATGCAGGCGCTTGTTGACGAGGGTCGGGCCAGCGGCACCAGCCCTCGCAGCGTAGAGGATATTTTCGCTGACGCGGCAGCGCGCGTTCAGGGGACTTAATGCCATCCTACAGTCTGTCGAAAGGGGCGGAACGCGACCTCGCTGACATCGCAGCCTACAGCATCGAAACATTCGGGATTGAACAGGCGCTTGCCTATCGCGACGGGCTGACCAACTGCTTTACGTTTCTTGCCGAGCATCCCAAATCCGCCCGCCTGCGCCACGAACTCAATCCCCCGGTGCGTGCGCGCCGGTTTCGGTCTCACCTCATCTTCTATGATGAGCAGTCCGATGGCGGAATTTTCATTCTGCGTGTGCGGCATTGCCGTGAGGACTGGTTGGATGGGGAGTAGGCAAAACCTGCATCGCTCCCCCTTCAATAAGGCGCGTCCCCATCCCGCACGGGAATCGCGCCCCGCCGCCCGATATTCCATCCCGCCAACCTGTGTCCCGCCAGCGCCGCGTCCACCGGCGTGGCGCCCGCCAGCCGCGCGTGGAGATAGCCGCCGTTGAAGGCATCGCCAGCCCCGCTCGAATCGATCACCGGCACCCTCTGCGGGATCGGCACGATGGTGCCATCGACCAGAGCGCCTTCGCCGCCCAGCTTCACCACCACCTCACGTCCCTCGCCCGCGCCCCAGCGCGCAGCCGCGTCCTGCGCATCATCGGCCGCGCCCATTTCCACCTCATCCGCCAGCGTCGGCAGCCCCATGTCGCTCACAGCGATCGCCCGGTCGCGCCAGTGGCACGCGGTCGCCGCGTCGCTCCACAGCCGGGCGCGATAATTGCCGTCAAACGCCACCTTGCCGCCATTGGCCCGCACCGCCGCGCACAGGTCCAGCAACGCCTCCCGTCCCTCGTCCGGCAGGATGGCGAGCGTGATGAGCGAGAAATAGAGCAGGTCCGATTGCGCCGCCTGCGCCACCATGTCGGCACTGCCGGGCAGGTCGAACATCCGCCGCGCCGCTGCCTCGCCGCGCCAATAATGGAAGCTGCGCTCACCGGTCGCGTCGGTCTCGATCGCATAGAGGCCGGGCAGCCGGTCCGCCGCGCGCAGCACCAGCGTGGTATCAACCCCCTCCGCCTCCCATGCCGCGCACAGGTCCGCGCTCATCGGATCAGCGCCCAGCGCACTCGCCAGCCTTACCGTGTCGCCCGACCGCGCCAGATGGATCGCGGTGTTGATGACATCGCCGCCATAGCGCAGGTTCCAGCTGTCGCCGTCCCCCCGGCTCAGTTCCAGCATCGCTTCGCCGATCACCGTGACGTTCGCCCCTGCTACGCTGCCCATGCTACATCCTGCTCCTGTTGACACCGGTGTCGTGCGGAGCGCCCGCGCGCAAGTCAAGCCATCAGCCGGACAAAGTCCTGTTTTGCATCAATCGGGAACGTTTGCGCGAAATGCGCGTTTTGCCTGTGGCAAGGACGCCTCTGATCCATTCGACGTCCGCCTTCGGGGAATTCATGATTAGCGCTGCGCCTGGACGTCCCGACAACCGCTTTGAACTGCTGGTCCAGAGCGTTACCGATTACGCCATATATATGCTCGATCCCACCGGCACCGTCGTCAGCTGGAACGCGGGCGCGCGTCGGTTCAAGGGCTATGAGGCAGACGAGATTATCGGCCAGCATTTTTCCCGATTTTACACGGCGGAGGATCAGGCCAGCGGCATCCCCGCCCTCGCGCTCTACACCGCCGACCATGATGGCCGATTTGAAGCGGAAGGCTGGCGCGTGCGCAAGGACGACAGCCGTTTCTGGGCCAGCGTCGTCATCGACCCGATCCGTGATCCGCAGGGGCAATTGCTGGGCTTTGCCAAAATCACGCGCGACCTGACAGACCAGCGCGCCGCCAAGCAGGCCTTGCGCGACAGCGAGGAGCGGTTCCGCCTGCTGGTCGACAGCGTCACCGACTATGCCATCTATATGCTGGACCCCATCGGCACGGTAACGAGCTGGAACCGGGGGGCGGAGCGCTTCAAGGGCTATCGCGCGGACGAGATTGTCGGCCAGAATTTCGCCCGCTTCTATAGTGACGAGGACCGGATGGCCGGTCTCCCTTCCCGCGCGCTCCACACCGCCGAAACCGAGGGCCGGTTCGAGGCCGAAGGCTGGCGCATCCGCAAGGACGGCACCCGTTTTTGGGCCAATGTCGTGATCGACCCGATCCGCGATCCGCAGGGCGCGCTATTGGGCTATGCCAAGATCACCCGCGACCTCACCGAACGGCGCGAATCCCAACGCGCGCTGGACGAGGCGCGCGACGCCATCGTCCAGACGCAAAAGATGGACGCGATCGGCAAGCTGACCGGCGGGGTGGCGCATGACTTCAACAATCTGCTGGCGGTGATCGTCGGCAGTCTCGATCTGGCGCGGCAACGGATGGGCGGCGGCACGGACATCAGCCGCTATCTCGACAATGCCATGGCCGCGGCGGAACGCGGCGCGACGCTGACCCAGCGGATGCTGGCCTTCGCCCGCAAGCAGGAATTGAAGCTGCAAAGCGTCGATTGCATCGGGCTGGTGCGCAACATGGCCGACTTGCTGAACAGCACGCTGGGAAGCGCCATCGCCATCGAAACCCGCTTCCCGCTCGCCCTGGCCCCCGCCCATGCCGATCCGGCGCAACTGGAACTCGCGCTGCTCAATCTGGCGGTCAATGCGCGCGACGCAATGCCGGGCGGCGGACTGATCATTGTCGAAGCAGCGGAAATCACGGTCGATGCCGGCGAGCGGCCCGATCTGTCGGCGGGAAGCTATATCCGCCTGGCCGTCACCGACACGGGCGAAGGAATGGACGAAGCCACGCAGCAACGCGCCCGCGAACCCTTTTTCACGACCAAGGGCGTGGGCAAGGGCACCGGGCTTGGCCTGTCGATGGTCCATGGCTTTGCCCAGCAATGCGGCGGATCGCTGACCCTGTCGAGCGAGGTCGGGGTCGGCACCAGCGTCGCGCTGTGGCTGCCCGTCGCCAGCGGCGATGCGGCCGAGGCAGCGCCTGCACGCAGCGAGGCTGTGGATGGCCTCGACACGCCGATGGTCATATTGGCGGTCGACGATGATGATCTGGTGCTGATGAACACGGCCGGGATGCTGGAGGATCTGGGCCATACCGTGTTTCAGGCCAGCAACGCCGTCGATGCATTGCGCCTGCTGGAACAGGGCGCGGTCGATCTGGTGGTGACGGACCATGCCATGCCGGGCATGACCGGCGCGCAACTGGCCGATGCGATCGAAGCCTGTTTCCCCGGCCTGCCCGTCATCATCATCACCGGTTTTGCCGAACTCCCCCCGCACGCCAGCGCCCGCCCCCGGCTGGACAAGCCGTTCAAGCAGGCCGAGCTCGCCCGCATCGTCAAGGCCAGCCGGGCGTCGCGCGCGCCTGATCCGTTGGCCCATGCCACGGCCGCGCCGGGCGGGGATTGACGCTTTTGGCGCATAGGGGGTTGCCAGCGGCCTGCACATCGCCAAAGGGATAAATATTCCAACAAAATCGCAGGATTGCATGGACACGCCGTTTGCGCCCACCCCGACATCGCATTTTTTCACGTCGCTGCGCACCCGGCTGCACTATCTCGACTGGGGCAATCCCTCCGCACCCACGCTGATCCTGATCCATGGCGGGTTCGACCATGGGCGCAGCTGGGACTGGACGGCGCGCGCGCTGGCGCGGGATTATCATGTCGTCGCCCCTGACCTGCGCGGCCATGGCGACAGCGGATGGTCGGCCGACGGCGCCTATATGATGACCAACTATGTCTATGATCTTGCGCAATTGGTCGACTTGCTGGACCGGTCGCCGGTAACGATCGTCGCCCATTCGCTGGGCGGGTCGATCGCGCTGCGCTATGCCGGACTGTTTCCTGACAAGGTGCACAAGGTCGTCGCGATCGAGGGGCTGGGCCTGTCGCCCGACCGGGTCAGGGACAGGGCGCAAGAGTCAGAACCGGACCTCTGGCGCGCATGGATCGAAACCCGCCGCGCGAGCGCACGCCGCACCCCCAAACGCTATCCCACGATAGAGGCGGCGGTCGGGCGGATGCGCGAACGCAACGAACATCTCTCGCTCGAACAGGCGCTGCACCTGACCATCCATGGCGTCAACCGCAATGAGGATGGCAGCTATAGCTGGAAATTCGACCCCTATCTCAACGGCATGGCGCCGCAGGCCGGGTCGGACGACAGCCTGCCGGCCTTCTGGCGCCAGATCACTGCGCCGACATTGCTGTGCCTGGGGCTGGACAGCTGGGCGTCCAACCCGGTCAAGGACGGCCGCGCCGCCCATTTCACCAACGCCCGGCTGGTCGAATTTGCCGATGCGGGCCACTGGCTCCACCACGACCAGTTCGCCCGCTTCATCGCGGAATTGAGGGCGTTTTTGTAAGATGTACATCCTCCCCCTGTAGGGGAGGTGGCTGGCC
>NZ_CAVK010000181.1 GCF_000382885.1 Sphingobium indicum BiD32
GCCGGGCGGCGAGCCGCTGCACGCGCTGGTCCATGCGGGGACACGCAGTTTCGAGTTGCGCAGCACGGCGCTGGAGCGGGGCGGACAGGTGATCGGCTTTACCGACGTCACCGCCATGGTGCGCGCGCAGGCGGGATTGCAGGAAACCGCCGAGACGCTGGAGCGCCGGGTGGCCGAGCGCACCGCCGAACTGGAGGCCGAAGTCGCCGAACGCCGGGCGATCGAGGCGCAATTGCGCGACGCCAAGACGGCGGCGGAAAAGGCGAACCTGTCCAAGACCAGCTTTCTGGCCGCCGCCAGCCACGACCTGCTCCAGCCGCTCAACGCCGCGCGGCTGTTCGTCGCGGCGCTGGGCGACCGGCGGCTGGCGCTGCCGACCCGCGCACTGGTCAACCAGACATCGACCGCGCTCGATTCGGTCGAGGATCTGCTGGAGGCGCTGCTGGAGATCAGCCGTCTGGACGCGGGCGCGATCCAGCCGGAGATTGGCGATTTCCGGCTCGACCGGCTGCTCGACACACTGCGCGTCGAATTTGCGCCGATGGCGCGCGCGGGCGGGCTGGAACTGGCGATCACCAGCGAACCGGCCTGGGTCCGGTCCGACATCAGGCTGCTGCGGCGCATCCTCCAGAATTTCCTGTCCAACGCGCTGCGCTATACCCAGCAGGGATCGGTGCGGGTGGATTGCACAACCGGACCCGATGGCGTGCGCATCAGCGTGGTCGATAGCGGTCCCGGCATTGCGCTGGACAAGCAGGCTTTGGTGTTCGAGGAGTTTCGCCGTCTCGACAGCCGCACCAGCGGCAAGGGGCTGGGGCTGGCGATCGTCAAGCGGGCGAGCGACATGCTGGGCCACCCGATCACGCTCGATTCAGCGCCCGGTCGGGGATCAACCTTTGCGATTTGCCTGCCTGCGGGTCAGCCCGTGGCTGATCCCGACGGCGAGCCGGACATAGTCGGGCGTGATCGCACCATGCGTGGCCTGAACGTGCTGGTGATCGACAATGAACGGGCGATCCAGACGGGTATGTGTACCTTATTGGGGGGCTGGGGCTGCACCGTGCAGGCGGCGGGCGGCTTTGCCGATGCGATCGCCCTGTTCGCAGGCGATACGAGGCCCGACATCATCCTGATCGACTATCATCTGCATGATGGCGAGACAGGCGACCAGGTGATCGACCGGCTGCGTGCCTATTTTGGCGGGCCGGTGCCGGCGGTCATGATTTCGGCCGATCGCGGCAAGGATCTGAAGGTCAGGCTGGACGCCTGCGGCATCCCGCTGCTGGGCAAGCCGGTCAAGCCCGCGCAGTTGCGCGCGCTGTTGCGGACGATGCTGAAATAGACCGCCTGTCGCGCCGGGTCAGTCGACGCGGAAATGTACCCGGTTTGCCTTGATCACTGCCTGGGTGCGGCTGAGCACGCCCAATTTTTGCAGGATGGCGGACACATGCGCCTTGATCGTGGTCATCGACACATTGAGGTCATGGGCGATCTGTTTGTTGAGGCGGCCGTTGACCAGATGGCCGAGCACGGTTTTCTGCTGCGGGGTCAGGCTGTCGATCCGGCGGGTGATATCATCCTCATCAGCGGATGGCACCGCGCCTTCGCCCATGGTTTCGGGCAGGTAGATTTCGCCCGACACTACCCGGTGCAGGGCATCGACGATCGCACTGCGCTTCAAGGATTTGGGGATGAACCCCGCCGCGCCCGCCGCCAGCGCCTCCTGCACGATCGCGCGGTCGAACGCGCCCGATACCATCACCACCGGCAGGATCGGAAAGCGATCGCGCAGCAGCTTGAGGCCATCGAGTCGCCGCACGTCGGGAATGTGGAGGTCGAGCAGGATGAGATCGAAATTATCCTGCTTTTCCAGTGTGGCGATCGCCTCTTCGAGGCTGGCCGCCTCGAAAATCTCGATATTGTCGAAGCTGATCGCGATCACGCTGCGCAACCCGTCGCGCACCAGCGGATGATCATCGACGATCAGCACCCGCTCCATGATGGCTTCGCCGCCCATATATTGGCCCATATCCTGCCCCCGGCCCAAATGATCGGCCAAGTCATGGGACGTGGCAAGCCGCAATATAGCTGGCGGCGGTGCCGGAGCGTGCATCGCATAGCTGCCGCGTCCCATGACGATCATGACCTACTCTCCTTTATGACTTCGGTAGCTTGAACACCCAGAGCGCGCCGCCCTGATTAATGTCCTTGAACGATTTGGCGACTTCGCCGCCCCACAAAGGCACAGCGCCGCCCCAGCCGGACATGACGGCGACATATTGTTCGCCATCCTGTTCCCATGTGACGGGCGAACCGACCACGCCGGACCCGGTCTGGAATTTCCACAATTCCTGCCCGGTTTTTGCGTCAAACGCCTTGAGGAAACCTTCGGGCGTGCCGGTGAACACCAGATTGCCGCCGGTGGTCAGCACTCCGCCCCACAGCGGCGCATTATTCTTATATTCCCACATGATCTTGCCGGTCTTGGGGTCCATCGCCCGCAAGGCACCGATATGATCGTCGGCGATCGACTTGATGGTGAAGCCCGCGCCCAGATAGGCCGCGCCCTTCTTGTAGGCGATCGGTTCGTTCCAGATGTCCATGCCCCAGTCGTTGGACGGAATGTAGAAGAGGCCGGTGTCGTGGCTATAGGCCATCGGCATCCAGTTCTTGCCGCCCAGGAAGGATGGCGAGGCGAATACAGGCTTGCCCTTGGCATCGCCCGGCGCTGGCGGGCGGCCTTCGGGAATGACATTGGGCTTGCCATTCTTGTTGAAGCCATTGGCCCAGGTCGTCTGCATCACGAATTTATGCGCGCCGATAAACTTGCCGTTGGTGCGGTCGAGGACGAAGAAATAGCCGTTGCGGTCGGCCTTGGCCCCCAGCTTCATGGGCTTGCCGTTGATGGTGGCGTCGAAGGGGATGAATTCATTGACCCCGTCGAAATCCCAGCCGTCATGCGGCGTGGTCTGGAAATGCCATTTGATGACGCCGGTGGCCGGGTCGATCGCCAAAGTGGAGGCGGTGTAGAGATTGTCGCCGGGGCGCAGATGGCTGTTCCACGGGGCCGGGTTGCCGGTGCCGAAGAAGAGCAGGTTGGTGTCGGGATCATAGGTGCCGCCCAGCCAGGTCGCGCCGCCGCCGCTCTTCCACAGATCGCCCTGCCAGGTCGCGTTGAGCTTGCCGGTGATGCCATTATCCTTGCCCTTCAGCGTGCCCATATGGCCTTCGATCACCGGGCGGTGCCAGATCAGTTCGCCGGTATTGACGTCGCGCGCATCAACCGCGCCGACGACGCCGAATTCACCGCCCGAATTGCCGGTGATGACCATGCCGTTGACGATCAGCGGCGCGGCAGTGGCGCTATAGCCTTCCTTGTAATCGGCAATCTGCTTGTTCCAGATCACCTTGCCCGTGTTGCGATTGAGCGCCACCAGCCGGGCGTCGAGCGTGGCGAAGATAATCTTGTCGCCGTAGATCGCCGCGCCCCGGTTGACCACATCGCAGCAGGGCATGATGCCGTCGGGCAGGCGGGCGTCATATTGCCATTTTTCCTCGCCGGTGCGCGCGTCGAAGGCGAACAGGCGCGAATAGCTGCCGGTCACATAGATGGTGCCGTCATAGACGATCGGCTGCGCTTCCTGGCCGCGCTGCTTTTCCCCACCCAGCGAGGCGGCGAAGGCGGGCACCATCTTCGACACGTTACTGCTGTTGATGGCGTTCAGGCTGCTGAAGCGGTGCGCCTGCGGTCCCATGCCATAGGTCAGCACGTCGCCCGTCGATTTCGCATCATTCATCAGATCCGCATCGGTCGGCCCGCTCTGTGCCACCAGCGGCGCGGCCCCCATCGCCAGCGTGATCGCAGCGACGCCCGACAGCGCCCGCATGATCGGTCCCTTCATAACCATCCTCCCTGTGTGTACGGGCGCATTGGACGCCCCCGGTTTATATGCAGACTATGCCGGTCCTGATCCGCGACAATTGGACCTTGGGTCGGGATATTGAGGGTCGACCCCTCAACCCGCGGCGTTGGCCGCAGTCCAGCTGACGCCATAGCGCGCGAACAGCGCTTTCATCTCGCCGCTCGCGGCCATGGCGGTGACGATTTCCTCGACCGCATCGCCCAGCGTGCGGCTGTTTTCCCTGACCGCCATGCCGATGTCCCAGCCGGGCGAGGTGAAGGCTGGCAGCGGTCCCCGGCGCAGGGTGACGCGGCCAGCGCCCGCGCGGTGCAGCCCATGTTCGATCTGCGCCCGGCTCGCCAATACCGCGTCCGCCTGCCCGGCGGTCACCGCCGCCACCGCAGCCGATCCGGTCGGATAATGGACGACATCCCTGGCCAATATGCCGCCGAACGAGCCGATCAGATAGAAGTCGGGAATCGAGTCCAGTTCAGCCGCCAGCCTGCGGCCGCGCCATTCGGTCGGCATTCCTTCCAGCGCCATCGCGCCACCGACACCGGCCAGCGCGAAACTTTCGCGATAATAGGGCGCGACGATCGCGACCTGATCATTGCGCGCGGCGAAGCTGCGGTCGAAGGGGACATGCAGCATCAGGTCGCCGGGCATGAAGCCCAGCAGCCCGCCCTTCCACACGCCGTTGCGCAGGTCATCATCGACGCTTTCGTCGGCGACCAGTTGCGCCACGTCGGCACGCACGCCCAGCTTGGCGGCGATCGCCTGCGCCAGATCCGCGTCCAGGCCGACGATCTTGCCGCCCTCCTCCCATGACCATGGCCGGTTGTCCTGATAGACCACCACCCGCAAAGTGCCGAGCGCCTTGACCTTCGCCAGCGGGGCTGCGCCGCCCCGGCCCGCCGCCAGTGCAAGCGCTGCGCCTGCCCCGCCGATCAGGGCGCGGCGGCTGAGCATCGCCCTATCCCTCATGCTTGGTTTCAAGCCAGGCGCGGATGGCCCAGCCCGCCTTCTGCCCCAGCACGTCGCCAAAGGGCGGCATATAGACTTTGCCGTCATGGCTGGAGCCGTGGCGGAAGCGTTCGGCAAACCATTGGTCGCCCGACTCGCCTGCCTCCAGATAGCGCAGGTCCGGCGCGATGCCGCCGGATTCGGCGTCCAGCCCGTGGCAGCGTGCGCAATTCTGGCCATAGGCCGACTGGCCGATCTCGATCGCCTTGGCATTGCCGCTATAGGGGTTCTTCTCCAGCCAGGCGTCGCCAATCTCCGGCAGCGCGGTCGTATCGACCGCCTGCGGCGTGACGTCGCCATGCGCCAGCAGCGCGCTCGCCCCGGTCATGCCCAGCGTGGCGATGGCACCCAACAGCGTGATCCGTCCCAGTTTCATATGCCTCATCCTCTCACGCGGATTCTTGTTGGCGCTGAATATCGGGCAAGGCGATCGCGCGGCCCATTGGCCATTGGTACAATCCCGCCCATGCCCGGCAGCCGATAGGATGCGGGCAAAGAGGCGAGAGGATCATGCCCATGAAGCGCATCATTATGGCCGCCTTGGCTGCCGGGATGGTCCTGCCCGTCGCAGCGCAGGGGGAGGCACTCTATGTCTCCAACGAGCGCGGCGACAGCGTGTCGGTGGTCGATACCGCGTCGGGGCGGGTCACCGCGACATGGGCCGTGGGCGGCCGCCCGCGTGGGATCACTTTGTCGAAGGATGGCCGCTTCATCTATCTGTGTGCCAGCGCCGACCATGCGGTGCAGGTGATCGACCGCGCCACCGGCAGGCTGGTCGCCGAATTGCCGTCGGGGCAGGACCCGGAGCAATTTTTCCTCTCCCGCGATGGGGCGACCCTGTTTGTCGCCAATGAAGATGATGCCGCGCTGACCGCAATCGATCTGGCCAGCCGCACCGTCGCCTTTCAGGTCGATGTCGGCGGCGAGCCGGAGGGGGTGGCGCAAAGCCCGGACGGCCTGTGGGTGGCGGTGACCTCCGAAGAGGATGGAGTCGTCAACTGGATCGACATTGCTGCGCGCAGGATGGTCGCCGAAACCCCGACCGACCAGCGCCCGCGCCATGTCGAATTTACCGCCGACGGGGCGCAACTATGGGTGGCGGCGGAAATTGGCGGCACGGTCCAGATCATCGACACGAAAACGCGGCAGGTGCGCGAGACGCTGCGCTTTGAAATTCCGGGCGTTGCGGCGCACCGCATCCTGCCGTGCGGCATCCGCTTCACCCCCGATGGCAGGACCGCCATCGTCGCGCTGGGCCGGGCCGATCATGTCGCGCTGGTCGATGTCGCGACCCGCACCGTCCGTGCCTATGTGCCGGTGGGCAGGCGGGTGTGGCATGTCGCGGTCAGCGCCGACGGGACGCAGGCCTATACGGCCAACGGGCTATCCGATTCGGTATCGGTGATCGACCTGGCCAAGGCGCAGGTGGTGGCGACCATCGCGGTCGGGGCTGCGCCCTGGGGCATCGTCGCCGCGCCCTGAAGGTCAGGCTGCGCGATTGCGGCAGCGTGCGCCAGATGGCATGGCGGAATGATGACACGCATTGGCCTGCTCGGTGGCTCCTTCAACCCGGCCCATGGCGGGCATCGCGCGATTTCGCTATTTGCGGCCAGGGCGCTGGGGCTGGACGAAGTGTGGTGGCTGGTGTCGCCGGGCAATCCGCTCAAGCCCCGTGCGGGGATGGCCCCCCTGCCCGCCAGGCTGGCCCATGCCCGCACGGTCGCGCGCCGCGCGCCGATTCGCGCCACCGCGATCGAGGCGCAGCTGGGCACCCGCTACACCGCCGATACGCTGCGCGCGCTGACCCGTCGTTACCCGCGCAATCGCTTCATCTGGTTGATGGGGGCCGATAATCTGGCGCAGTTCAGCCAGTGGAAAGACTGGCGCGGCATCGCCCGGCAAATGCCCATTGCCGTGATCGCCCGTCCGGGCTATGATGATGCCGCTCGTAGCTCTGTGGCCATGAGCTGGCTGCGGCGCTTCGTCCTGCCCGCTTGCCAGAAAGCAGGCTGGACGAATTGGAGACCGCCGGCGCTCGTGCTATTGCGCTTTCGCCCTGATCCAAGATCGGCGACCCTGTTTCGGCAGGCGAACCCCCTCTGGCATCGCGAATATGAACAAGCACGTGTGCGGGACCCGCTCACGCGTCGGCTGATCGTCTAGAATGGAGCTTTTTTGACCAGACCCCTTATTGCCAACGATACGGCCGCAGCGGCCGATAGCGTGGCTGCCCTGCACGCCCTCGTCATGCAGTCGCTCGACGACGACCAGGCCCAGGAAACCATCTCCATCCCCCTCGAAGGCAAGAGCAGCATCGCCGATTATATGGTGATTGCGAGCGGCCGTTCATCACGCCAGGTCGCAGCGATCGCCCAGCATCTGGCCGAGCGGGTCAAGAAAGGCACGGGCCGTTCGTGCCGCATCGAAGGGCTGCCGGTCGCCGACTGGGTGCTGATCGACGCAGGCGATGTGATCGTCCACCTGTTCCGGCCCGAAGTGCGCAGCTTCTACAATCTGGAACGGATGTGGGGCTTTGTCGACGCACCGGTGGCGGGGACGGCGTAAAACGCGCTTCCACTGGCGCGCGGTGACAGGGTAGGAGGGGCCATGCTCCTCCATATCATCGCGCGCGGGAAGATCGGGCGGTCGCCCGAAGCCGATCTGGTCGACCGCTATGTCAAGCGGCTGACCATGCCGCACAGGATCACCGAAATGCCCGATCGCGGCGGCAAGCTGCCGCCGGTCGCCCCCGGCACCGTTACGGTGATGCTGGACGAAAAGGGCAAGCAGCTGTCCTCCATGGACTTTGCCCGGCGGATCGAGGGCTGGCGCGACGCGGGAACGCGCGAATGCCGCTTCCTGATCGGCGCCGCGGATGGCTTCGATGACGCCGACCGGGCGAATGCGGACCTGCTGATCGCCTTTGGCAACATGACCTGGCCGCACATGATGGCCCGCGCGATGCTGGCCGAACAATTGTGGCGGGCCTGCTCCATCCTTGCCAACCACCCCTATCATCGCGAAGGATAGGACGGTGAAACGGGGCAGGATCATGATCGCGATGCTGGCGGGCCTTGGAGCCTTGGCCGCATCGCGACTGCCCGCCGCCGATGATGGGGCGATCATCCTGCCGGGGACGGCCGGGACCACGTTGCAACAGGAACAGGCCGCGCTGAAGGCGGCGCGTCGCCAGTCGGAAGAGGCGCGGGATCGTTCCGCGCGGCTAGACCAGCAGGCCGGAGCCGCGCGGGACGAGGCCGAACAGGCGCGCCGTCGCGCCGCCGCCATCGCCGCGCGCATCCAGCAGGCCGAAGCCGACATAGCCGCATCGCAGGCGCGCATCGCCATCGTCGCGCGGATGCAGCGGGCGCAGGCGGCGCGGCTGGCGGCCAAACAGGAACCGGTGGTACGCTTGACCGCCGCGCTCCAGATGATGGCGCGCCGTCCGCTGGCACTGGCGCTGGTGCAGCCCGGTTCAGTAACCGATGCGGTGCATATGCGCGCGGTGCTGGGGCAGGTGCTGCCCGTGATCCGCCAGCGGACGGCGGGGCTGCGCGCCGAACTCGAGCGCAGCCGGGCGTTGCGCGCGACGGCGCAACAGGCCGCCGACGCGCTGGCCCGCAGCCAGCAGCAGCGCAAGGATCGGCAGGCGCAACTCGCCGCGCTGGAAACACAGAAGCGGATCGCGGCGCGCGACTATCGCGCCAATGCGGGGCTGGAGAGCGAACGTGCGCTGGCGCTGGGCGAGCGGGCGCGCGACATTGTCGACCTGATGGACCGGCTGGAGGAAGCGGGCGACCTGCG
>NZ_CAVK010000180.1 GCF_000382885.1 Sphingobium indicum BiD32
TTGAATGCCGGGCTGTGATTCCGGCGGGGTCGTTTGCTCATTTCTACTCCTGTCACGCAGCCATCCTGGCCGCCGTCAGGCAGAAAATCCACTTATCTTACTGTCCAATTTTGCCAGGCCACCTCTCAAGTGCGGCTCCGCCGCTTTGACAAGATAGAACATCGCATGAATGTTAGTGGTGAATGTCTGCTGCCATTCCTCATCTGAAATGTCCCCGATCTTTTCGAAGCTCGCCTGATGGGCTGCGTTGTTCACGAGGATATGTAGATCGCCGAACTCTTCCAGCGCACGATCAATGATCAGTCGACAATGGCCGGCATCGCTGATGTCACCCGCCACTAGCACCACCCTGCGACCCGCCTCCTCGACCCACTTCGCCGTTTCTTGCCATCCTCTTCTTCATTGAGATAGGAAATGAGGATGTCGGCACCCTCTCGCGCGAAAGCGATCGCAACAGCGCGCCCGATGCCACTGTCGCCACCCGTGATGATCGCCGTCTTGCCGCTCAGCTTACCCGATCCCTGATAGCTCTTTTCGCCGTGGTCAGGGCGTGGATCCATAGGCTCGGTCAGCCCCGGCATCGATTGCTGTTGCTCTGGTTGGGGTGGTCTTGGGTCGGTCATGGTGCGCAGTCCAAATCTGTTGGGAGCAAGATTTCAACACGCAAAGGCCCAATGGGTTCAACGCGATCGATCCGATCTGAGTTAAACAGCGCTCATGCTCGACTCGGAAGCCATCCCCAGCTTACGCGCCACGCAGCATCTCTCCCAGTGAAGCGGGCAGACGTTCTTCAGATGACCATTCCCGTCACTCTGGACTTGCAACGGTTCTGTGCCGGTCACCTATCTCATTAAGCCACCTTGGCTTCGAAGGCGAGCGGGCTGATGCCGCCCAGACATGAAAATCAGCAGCGTTTGCTACCGTACGGTCTAAACCTCGATCCGTTGAGCCCGCCGTAGATAAGCGCAGAAACGGAGAGCTCCGAGGAATCGATCGTTCATTTGGCTTCAAGAGCAGTAATCTACTCAGCGTGCTGGCGACTTAGGTGACGTGCTCGATCGCAAAATCAATCGGGCAATGCGTAGGCAACCAATGCATCACCGATCGGCGTTTCCATGAAATGGTGGCCGCCGGCCATGATCACCAGATATTGTTTCCCGTTGATTTCGTATACCATGGGTGTTGCCTGCCCGCCCGCTGGAAGCGTATCCTGCCATACTGTCTTGCCAGTTTTCAGATTGATCGCGCGAATAAGATTGTCGGTGGCCGCAGCGATGAATACCAATCCGCCCGCTGTCACCACCGCGCCGCCATTGTTTGGCGTACCGATAGTGAGCGGCAGCATCGAGGCGATGCCCCAAGGCCCATTGCGCCTTGCCGTGCCGAACGCCCTATCCCAAATCGTGCGGCCGGTCCGCAGGTCGATGGCGCGAATTCCACCATAAGGCGGGCGTTTGCACAGCAAACCGGTGAGCGGCAGTCGCCAGCCTGGATTGACGGCGATCGCGTACGGTGTACCCTTTTGCGGATCACGCGAGCCGTGGCCGGCTTCGCCCATGTCGCCGCCGCGCGCCTCGCTGCGCGGCACGGGAAATCCCAGCCTTTCAGCCTCCTGGCGCGGGACGAGCCGGTTGTAGTTCGGCATGTTGTTGTAGTTGGCCACGATCACACCATGCACTGGATCGACGGCAATGCCGCCCCAATCGGTCCCGCCATTATAGCCGGGATATTCGATGAAGCGCTTGTCGGCCGTGGGCGGGGTGTACATGCCTCGATACTCAGCGCGGCGGAACTGGATGCGGCAGATCATCTGGTCGATCGGCGACATGCCCCACATGTCGGCTTCGGTTAGCTGCGGGAAAGCGAGCGTGTGATAGGTTGAGGATGGCTGGGTCGGGCTGCGAAGCTGGGGTTCGACGCCGGTTCGAGGAGCGGCGCGTTCCTGGACGGGAAAAAGCGGTCGCCCGGTACGCCGGTCCAGGACGTAGATATCGCCCTGCTTGCTCGGCAGAATCAGCGCCGGCACCGATCCGCGGCCGCTCGGGAAATCGATCAGGGTTGCCTGCGCCCCCAGATCATAGTCCCACACATCGCGGCGCACCATTTGGAACCGCCAGCGCGGCTTGCCGGTGGCTACATCCAGTGCGACCAAGGAGGTCGAGAAGGCGTTCTCCTGCGGCCTACGACTACCGCTCCAATAGTCAACGGCGGAGTTGTGGACTTGTAACGGATTT
>NZ_CAVK010000179.1 GCF_000382885.1 Sphingobium indicum BiD32
AAGGACGGCCCCCTTCGACTGCCCGCCTGCGGCAGGCGCTCAGGACAGGCTTCGACAGGCTCAGGGCGAACGGGGTGAGTGTCGCTTTCATCGCTTTTCTCCGCTCGGCGCTATCTCGACAGGCCGCACCACGCCGCTCGACTGGCGCACGGTCGGTTCGATCACCTGTGGCGCGTTGGGCGGCGCATCGGGCTGCACCAGCGCATCGCCCGGCTGCGCGGCGACCGGCGGGGTCGCACCCATATAGTCGCGCACCAGTTCGTCGATGGTCGGTTCCATGTCGGGGTTGCGCTGCAACTGCATGTTGCGGACATAGCCGTAGCGCTGCTGCGTCAGCTTCTGCGCATCCTCCTTCGACCGCAATATGGTCGGGCGGATGAACACCATCAGGTTGGTCTTGGTCCGGCTGCGGCTGCGCGACTTGAACAATTCGCCAAGCCCCGGAATGTCGCTGAGCAACGGAATCCGCTCGATCGTCTTGCGCTCATTATCGTCCAGCAAGCCGCCCAGCGCCAATATCTCGCCATCGTCCACGGTGACCGTGGTTTCGATCTCGCGCTTGTTGATGATGAGGTCGCTGCTGGAGTTGCTGACCGGTCCGGCCACGCTCGACACTTCCTGCCGCAGGAACAGCTTGATCGCGCCGCCGGTGTTGATCTGGGGCTTCACCTCCAGCTTGATGCCGACATCCTGCCGCTGGACGGTGCGGAACTGGTTGTCGAAATTCTGGCTCAGCGCCTCGCCGGTGGTCACTGGCACCTGTTGGCCGACCAGGATCGACGCCTTCTGATTGTCCAGCGTCATCACCGACGGGGTGGAGAGCAGATTGCTTTCCGTGTCGGATTTCACCGCATTGATGATCGCGCCGAAAATCCCGTTCTTGCCGATGCTGCCGCCAAGGCCTGCAATCGCCCCGGTCGCGCTGGTCAGGCTGTTGATCGCCGATTGCTGGAGTGTGCTGGCCAGGTCGCCACTATTTTGGACTTCCGTTGTGGTGCGCGTGCCATCTGGTGCCACCACGGTTGTCGTGGTCGTCCCCAATTGTGTCGCGCCATAGGCGCCCGCCAGCGTCAGCAGATTGGGCGACGCATTGCTGTAATTGGTCGCGGCAAAGCCGGTCGATGTGCTGCCGATCAGGAATTGCACGCCCAGCTTCTTGGCCGCCGCGTCGCTGATCTCGACGATGATCGCCTCCACCAACACCTGTTCGCGCCGCGTGTCGATCTGGCGGATGGTTTCGCCCAGCATCCGCTGCACGTCGCTATTGGCGGCGACGATGATGGCGTTGGCGCCCTCATAGCGGGTGACGATCGCCGGGCCGCGCGTCGAAATACCGCTGCCACTGGAAGAGGTGGATGGTGCGGCTACAGGTGCCGCTGCTGCGCTCGCCGCGGCGGCCGCAGGGGTCGAAGCGGTCACCGGCTGGCTGGTCGATTGCCCAACCAGTTGCTGCAACACCGGGAGCAATTTTTCGGCGTCGGCATGTTCCAGCCAATAGACCCGGATTTCCGTACCGCTCGCCGCCTGCTGATCCAGTTGCCGCGCCATCGCGACAAGGCGCGCGACAGTGTTGGCATCGCCCCGGATCGCGACCGCATTGCTGCTGTCGATCGGCACCACGGTCGCCGCAGAAGGTGCGGCATTCTCGCCGCCGCCACTAGCTACCAATGCCTGAAGCGATGTCGCAATCTCCCGCGCGCCGGCGTTCTTGAGCACCACCATCTGCGTCGCCGACACGTCGCGATCGACCCGTGCGATCACCTGGCGGATGCGGGCAATATTGTCGGCATAGTCGGCCACGACCACGCTGTTGCCCGCGCGGTTGGCGGTCACCGATCCGTCCTTGCTGACCAGCGGGCGCAGCGTTTCCAGCGCACTGGCCGCGTCGATCGAGCGCAGGCGGAATACTTCGGTCACGAAACTGTTACGATTGGCCGCGCGGCCCACTGCGCTGGGCTGCCCCGCCGCGCCATCGGCAGGCTGGATGCGATAGGCGCCGCCTGGTGCTGGCACGGCGACCAGACCGTTGGCCCGCAATGTGGACAGCACGATTTCAAAATATTCAGAGCGCGACAAAGGCCGGTCGGTCACGACCGACACTTTGCCCTGCACCCGATTGTCGATGATGAAGGTGCGCCCCGTCACCCGCGCGGCATCCTGAATGAAGGCGCGAATGTCGGCGTCGCGGACGTTCAGCGTCTGCTGCGCTTGTGCCGGCGCGGCCAGGACGAGCGCAAGCGCGGCGGAAAGGGGAAGAAAATATCTGGTCATTGGCCTTGCACTATGAGGTTGACCGAAGCGACGGTCGCGCCGCGCTCCACGGTCAGGGACAGGCGCGCACCCGGCGCGATCTGGTTTTGCACAGACTGGAGGTCGCCCACCGGCTGGCCATTAATCTGGCTGATAATGTCGCCGGGGCGGAAACCGGCACTGGCAAAGCCCGGTCCCCTTGCGCTGACCGCCAGCCCTGTCACCCGGCCATCCTGCATCCGGGGGGCAAAACCAATGTCGCGTTTCAGGCTGTCGGCGGTGGGACCGGCCGACGGTGGCGGTGGGGTTGGGGTTGGCGCTTGCGACGCGCCGCCTTCCGGTGCTGCCGTTGGTGCCGGGGTCGACTGATCGAGGAAAATCTGCTCCTCCGCCCCGCCCCGGTCGATCGTCACATGATCGAACGCCACCGATTTCAGCACCACGCCCGGCAGGATTTCATCCCCCACCGCAAAACTGCTCTGCACCCCGTCCGGCGCAGCGATGATCGCGGAACCCAGGCCGGAGCCTTCGTTGAGGCGGATGCCATAGAGGGTCAGCGCCAGCGACGTGACGACGCCATTGCCCGCCGCCTGCGGCGCACCGCTGCGGAAAAAAGGATCGAAGCTCGCGAACAAAGCCTGCCGCGCGGCGGGAGTGAGCAATTGCGCCTGCCGCCCCTCCCACGGCCCGAAACTGCCCAGCGGCGTCACGATTACCCAGGCCAGCCGCACGAGTTGCAGCGCCAGCAGGGCGATCAGCCCCTTTTCCAGCAACGCCAGCCCGTCGATCGACCGACCCCGCATCCTGTTGGCAATTGCCACCCGCATCTGCTTTGCTTGCCCCTTTGTGATGGGACCGCTGCTAAGCACTTCCTCTTACGGATGGATGACAGTGATGTGACCCATTTATGACAGATGCAATTCAGCCATCACGCCGCTTGCATTTCCGGGCACGGGCGGTAGCAAAATCGGCTTTCCAGGCCTTGTTCATGAGTGTCATGCCCGATCATCCCACCGCCGCAGACGCCGACCCCGCGTGGATCGCCAGCCAGGCGCGCGTCCAGCGCGTCCCCAGCCGCGACCTCACCCTTTTCATCCGGCGCGATTTCCTTGTCCCTGACGAATGTGCCGCGCTGATCGACCGGATCGAAGCGGACCGTCGCCCCTCCACCATCGCGGATGCCAATGGCGACGGCTATTTCCGCACCAGCGAAACCTGCGACCTTGATCATGGCGATCCGTTCGTCGCCATGATCGACGCGAAACTCGCCGCCTTTGCCGGGATCGACCCGGCCTATGGCGAACCGATCCAGGGCCAGCGCTATGATGTGGGCCAGGAATTCAAGGCCCATACCGACTATTTCGACCCCAAGGGCGCGGACTATGTCAAATATTGCTCGGTCGCGGGTAACCGCAGCTGGACGCTGATGGTCTATCTCGACGAACCCGCAGCAGGCGGCGCAACCCGCTTCCCGAAGATCGGCAAGACGGTCCAGCCGCAGACCGGCAAGCTGCTCGCCTGGAACAACCGAATCGCGCCCGGCCAGCCCAACCCCGCGAGCCTGCACCACGGCATGAAGGTCCGTGCCGGGGTGAAGCATGTCATCACCAAATGGTATCGCGAAAAGCCCTGGGGGTGACCCAACGCAAAACGACCGGCCCGCCTGAAACGGACCGGTCGCCTGTATTGCACGGGGCCGCAACCATGCGGCCCCGGTCCGATCAGAACGCTACCGTCATCGACGCGGCGATGGTCGTGCCGATCTTGTAGCGGTTATAAAAGACGCGGTTGCCGTCCTGTTCCTGGAATTCCTGGAACTTGCGACCCAATATGTTGCGCGCCTCGAACTTGACTTCGCTGTTGATGCCGCCGGGCAGCTTGACCGCCTGCCGCGCCACGAAGTCGAGCTGTACGCCCGGCCGTTCCTTGATGTCGGGTTGCAGGTTCGGGCCACGGCTGGTGACACGATCGCTGGCATAGGTCAGCAACAATGTCTGCTGCGACAGCGTGTCGGTATCCTCCAGACCCAGTTGCAGGTTGACCAGATGGTCCGACTGCCCCGTCAGCGGCACGCCGTTCAGGAAATAATCGGACGCCGCCGGCGCGTCACCGGTGGTGTAGGTATAGGGGATGGTGGTGTCGCCCGCCCCCACCTTCAGCTTCGACTGGGTATAGGTATAGTTGCCGATCAGCGTGATCCGGCGACTGACGAAGAAGCTCGAATCCGACACGCCATCCAGCGGCACATATTTCTGCACTTCCACTTCCGCGCCATAGAGCGTCGCTTCGGGCGCATTGGCAAAGCTGGTCGTGACATTATAGGTGTCGGTGATGGTCGTGTAGGTTTCGATCGGATTTTCGATCTTCTTGTAGAAGGCCGCCGCCGTGATCCGCTCATCCCTGCCCATATACCATTCGGCGCGAATGTCCGCATTCCACAACTGGCTATCCTGAAGGAAGGGATTGCCGCGGAAGAAGCGGTTGGATTCGGTATCCAGATAAGGCTGGGCGATCAGTTCACGGAATTGCGGACGGGCGATGGTCTTGGACCCGCTGGCGCGCAGTTGCAGACCCTTGGCCGCTTCGAGCGTGAACGTCACGGCAGGCAGCCAGTAATCCTTGCGGATTTCGTTGAACGGGGTCAGCCCGGTGCTGTACACGTCAACGCCCGTCACCGACATTTCGCCCTTTTCATAGCGGACACCGGCGTTGACGGACAGGCCAGCAAACAGGTCCGCCTGCACCTGGGCATAGCCCGCATGGGTGCGCAGCGCCGCGTCATAGACCGGATAGTTGCCCGAAAATTCGAGCAGGCCAATATCGTACAACTGGATCGTCGCGTCCGACAGCAGATAGTCGGGGCGCAACTGTTGGACCGGCACGGGCAGGTTGACCGCATCGAAATGCAGTTCATAGCGCGACGAACGACGCTTGGTGTCGTTAAAGGCGTAGCCCGCCGTCAGCGAGAAGCCCGGAGCGATCTTGTAGCTCCAGTCGACGCCTGCAAACCAGAGATCTTCGTTCAGGTCGCTGAAGGTCGCCGACGCATCGCCGCGCTGACGGTTGAGTGCGTTGACGAAACGATCGCCCACCGGATCGGTCGCCAGGTCGCGATTGGTGCGCACATAGACAAATTCGCGCTCATACGGAGCTTCGCGCTGCGAATTGGCAAAGCCGCCACGCACGTCGAGGCTGAGCGCGTCCGAAAATTTGAATTCCCCGACCAACTGGGTGTCGATCAGTTGCCGCTCATACCAGGCGGTATTTTGCTGCATGAAATCGGCATCCTGAATAGTGCCGTCATTCCGACCGATGGCCAGCGCGCTGCGCTTGGTGGTGTCGCGGATATAGAGGTTGGTCCAGCGCAGCTTCTGGTCGCCCAGTTCCAGCCCGACGCCCAGCAGGCCGTTGACCGTAATCTCATTATCGGTGCTGACCTGCTGGTAGCTTTTGCCAGCCCCTGCCCCGACGTCGAGCGATGCCTGTTGCAGATTGTCGCGGGTGCGCCACTTGTTGCTGTAGGAAGCCGTGGCGATCACGCCCAGCCGTCCATCGCTGCCAACATCGACAGCGGTGCCGCCATTGATCGAGCCGGAGAAGTTGAACGGCAGGCTGTTGGTCCGCTGCACGACCGACGTGTCGGCGTTGAGGAACTGCATCGCAATCGCCTGCTGGTCCGTCCGGCCGATATTCGCGAACGGAACACCGCTGCCGATCGCCTGCTTGAGCAGCGGCGGCACGTCGCGCGAACTGTCGTCAAATCCCGTCCAGTCGGACTTGGCGCCATAATGGGTATAGCCCAGTTGCCCCGACGTTTCGGTGTTGGCGGAACTGCCAAAGCCGATTTCCAGATAGCTTTCGGCGGGAATCGCCTTGGTCGTCAGGTTGATGACCCCGCCACCAAATTCGCCGGGGAAATTGGCCGAGAAGGTTTTTTGCACCAGCGTCGATGCGATCACGCTGGTCGGGAACAGGTCGAGCGGAACGACGCGCTTCAAGGGTTCGGGGCTTGGCAGCGGCGAACCGTTGAGCAGCGCCAGCGAATAGCGATCGCCCAGACCACGGACATAGACATAGCCGCCCGACACGACCGACAGGCCGGTGACACGCTGGAGCGAACCGGCAATGTCGCCCTCGCCCGTGCGCTTGATGTCGGCGGCCGACAGGACGTTCACCACCTGCGGGGCGGCTTGCGACACGTTGGTCGTACGGCGGCCGGTAACGACGATGTCCGCGCCGGGGATCGATACATCGACATTGCCAGAATCGGAATCGGCCTGTTCGGCGGCGGTCGGCGTGCCGGATGTAACGGCTCCACCAGCGTCCGCGCCGGTCGTGGCGGCCGGATCGGTTTGCGCCATGGCACCAGGTGCGAC
Organism: Sphingobium indicum BiD32; assembly: GCF_000382885.1. Taxonomy (GTDB): domain Bacteria; phylum Pseudomonadota; class Alphaproteobacteria; order Sphingomonadales; family Sphingomonadaceae; genus Sphingobium; species Sphingobium japonicum_C. Next base: position 6,627 of record NZ_CAVK010000179.1, read on the forward strand.
CAGGGCGGATGAAATCAGGAGCAGGCGCGCCAGGCTGAGCGGCTTCGACATGCTAGGGGTCCCCCTTTGGGAATTGCAGTGCAAAGAAGGCGGGGAAGCGGCAATTGCACGCTCCCCCGCCCCTGTTGAGGTCGTGGGTCCGATCAGGTCGTCGGGATCGCCGTGCAGTCCTTGCTGGTGCTGCCGAAGTTGGCGGTCACCGAATTGCAGGTCCAGCCGGCATACCAGGTGTCGCTGCTGTCCCTGACCGCACCGATATAGTTGGTGGTGTTGAACGCAGAGTCGATCGTCTTGGGGTCGATCGCGGTGCGCGCCGTTTCGGTCGCGCCGTTGATGAACAGGCTGGTCAGCGACGGCGTGTAGCTGATCGTGCTGTTGGCACCGGCCTCGAAGATCGACTGGACCGCTGCGGCATCGACACCACGGCTGCCCTTATAGGGCGTGCCGTTGCACTGCATCGCCACGGAGATGTAGCGCGGCTTGCCGGCGTCTTCCAGCGCCGTGTCGGCGTCGCGGGTCGTGGTCGTGCTGTCGATGCGCAGGCAGCTGTTGGTCGGCGCAACGATGATGCCGTTCACCAGTGCCAGGTCCGCACCGCCGCGCAGCAGCATGGCCGAGCCATTGCTGCCCGTGGTCGAACGGTGGATGTAGGTGAAGTTGGCCATCTTCAGATATTGGCGGGGCAGCGCGTCCTCACCATTATTGGCGGCCGAACCACCGTTGGAGTCGGTTTCAAGGAAGCCGTCGCCAATGTCGTTGTTCGCGCGCTGTGCGCTGATGACATATTGGACGGTGCCGCGATAACCGACGTCGGAGTCGAAATTATCGTCCTCATTGCCGGTCAGCACCAGATATTTGAAGTGAGCATTGCCGCCAAAGGCTTCGATGCCATCGTCCGAGCTGTTATGGACCTGGATATGGTCGATCACGGTGCCGGTGCCGACGCCCGACGGGGTCAGACCCTGCAATTCGCTGCCGCCAGCCAGCGCGAAGCCGGAATAGCGGATCTGGACATAGGACATGCGACCCGAATTGTCGGCATCGTTCGCGCCACCATAGAGCGCACCGCTGCTGCCTTCGGTATCACGTTCGCACGCGGTCGTGCCGGGCGCTGCGGCCGGGGCCAGACAGTCGGTGATCTTCGCACGGCCAAGCAGCACGACGCCGCCCCACTGGCCCGACGACTGGTCGGTCGCGGTGCCAAGGACGTTTTCACGGCTGGTGAACACGATCGGCTGCGACGCAGTGCCGACGGCGTTGATCTTGTTGCCACGATTGACCGCCAGATAGGCGTTGCCGGTGGCGGCAAAGATGGTGACGCCCGGATCGATCGTCAGCGTGACATCGGTGTTGGTGCTGGCAGCGCCCTGGTCGGTGCCGACATCGACGCGGCCGGGCAGCGAATAGATGACGCCTGCGACCTTGGCGATCGCGGTCGAGCTGGTGAAGCGCGTCGGGAAACCGCAATTGCGCCAGGTGTTGCCGCCGTCGGAGATGGTGCCCAGATCCGACAGCTGAACCGCGCCGGCAATGGTCGGGCAGTTGGCGGCCGGGGTCACGCCGGTCGGCGTGGGGGTCGGCGTTGGCGTGGGGGTCGGCGTCGGGGTCGGCGCGGGGATGACAATGGTGCCCTCGCCCGGCGAAGCGATGTCGTCTGCACCGCAGGCGCTCAGGCCTACGCAGGCGCAGCTCGCCATCAGGATCGTGTGGATACGGTTAATCTTGGCCATGTCGTCTCCGCTCCGGTGGACACCGGGTTTGTTGCTATGCGGAGCGCAGGGGATTTGATTCGGACAACGCCCCCTGTCGCCCTCCGAATGGGCAGTTAGGGACGTCCGGTGACAGGCTTGTTCTGTTTTGGTGACGAAATGGCGTCACTAAAATTACAGTTTGGTGACTTGCGTTATGGTTTCATGACATGGGCGCCGTTACGCCGAACGTCGCCCATCATAATCACTGAAAATAAAGCGCTTCGATCAGCGCGACGCATATACCGGGGTCAGGCGGCTCATCGCCCGCCGCGCCACGTCGCGCGACGACTGTTCGCTGCCATCGGCCAGTACCAGCGTCATTTCCGGAGAGAAGCGAGCGGATTTATAGGCAGACTGCGCATCAGCCATGCGCCCCATGCCCGCATAGGCATTGCCAAGGTTGATGAGCCGCGCAGGATCATTGGCACTGTCGGGCCACACAGCCTTCAGCCGCTTGGCCGCCTTTTCATAATTGCCAGCGGTCAGGTCGCGAGCCGCCAGTCCACCATCGGGAACACCAACGACGATCACATCCTCGGACGCGCCCTGTGCCATTGCGGGGGTGACGCAAGCCAAAGCAAAACCGGCGATGAGGGCGACCTTCAGCATCTTATTTTCTCCAGCAAAACCTTCTGACTATAGCCGCTATTATTTCACTGTGATGACAATTGGGCAATAGTGGTTCGATTGCCGAAAAGGATTTTGATTTCTTTTAAATCAATGGCTTATGATTTTTTCTTCATACTGTCATAAAAGTGTAATCGAAAGAACAATCGGAGTCGACTCCGATTCGCACAGCACAAGCGCGCAGGCGATCGATCAAACGATCCCAGCAAGGCAAGACGGCAAAAATGAAGAAGGTCCGGGAGGTTCTGTTGCCCGGCCCTCCCGGAGGCCGCTGAATTCCCTTCTGTTGCCCGGTGGGTTCAACCGCGCTATTTTAGAGTGAGGTCAGGCCGTTAGGCCCTCATTCACGCTGCAATGGCGAGTGCTTCGTTATCGTTGGCACTTATGAGTTTTGCACAGTTTAACGGCTTACACGGGCCGGGTAAAAACATCGCCTTTGAACACACGTCGATCCTAGTTCGGCCCCGTCAGACATCCCGTCCAGCATTTGCGCCAACCGGGATATGTGGTGGAACCGCCGGGTACTGCCCCCGGGTCCGCTGCGTCTATTATACGACACAATTTATCACCATAGCCGGGCGAACCCGGCCCCACCCATATGGGCGCAAAGTTGCGCCTTTTCAAGCCGCCGCATAAGGGAAAGCCCATGTGTATCGTGACAATGGCATGGGCGGCCCATCCACGCTGGCATCTGGTGCTGGCGGGCAATCGCGACGAACATCATGTTCGTCCGTCCGCCGCGCTGGCGCAATGGGATGATCGACCCGGCATTATCGCCGGACGGGACCTGCAATCTGGCGGCACATGGGCGGGCGTGTCCGATGCGGGCCGTATGGCCGTGGTCACCAATCAACGCGGCTATGGCATGGCCCATCCCGACCGCGCCTCTCGCGGTGCGCTTGTGACGGATATGCTGACGGGTGAGGGAGTGTATGCCGCGCCGACGATGGCGGCATTGGACGATTTCAACCCGTTCACCCTGATTGCGGTCGACCGGCACCACGCCCGGCTGCTGACCAACCGCCCCCACCCCGACACCATCGACCTGCCGCCCGGAATCATCGGCCTGTCCAATGGACCGTTGGCCGACCTTTGGCCCAAGACGCGCCAGTTGAACGCGATGCTGGCCGACTGGCTGGTGACGGGTGATGATGATCCGGAGAGTCTGTTCGCCGCACTGCGAACCGATAGTCCGCCCGACGATATACCGCCTGACGCCGAACCATCCCCCATCTTCATCCGCGATGCCATCTACGGCACGCGATGCAGCACGATCATCACGATCGACCGCACAGGACAGGGGATGATCGCCGAACGCCGCTATGACGCAGACGGACAGCGGACCGGCGACAGCGAGTTCAGCTTTACCTGGCCGCTTTAACGCTGCACCGAGCGCGGCTGGCGCGCCAGATGGAGTGATGAGCGCACGACCGGCGACTCGATCAGCTTGGTTTTCATCAGCTCCCGCATCCGGTCCGCGCCGTCGGGGTTCAGCATCACCACGCGGGTGCCGCCCGATGTCAGAGCTTCGATGGTCGACACGGCCAGCGCATGCTTGGTGCAGAGCGCCTGCACATCGGCCAGCGGCGCATTGATGTTGATCGCGCGGCTCATGCGGCGCGGCTCACGCCAGCGATGATGGAATGACGGATAAGATGGTCCAAGAAAAAGCGCCTTGCTGGCAAGCGGGAGCGCTAAGGGTCTCTCGGTCACGCGAATGCTTGCAGGCAGGGTTCGCGTCGATGGGCTGGCCCTAGCAGACGCTTATGGGCGCGTCGCGACATTTATACCCTCGCCCGCTTCCCCTTGCCGCCTCACCCCTCTATAGCCCTGATCCCATGATCCTCGTCATCGACAATTATGACAGCTTCACCTGGAATCTGGTCCATTATCTGATGGAACTGGGCGCACGGGTGGAGGTCGTCCGCAACGACGCCATTTCAGCGGGTCAGGCGCTGTCCAGCGGGGCAAAGGCCTTTCTGCTCTCGCCCGGTCCCTGCACCCCCAATGAAGCAGGCGTCAGCCTCGATCTCGTCGCTGCCTGCGCGGATGCCGGTGCGCCCTTGCTGGGCGTGTGCCTGGGCCATCAGGCGATCGGACAGCATTTCGGCGGTAAAGTCGTGCGCGGCGGCCTGATGCACGGCAAGACATCGCCCGTCACCCATGATGGCACCGGCCTGTTCGCAGGCCTGCCCTCCCCCTTCACCGCGACCCGCTATCACTCGCTGATCGTGGAGGATATTCCAGACAGCCTGATCGTCAACGCGACCAGCGAGGACGGATCGGTCATGGGCTTCCGCCACGCGACCCTGCCGATCCATTCGGTCCAGTTCCATCCCGAAAGCATCGCCACCGAACATGGCCATGACATGCTGGCCAATTTCATGCGGATTGCGGGCATGAAGGTGAAGGCGCGCGAGGAGGCGTAACCGCATTTCCTACTGTGTCTCGCCGTGCTAAAATGCGTTGCCGACTTTGCAAAAGTTACGGCGATAGGAAATCTTATGTCTCATTTACCGGGAAAAGTGCGAAGTTAAGCGCCAGCGCCCCCTCGACTCACCGCCCCGCTGATGATTAAGGCAAGCGCGATGACCAGCCTGCCCGACCCCTCCCAACCGCTCGACGCGCAGGCCGCCGCCCGCGCATTCGACCTGCTGTTCGACGCCGACCTGCCCGAAGCCGACATCGCGACCTTCCTCATCACCATGGCTCGACGCGGTGAAACGGCGATCGAGATCGCGGCGGCCGCGCGCGCCATGCGAGCGCGGATGATCCCTGTCACGGCCCCCGCCGGTGCGATCGACGTGTGCGGCACCGGTGGCGACGGGCATCATACGCTCAACGTCTCGACCGCCGTATCGCTGGTCGTCGCAGCCGCAGGCGTCCCCGTCGCCAAACATGGCAACCGCGCCGCATCGTCCAAGGCAGGCGCCGCCGACACGCTCGAAGCGCTGGGCCTCAACCTCGACCGTGCCGCCGCCAGCGCGGAGGCGACGTTGGCCGAAATCGGCATCTGCTTCCTGTTCGCGCAAAATTACCACCCCGCGCTCAAGCGGCTCGGCCCGATCCGCAAGGCGATTGGCGAGCGCACCATCTTCAACCTGATGGGACCGCTCGCCAACCCCGCCGGGGTGCGCCGCCAGCTTGTCGGCATCGCCCGTCCCGCCTATGTTCCCATCTACGCTCAGGCGCTCGCTGAACTGGGCGTCGACCGCGCGATGATCGTGTCGGGTGATGAGGGGCTGGACGAATTGTCGCTCGCAGGCGGCAACGACATCGCCGAAGTCGCAGGGCACAGCATCGTCGCGATGCGCCGCCTGTCCGCCGCTGATCTTGGCCTGTCCACTTATCCGGTCGATGCGATCCGGGGTGGCGACGCAGCGCATAATGCCGCCGCCCTGCGCGCACTGCTGCAAGGCGAACCGGGTGCCTATCGCGACGCGGTGCTGCTGAACGCCGCCGCCGCCCTTGTCGTGGCGGATGCGGTTGCCGATCTTCGTGAAGGCGTGGAGGAAGCGGCCGAGACGATCGACCGTGGCCTGGCCAACGCCCTGCTCAATTGCTGGATTGCCTATCAATGACCAACAAGCTGATCGAAATCTGCGATTTCAAGCGCGAGGATGTTGCCCGGCGCAAGGCCGCGACATCGCTGTCGTCGCTCCACGCCCGCGCCAGCGAACAGACTCCCCCGCGTGGCTTTCGCAAGGCGCTGGATGACGCAGCGCGCTCCGGCTTCGGCCTGATTGCGGAGATCAAGAAGGCCAGCCCCTCCAAAGGCCTGATCCGCGCCGACTTCGATCCGCCCGCCCATGCGCAGGCCTATGCCGCCGGTGGCGCGGCCTGCCTGTCGGTGCTGACGGATGAACCCTATTTCCAGGGCCATGACGATTATCTGATGGCCGCCCGTTCCGCCTGCGCCATTCCCGTGCTGCGCAAGGATTTCATCGTCGATCCCTGGCAGATCCTTGAAAGCCGCTCGCTCGGCGCGGACGCCATCCTGATCATCGTCGCCGCGCTGGATGACGGGCAGATGGCGGAGATTGAGGATGCGGCACTGGGCCTTGGCATGGATGCGCTGATCGAAGTGCATGACGAGGCTGAAATGGAGCGGGCGCTCAGGCTGCGATCGCGCCTGATCGGCGTGAACAACCGCGACTTGCGCGACTTCAGCGTCGATTTCGCCCGCACCTATGAGCTGGTGGGCAAGGCACCGGCGGGCTGCACCTTCGTCGCCGAAAGCGGCCTGACCAGCCATGCCGACCTGACCGCCATGGCCGATCATGGCGTGCGTTGCTTCCTGGTCGGCGAAACGCTGATGCGGCAGGCCGATGTCGAGGCGGCGACGCTCAACCTGCTGACGGGCGCATGACCGGCCTCACCCATCTCGACGCGGATGGTGCCGCGCGCATGGTCGATGTGTCGGCCAAGGCGGTGACAGCGCGCGAAGCGATTGCCAGCGGCCGGATCGACATGATCGCGGAAGCTGCCGCCGCGATCGCGCAGGGGCTGGTCAAGAAGGGCGACGTGCTGGCGGTCGCACGGGTCGCAGGCATCATGGCGGCCAAGCGCACTGCCGATCTGATCCCGCTCTGCCACCCGATCGCGCTGAGCGCCGTCAATATCGATTTCGATCTGGACGAGGATGGCGTCACCGTCACCGCCACCGCCCGCACGGCCGGGCAGACCGGGGTGGAGATGGAGGCGCTGACGGCGGCGTCGGTCGCGCTGCTTACTGTCTATGACATGGCAAAGGCACTCGATAAGGGCATGATCATCGGCAATGTTCGCCTGATCGCCAAGAGCGGCGGCAAGTCGGGCGACTGGCGCGCGGCATGAGCCTGCTGCCGGTTGCCGAAGCGCAGGCGCGGCTGTTTGCTTTGGCGCAACCGCTGCAAGCGGAAGAAGCGCCGATCGCTGCCTGCGCTGGTCGCTGGCTGGCCCGCGACGTGCTGGCGCTGCGCAACCAGCCATGGGCCGATCTGTCGGCGATGGACGGCTATGCCGTGCGCGCCGCCGAATGGCCCGGACCATGGCGCATCGCTGGCGAAAGCGCGGCGGGCGGTGCTATCCCGGCCCCGCTGGCACCCGGAGAGGCCTGCCGCATCTTCACCGGCGCGCCGCTGCCTGCTGGCGCGGACACGATCCTGATTCAGGAAAATGTCACCCGCGATGGCGATCAATTATTGGCCAGCGACGACCCGTTGCCGACGGGACGGCACGTCCGCCCATCCGCATCGGATTTCGCAACAGACGATGTCTTGCTGACCGCCGGAAACGCCCTCACCCCCGCCCGCATCGCGCTTGCGGTGCTGGGCGGGCATGGCAGGCTGCCGGTAGGGCAACGCCCGAAGGTCGCGCTCATCTCGACCGGCAACGAACTCGTCCCCCCCGGCGCGCCGACCCCGGCGGGCAGCCTGCCATCGTCAAACGCAGCGATGCTGGCGGCAATGCTCAGCGCCTTGCCGTGCGATGTCATTGACCTCGGCATCGTCCCTGATGATCTCGACGCCATGACCGCCGCGTTGAAACAGGCGGCATCGGCGGACATTATCGTCTCTACCGGCGGTGCATCGGTCGGCGATCATGACATGGTCCGCCCGGCTTTCGCGCAGGCGGGGGGCGCGCTCGATTTCTGGAAGATCAGAATGCGGCCGGGCAAGCCGTTGATGGCCGGAACATTGGACAAGGCTGTATTTCTCGGCCTGCCCGGCAATCCGGTATCAGCGTTCGTCACCGCGACCCTGTTCCTGCTGCCGCTGGTGCGTCATCGCGCCGGTGCCAGCGCGCCACTACCGCACACCACACAGGCGCGCCTTGCAGCGCCATTACCCGCAACCGGTGATCGTGATGACTATCTGCGTGCCTATCGCGGGGAAGCCGGGATCGTTTCCGTCACGTCACAGGACAGCGCCGCCACGGCTGCCATGGCGATGGCAGACTGCCTGATCCTGCGCCCGGCCGTTTCCGCCGCCGCAGCCGCTGGCGATACCGTCACCATCCTGCCGCTGGCACGTTAAACAGCTAATGATATTGCCGTTCACCCGGCGGTATCTCCAGATGATCCTCATCACCCATCTGATCCTCCTTCTTCTCCCGCTGATAGGGGGCATGATGGGGATCACGGTCGACATCCGGTCGCAATTTGCGCGATACTGCGGGATGTGGATTGGGGTCCAGCATGGCTTTCTCCTTATCTGCTCCCTTATGCCAGGGATGAAAGAAGAACAGACGTCGGGGCAGCGCGTTCCCTAAAAATGCGACCGGTTGCGAGCCGCTTGACTTGCCTCCTTCCGTTTCCTATGTGTTCCTTATACGTTCCATGGAGGACCGCAGGCATGTTGACCCTCAAGCAGCAGGAATTGCTGAGTTTCATCCAGACCCGGCTGGAAGAAGGCGGTGTATCGCCTTCTTTCGAGGAGATGAAGGATGCACTCGACCTGCGATCCAAGTCTGGCATCCACCGGCTGATCAATGCGCTGGAGGAACGCGGCTTCATCCGCCGCCTGCCCAATCGCGCCCGCGCGCTTGAAGTGCTGAAGCTGCCAGACGCCATGCATCGCGCGCCTGCGCCGGTGGCTCCGGCCAAGCCGCAGCTGGCCCCCAGCCTGCCGGTTGCCGCCAATGATGTGATCGAAATCCCGCTGCACGGCCGCATCGCCGCGGGTGTTCCGATCGAAGCGATGGAGGGGCAGAATATGCTGTCCGTCCCCGCCGCGCTGCTGGGGGCTGGCGACCATTATGCGTTGGAAGTGTCCGGCGATTCGATGATGGAGGCGGGCATCCTCGACGGCGATTTTGCGCTGATCCAGCGCACCGATGTCGCCCGCGAAGGCCAGATCGTCGTTGCTCTCATCGACGATGCGGAAGCCACGCTCAAATATTTCCGCCGCGAAGGCCCGCGCGTCCGGCTCGACCCGGCCAACAGCGCCTATGAACCCCAACTCTATGATCCGCGACAGGTACGGATTCAGGGCAAGCTGGCAGGGCTGCTGCGCCGCTATAACTGAGGACGGCGAAGGTGGGAGCGCGGCGCGACGATCCAGGGATGGGCGTCGCCCGCCATCCTCACCGTAGTGACGCGCGCATCGTCCAGGTCGATGGCAATGCCCCCGGTTCGCGCCAGGAGCCGCCGGTCGATCTTCAACCAGCGTGGACGACACCAATAGGGCAGCCCGCGATCAGCAATGACGATGTCGGCGGCGGCACATTCCTTGCTGAACGATGCTCGATCGACCAGCATGTCGCTGCGGGTGACGAGCAGATGCCAGCGTCGCCCGCCCACTTGCATCCCCACCGCACATAAATCCGCCGAACAGCGCGCCTGGGGCAGGTCGGCCAGCGCCTCCAGCGGACCATCATAGCCCGCACTCTCGGCCAGCGTATCGCGCACATAATCGCCCGCCCCCGCGCGCAGCAGTGCCATCCCGCCGCCTGCCGTCCGCACCGCGACATGACGGCCATCGCCGGTCACCAAAATGTCGGGCGGTGAGAGCAGCAGCACGCCAACCACGCCCATCGCCATCGGTCCAAGCCCCAGCCAGCGCCACCCGCTGCGCCACAACAGACACCAGAGCAGCCCCCCGATCATCAGCGCGAACAGCCAGGATGGTACCGCAGGCGTCAGCATCGTCGCCATCGGGCTGGCCGCCACGCCATGGGCGATCAGCAGCAACAGGTTGAGCGCCTGCGCCGCCATCCACCAGAAGGGCGCGCCCAGCCCGCCCAGATCGAACAGCAACGCCAACGCCTCCAGCGGCATCACGACGAAGGTGGTCAGCGGAATGGCGATAAGATTGGCAAATGCGCCCAGCATCCCGGCCTTGTGAAAATGGAAGAGGGCAATCGGCATCAACACCAGTTCGACCGCAATGCCGGTCATCAGCATCGCTGCCAGCACACGCCCCGCCTTGCGCACCCGATCCTCGTCCCGCGCCGCGGCAAAGGCGCGAAAGCGCGGATGCTCGGCCAGGGCTATCAGCGCGGTAACAGCGGCAAAGCTCATCTGGAAACTCGGCCCCGTCACCGCTTCGGGCCAGAAAGCCAGCACGATCAGCGCCCCTGTCGCCACCAGCCGCAACGTGATCGCATCGCGCCCCAGCGCCAGCCCGCCCAGCACCAGCAACGCGGCGATACAGGAGCGCAGCGTCGGCACCTCCGCCCCGGTCAGCAGCGTGTAACCGATCCCCGCCAGCGCGCCGCCCGCCGCCGCGATCAGCATCAGCGGCCAGTCCAGCGCCGCCCGTTGGCTAAGCGCCATCACCCGCATCAGCAGGAAAATCACTGCCCCGATCAGCGCCGTCACATGCAGCCCGCTGATCGAAAGCAGATGCGCAAGGCCACTGCGCCGCATCGCCTCCGCGTCCGCCTCCGCAATCGCGCCCTGATCGCCGGTCGCGAGTGCCACCGCAATGCCCTGCGCCGGGCCGTCAACCTGTTGCCGGATATGCGCGAACAATCGCGCCCGCAGCGGCGGCGGCGCGGTCGATGGACGTAAAATCTCGATGGGTTTCAGTGCCTTGCCGGTAGCACCAATCCCTTGAAAATAGGCGCGCGCGGCAAAATCATAGCCACCCGGCACGCTGGGGGGCGCGGGCGGCATTAATCGTGCGCGAAAGCGGATCACCGCCCCCTCGCCCAGCCCCGCCGGAACATCCGCCTCGGCTATGTTGACGCGGATCATCGCCGGCAGGCCCGGCGCATCCAACGGGCGCAGCATCGCCCGCACCATCTTTTGCGCCGGAACAGGCCGAAGCGCCGTCACCTCTCCCGTCACCACGGTAAAGACCGCGCGGGCCAGCGGCGGCTGCCCCAGCAGCACCGCCTTTCCCCCGATCAGCGCGCAGCCGATACAGGCCAGCATCCCGCCCGCCACGATCATCCGCCGCAACCGCGCGCCGTCGGGCAACAACATCCCCAAGCACGCGATCGCCAGCGCGCCACAGCAAAAGGCCATCCAGCCCATCCGGTCGGGCAACAGGAACCACGCGACAATGCCGATGCCAAGCCCGATCGGCGCCCATAACGGCGCCTGTTCGCGTTCGGTCTCCAGCCAGCTTTCTACCCTGGCAAGCGCCCCCCGCGCCCACGCCGCAGCCCCCCGCCAAAGGGAGGTTTGTCGTGGCTCAAAAGCCATGCTAGGGGGCGACGCATTCATGGAACAGGCAGGACGAATGTCAGCGAATATGAAGGCAAGTGCAACGGGAATGAACAAGCCGGTAGTGACCCGTTTCGCGCCTTCGCCGACCGGGTTCCTGCATATTGGCGGCGCACGCACGGCATTGTTCAACTGGCTGTTCGCCCGTCACCATGGTGGCAAATTCCTGTTGCGGATCGAGGATACCGACCGCGCCCGTTCGACCCAAGACGCCGTCGCCGCCATTTTCGACGGGCTGGAGTGGCTGGGTCTGGGCGGCGATGAACCCGCCATATTCCAGTTCGCCCGCACCCCGCGCCATGCCGAGGTCGCCAACGCGATGCTGGCGGGTGGCCATGCCTATAAATGCTATGCCACGCCGGAAGAACTGGCGGAACTGCGCGAACAGCAGCGCGCCGCCAGGCAGCCGATGCGCTATGACGGCCGCTGGCGTGACCGTTCGCCCGAAGAAGCGCCCGAAGGCGCGCCCTATGTCATCCGCCTGAAAGCGCCGCGCACAGGCGAAACGGTGATCGAGGATGCAGTGCAGGGCCGCGTCGTCGTGCAGAATGCCGAACTGGACGACATGATTCTGCTGCGGTCGGACGGTACGCCCACCTATATGCTGGCGGTCGTTGTCGATGATAATGATATGGGCGTCACCCATGTCATTCGCGGCGACGATCATCTGAACAACGCCTTCCGCCAGCTGTGCATCATCAGAGCGATGGGATGGGAAGAGCCGGTCTATGCCCATATCCCGCTGATCCACGGATCGGATGGTGCAAAATTATCCAAGCGCCATGGTGCGCTTGGCGTCGATGCCTATCGCGACGATATGGGGGTGCTGCCCGAAGCGGTGCTGAACTATCTACTGCGGCTGGGCTGGGGGCATGGCGACGAGGAGATTATTCCCATCGCCCGCGCCATCGAACTGTTCGACATTGACGGCGTCGGCCGATCGCCGTCGCGTTTCGACATCAAGAAGCTGGAAAATCTCAACGGTCATTATCTGCGTGAAGCGGACGACGCCCGCCTCGCCGCGCTGGTCGCGCCGCGGGTCGCTGCGCGTCTGGACCGCGCCCTGCCCGAAACTGGTCTCGCTTTGCTGACGGCCGCCATGCCATCGCTCAAGCCGCGCGCCAAAACGCTTAATGAAATTGCCGAAGGCGCCGAATTTCTGTTCAAAAATTGCCCGCTGGATTTTGACGAAAAGGCATTGGCTCTGCTAGACGACTCGGCGCGCGCGCTGCTGGCAAAGACAGCCGACGCTCTGCGACCAGTTCAAACATGGACAGTCGAAGCGATCGAGGACGCAATTCGCAGCGTGGCAGAGGATGCTGGCCTGGGGCTGGGCAAGGTGGCGCAGCCGCTTAGAGCGGCACTCACCGGGCGCACCGTCTCGCCGGGTATTTTTGATGTCCTCTTCCTTCTGGGGAAAGAGGGAAGCTTGGAACGGCTGACCGATGTGGGGCACGCATCGGCCAGCTGATGGCATAGTAGGAGAACAATATGTCGGATAACAAAGCCACTTTGACCGTCGGGGGAGAGACCAAAGACTATGCCGTCATGGACGGTTCGGTTGGTCCGCAGGTCATCGATGTGCGCAAGCTTTACGCCAACACCGGCATGTTCACCTATGATCCGGGCTTCACATCGACGGCGAGCTGCGAATCCGGCCTGACCTATATCGACGGTGACGAAGGCGTATTGCTGCATCGCGGCTATCCGATTGGCCAGCTGGCAGAAGAATCGAGCTTCATGGAAGTCAGCTATCTGCTGCTGAACGGCGAATTGCCGTCCAAGCAGGAGCTGGACGAATTCACCCGCACGATTACGCGCCACACGATGGTCAACGAACAACTCACGACCTTCTATCGCGGGTTCCGTCGCGATGCGCATCCCATGGCGATCATGTGCGGCGTCGTCGGCGCGCTGTCGGCCTTTTATCATGATTCGACCGACATCAACGATCCGGTGCAGCGCAGGATTGCCAGCCACCGCCTGATCGCCAAAATGCCGACGATCGCGGCGATGGCGTATAAATATTCGGTGGGCCAGCCCTTCGTCTATCCGCGCAACGACCTGTCCTACACCGCCAATTTCCTGCGCATGACCTTCTCGGTCCCGGCGGAGGAATACATCCCCGATCCGGTGATCGTGGACGCCATGGACAAGATTTTCATCCTCCATGCCGATCATGAGCAGAATGCATCGACATCGACCGTGCGTCTGGCAGGGTCTTCGGGTGCCAATCCCTTCGCGTGCATCGCGGCTGGCATTGCCTGCCTGTGGGGTCCCGCGCATGGCGGCGCGAACGAAGCCGCGCTCAACATGCTGCGCGAAATCGGCACCGTCGATCGTATCCCTGAATATATCGCCCGCGCCAAGAACAAGGACGATCCGTTCCGCCTGATGGGCTTTGGCCATCGCGTCTATAAGAATTACGATCCCCGCGCGACCGTCATGCAAAAGACGGCCGAGGACGTGCTCAAGACGATGGGCGTCACCGACCCCGTATTCGACGTCGCCCGTGAACTGGAAAAGATTGCGCTCAGCGATCCTTATTTCATCGAAAAGAAGCTGTTCCCCAACGTCGACTTCTATTCGGGCGTGATCCTGTCGGCGATCGGCTTCCCGACCGAAATGTTCACCGTCCTCTTCGCCCTCGCCCGCACCGTCGGCTGGGTCGCGCAGTGGAACGAAATGATTTCGGACCCAGCGCAGAAGATCGGTCGCCCGCGCCAGCTCTATACCGGCCCGGTGCAGCGCGACTATGTTGCGGTCGACAAGCGCTAAACCCGCCCGACCATAAGGAAAATGCAGAACGGCGCTCCCATCGGGGGCGCCGTTTTTCGTGGGATCATTCGCCCGTCGGCAATGTCAGGATGAAGCTTGCACCTTCACCCGGCGCACCGCCAATGCGAATGTCTCCGCCCATGGCACGCGCCAGGCGGCGGGAAATATAGAGGCCAAGGCCGCTGCCCCCGGCATCGTCGCGGCCCAGCCGCTCGAACTTCTCGAAAATACGCTCTCGATCCGCGACCGCGACGCCCTGCCCCTGATCGATCACCATGATCCGGGCCTGCCCATGATCGCCCCCGGTCACAATCCGCACCTCGCTGCCTTCGGGCGAATAGCGCACCGCATTACCGATCAGGTTGACCAATATTTGCAACACCCGGCGAAACTCGCCGATCGCGGGCGTGCTGGCGTCCGTGTCCGGCGCAATCATGCGAATTTGTCGGTCAAGCGCTTTGACCGCCAACAATCCGGCGGCGCGACGGCCAATATCTGCCAGATCGACATCTTCTGCGATCACGCTGAAATCGGGCCGGTCGATCGCCTGCAAATCGGCCAGATCATCGACCAGCGCCATCAGATGCCGCCCGGCCGCCGCGATGTCGGTGGCATAATCGGCATAATCAGGGCGCAATGGACCTTCCAGCTGCGCGCTGATCGTATCAGCGTTGGCGATGATCCGTCCCAAAGGCTGGCGCAGCGAGCGGTCGAGCCGCTTGCCAAATTCACCCGGATAGAAGGCAACCGCTGCGTCCTGCGCCATCGGGACGACCACCGCCTGCTCCAGCGGAAAGGCTGTGCCGCGATAGCCGGTCAGTTGCCCCGCCAGATCGAACATGGGAAAGCCGGACAGCTGAAACGACCGTGCAGGATCGCTGACGAGCGTTGCCGTCTGCGCGCGAAAGGCACGCCGCTGGGCAAAGGCACGCAGCATCGCCATGTCGCCCTCCTCATCTGGCTGAAGCTGGAAATAGCCGGAAAAGCGGCTGCCAGGCACCGGCGGATCGGGGGGCAGCGCTCCATGGGCGTCGCTCCCCGCCAGCACCATCTGGAACCGCAACTGCATGTCGATCTGCCAGCTCCAGCCATCGGCCAGCGCAGCAATGTCCGCCTCACGCCGCGCTGTGTCCGCTGGCAGCGCGACTGCCGGCCGCTCATGCCAGTCGATGATCGAGAGGGTGACGCCATCGCTATCCGGCCGCGCCCGCACCCACATGTCGATGTCACCACGCTCGGTCGCCGCGATGATCGGTCGCGACACGGTAATGCCCAGCCGCGCCGAAAGCCGCGCGATCGCGGCCAGTTGCGGCACGGCAACCGGCGCGCCAAGGTCACCTCCCGCCTCACGCTGAAGCGTCAGCAGGCGCAGGTCAGCGCTCAGCAACAGGCCATCGGCGGAAATGGATGCCCGGATGATCGCAGGATGCGATGGCATGTTCACGCGCCCGTCACCCGGCGCAGATGGTCGAGCCTGGAACGGAAAGCGGGCGGCGTGCGCAACGCGCTGACGGCCGAATCGGCCTGCATCTCTGTCAGCCCCTGATAGCGCTCCGCCTCCGCCACGATCGCAGCGTCGGACAGCGACGGCCGCACCGGTCGCAACGCCAGCAGCAAATGACGATAATCGGCGTCCGATCCGCCCAGCGCGCGGCACAGCATCGCCACCTGCCCCAGCGGTCCCATCACCAATATGTCGGTCACCTGCACCGTCGCCATGCGCAACCGCCGCGCCGCCAGCGCTGCAAACAGCAGGAAGCGCCGCTGCGCCAGCGCGACACCCATCAGGTCAGGTGCATCGGCGATGTCGCCCATGCGCCGCACCAGCCGTTCGGCCTCCGCAATCGGACTGACGCTTTCATCATGGTCGGCCATCAACGCCCAGCCCGACCGCTCGAACCCTGCCAGCAAGGCGTCGCCCAGATCAGGCGCGCTCCGCTGAACCATGGCGGCCAGACAGGCCGCCGCGCTCCACACCAGTTCGGCAAAATATTCGGCGGGCAGGTCCGGTCGCATCGGCCGATCCTCCCCTCCCACGGCGATCCAGCGGCCCTCCGCCAGCGCCAGCGCGGACAGCGCATCGCCGATCAGCGGATCATCGCCCAGCGCCAACATGCCGCCATCGCCATCGTCCAGCCGCTCAATGTCGGGCTGACCAAATTGCCGCAGCATCAGGCTGACCCCCGCACGCATCTGCATATGCGCCAGCAGCGCCGGTCCGATCAGCGTCGGCTGCGCCCGCACGGTCCGCCAGCACAGCGGGTCGGGTGAGCGGGACAGGATGTGGGCGACGTCGGGCGCATGGTCGAGCGACAGCCGCAGCGCCATCTCGATTCCGTTCAGGCATCCGCCCAGATGCCGCCGCGTTTCCGCGATCAACGCATCATGGCGCGCCCGCTCCTCGACCGGGAAGAAGAAGGCCAGATCGATGGCATGGCCAACCGGCACGGCGGACATGCCCGCCATGACTTGCGCCATCGGCCAGCTGTCCGCCATGGCCGCACCGGTAAGGGACGAATAGGCGTTCATACCGGGAGCATAGCCCGACGTCCTTAAAATGCACTAAACCCTGGCGGCGAAATATGCTCAGTCACGCGGGCGCAATATGATCGCCCCGGCCGAAGCGATCAAAGCCAGCATCGCCACCCTTATGCCCTGCGCCAGCATCCCGACCAGCCCGGCGACGATCAGCAACAGCAGCACCGTTCCGGGCGTGACGATCATCCATGGCCGCGCATTGCCCGTCCGTCGCCAGCGGTCCGCCACCAGCATGATCCCCAGCAACAGCGCCAGATCGGCGGCCAATGTGCTGCTGCCCGCCAGAACGATCCCGATCAGCGCCAGCAACGGCGTCACAAAGGCGAGCACGCCCATGGGCGGGGGCCGCAGCGCCAGTTCGTCGAGCCGATCGGCAATTTCCGCCAGCAAAAGCGCCACCAGCAGCAACGCAAATCCGGTCAGCGTCCAGAGCAACTCGACCGGCACCAGCGCAATGGCCCCCAGCGCGATGGCGGCGATCCGCACCTGCATCGCGGGCACCTGCATCCGCATCAGCGCCGGACTGATCATCCGTGCGAGGGGCGAGAGGAGATAATGTTCAACGCCGCCGCGCGCGCGCGCAGACGAAGCGCCTGCCGCCGTCACCGCCTGCGCCACCAGATCGGCCTGCTGCTGGGTTTCGATCAGGGCGACCCGCCCTTCGAGCAGGTCGTCCTGCGATACGGTGACGCGGCGAGCGCCCTTTTGTACCGCCGCCCGCACCAGCGTGAGCGACAAATCCCAGTCGCCGATCATGTCGAGCGTGCCGAATAACAAAGTCGGGCTGATCCGCGCCAGTCCGGCCCAGCGCTGTCCGGCGTCGATCCGCTCGAACGGCGTGCTGGCGCGGCTGTCATCCGTGACCAGCAGGGCATTGCCCTCCGCGCTGCCCATCGCCTCGAAATGCGCCTGCGACACGATCGCCCCGTCTGCGACCAACAGCACGTCGGCGTCGCGCGGCGCATCCCGCACCATCGACACCATGTCGCGCACCAGTGCGACTGCGATGCCATCGGCGCTCAGCCGATCGACGGCCTGCGACAAAGCGGGTGTAATGACGCTCACCAGGATCATGATACGATCCGCGCCCGCCTGCGCCGCCTGCCGCGCCTGATATTCCACCAGCGTTTGCCCTGCAAAATGCAGACTCGCGCGCTGACCACCGGACGACTGCCCCCCGGACGAATCGCCCGAAGCCCGGCTGGCGCTGAGAATAGCCGCGAAACTCATATCGTTATGGTATCGACCCGATTGTTGTGCAGCGGGCCTTGTCGCAAGGGATACGGCTTCGCGCAAGCACAGCCGTGCCCATGCCGCGATTCAGCCCTGTTGCAACCCCGCCAACGCCGCGTGCAAACGGCGCAGCACGCGCGGATCGCCCGGCGCGGCCTCGGCCGCTTCATCCGCCAGCGCCATCAGCGCGGTCAGCCCGAAACTCGCCGCCAGTCCCTTCAACCGCCACGCCGCCAATTCCCAATTGGCGTCGCACCGCGCCCGACCCAGCAAATCGATCTGCCGCGCCGCGCTTTCCATGAAGGCGACGCGCAGGTCCGCGATCAGGGCGCTGTCGTCGCCGACGGCTGCGGATAAAGCTGCATGGAGAGCGCCGGGATCATAGGACATAGAGACAGACGCTATCTGGCTTGCGTTAAGTTTTGGTAACAGGGCATTTGCGCGGGCGGAAAAGCTGCTAGGATGCGCGCCATGACAGGGGGCAGCACAATCGTAGAGTTTTGGCGCGATGAACCAAGCGCGACCGGTGATGCGTCGCAGGCGGATGACATATTGTTTTTGAAACAGGCGGTTCTTCACAGCGACGAAGATGATTCGGATGATGGCGCGGGCGATGCCTGGGTCAGGCGCGTGCGCGTCGGATTGACCATGCTAGCGGTCGGCTGGGTCGGCTTTGCCGGCTGGGCAATGGTCGCGTCGGGTGAGCTGGCCGGTGGTCCCTTGTTCTGGGCCAACGCCATCGCCACGCTGGTCGTGCCGCTTATCCTGCTTGGCCTCGCCTACCTGCTGCTGATGCGTAACAGCCGCACCGAATCGCGCCGCTATCTCGACACCGCCCGCGCTTTGCGGACGGAGGCCGATCTGCTTGAACTGCGCCTTGGTCGGATCGCCACCCAATTGGAAGCCGCCCGCCAGTCGATGCAGGACCAGGCTGAATTGCTCGACAGCTATGGCGCCGCCGCCAGCAGCAATATGGAAGCGTCCGCCGAACTGATCGCCAGCCGGTCGCAGGCAACCGCCGACCGCGCCGAGTCGGCCGAACGGGCCAGCACCGCGCTCCTGGCGAAGATGGACTCGTTGATCGCGACGATTCCCGAACTGGAGGACCGCACCGGTCGCATGGCGGCGCAGATCATGGACAATGGTCATGCGCTTGCCGAACGGATCGACACATTGGAAGCGCGGCTTCATGCGCTGGCCGAACTGTCGGACGACGCCCGCGCCCGCACCCTGTCCGCGACCAAGAGCCTGTCGAGCCAACTCACCCAGCTCCAGGAATCGACCCGCGCTGCCAATGAAGAAGTGACCGGCATGGCGGAGATTGCCGCCGGACGGATCGATGCCACCGCCCAGAGCGCACGGCAGGCCATGGACCGCACCCGCCAGGATATCGAAACACAAGCAGACGCACTCGCAGCACTCGTTGCCACGGCGGGAACCGGCATCGCCAGCACTAGCGAAAATATGCGCACGGCGTTGATCCATGATCTCGACACGGCACAGGCGGACCTGACCGCGCGGCTCGACAATGCCCTGCGCAGCGTGCGCGCTACCATGGCGACGACGGACGAAGGCCTGTCGCGTCGCGCCGAACATCTCGAAGCCCTCGTCGCCGCAGCACAGGCGGGCATCGGTGACGTGAGCGAGACGACCCTGACCACGTTGCAGCGGGACATGGACGCGATCGAAACCGATCTGCGCGAACGGCTCGACGCCGCGCTGGCCCGCGCGCAGGAAGCGTTGGCGCTGACGGACGGCAATTTGTCGTCGCAATCGGCGGCGCTCGAATCGCTGGTCACCCGTTCGCGCGACAGCCTCGACGCCATTGGTAGCGAGACGGTCACGGGTCTGGCGAACACGATCGGCGACGTCGAAAGCCGTCTGCACCAGATTAACGATGTCATGGCCGGGCAGCACAGCCTGATGGCGGGTATTCAAGCTGGCTTGGATGAAACGATCACCACCACCCAGGTCCGCTTCGCAACGCTGGAGGAAGTCGCCCTAGCCCGCAGCGAACGGTTGACCGAAGCGCTTGCCCGCTTGACCGCCGAAACCCAGCGGATCGACGGCGCACTGGCCAATGGCGGTGTGACCGCCGAAAAGCTGATCGGCTGCGCCGAAACCCTGCTCGTCGCGCTCGATTCGAGCGTGCGCGAATTGGACGAAACCTATCCCGCCGCGCTGGAGCGTTTCGACGCCCGGCTGGAGCAGAGCCGTACCCTGCTGGGCACCACGACACCGGAAATGGAGCGGCTGGAAGCCATCTCACAGGCGCTGGTCGGCCGGGCGGAAGAGGCTGAATCGATGCTACGCGGTCAGGGCAGTCGCCTTACCGAATGGCTGGAAAGCACGCAGGGCGGGCTGGAGGCCAATCGCAATCTGGTCGAACGACTGCGCGTGGCGCTGGATGGCGCGCATCAGGATGCGACCCGGATTACGGAAGGTGCCGGGCCGCTGCTCGTCACCGCGCTGCTGCGCGTCAAGGATACGGCCGATCAGGCCGCCGAGCGCGCGCGGCAGGCGCTGGGCCGCGCCATTCCCGAAGCCGCGCAGGCGCTGGCCGACGCCAGTGAGCAAGCGATGCAGACCGCCATCGGGGACAAGGTGACGGCGCAGATCGAACAGGTCGCGCGCGTCGCAGAGGACGCGGTCAAGGCCGCGCATCAAGCCTCCGAACGTCTGACCCGCCAATTGCTGACCATCGCCGACACCAGCGCCAGCGTCGAACAGCGGATTGAGGAAGCCGAGCGTGCATCGGAAAATCGTGACCGCGACCATTTCGCCCGCCGCTCCGCACTGTTGATCGAATCGCTCAACAGCACCGCAATCGACGTCGCCAAGATCCTGTCCAACGACGTCACCGATTCAAGCTGGTCGGCCTATCTGAAGGGTGATCGTGGCGTGTTTACCCGTCGCGCGGTCAAACTGCTGGATGCGGGGGAATCGCGCGAGATCGCGCTTCATTACGACAATGACCCGGAATTCCGCGATCATGTGAACCGCTATATCCATGATTTTGAAGGGATGCTTCGGATCATCCTGTCGGCGCGTGACGGCAACGCGCTCGGCGTCGCCATCCTTTCGTCCGACATGGGCAAGCTCTATGTGGCTCTGGCGCAGGCGATCGAGCGGCTGCGGCAGTAAGCGGATCGCGCCAACTTACTTAGACCCGTTCGTTTCGAGCGA
>NZ_CAVK010000178.1 GCF_000382885.1 Sphingobium indicum BiD32
CGTGCAAGCTGTCGGGCCGGCGTGAGCCGGCCCGACAGCTTGCACGCGCGCAGTGGCACCGCATCGAGTTCGGGAAATTCGACCAGCCACCAGGCCAGGCGATGGTGGATGATGATGCCGTAGCCGTGCTGCGGGCGCGGGTTCTGCGTGGGACATATATTCATGGCTGTATCCTTTGAGAAAGGTGTAACGATGCGACGGGTCAGTGGACCGACCCGTCGTGCGCCAGGATGGTTTCGGGAGTGATCAGCTGGTGCTCGGCGGCGACCAGCGACCAGGTTGCGGCGAGTTCGTCATAATATTCGCAGTCGACAATGGCGTCGGCACTGGCCTCACCGAACTCGGCCTCCTCAAAGGCCCGGGCGTGTGCGGCATCGGCGGCCTCGGTGATCGCCTGGCCAAGGCGGGCGGCGATTTCGTAGGCGTTGAGGTTTTCGGCGGCCCTGCGGATGCGGGCGACGAGCCAAGGGTTGGTGACTTCGATCCCGTGGGCGACCCCGGCGATCTCATCGAAGCTGGCGAGATGGAACATGTGGCTACTCCGCAAAATGAGAAGGGCGGCCCGAAGGCCGCCCGGAGGGGGTCAGAGGAACTCGATGTCCTCGGCGACGATGTCGGTGTTGTAGTAGGTGCGCCCGTCGCGCTCGTTGCGGCTGTAGCGGAGCTCGCCGACGATCATGAGCTTGTCGCCCTTCTTCTTGTGATTGGCGACCGACTTGCCGAGGCCATTGAAGGCCTTGATCTGGTGGAACTCGTCGTAGGTCTCGGTGTAGCCGTTCTCATCCTTCTGGACCTGGCCGTCCTTGATCACCGGCTTGGAGGTGACGAGGCTGAAGCTGACGCCGCCCTTGCTGTCGGTGCCGAAGCGGCTGATGTCCGAAGTGATGCGGCCCGAGAGAAAAACCTTGTTCATGGCGTTGTACCTTTGGCGCTTTCGCCAGCGGGTCGATCCCGCTGGGATGAACAATCGCGAAAGCCCGTGATTGAGGGGCCGCCGCACCCGCGCGAAGCGCGGGGAAACCCCCATTTTTCGAGTGGTGCGGGCAGAGGCCGTCAGGCCTCAACACGGTCGGGAAATGACGGGTTGCGGAGGGCCCGCACGGGCGTAGCGTTCATCCAGGCAAGCGGGTGGCCCGGCGTCCAATGCGGCGAGGCATAGCCTGTGACCGGGTATGATCGGTCGAACCACGACGGGCGATCCGGTCGGCACGGACCGTGCGGGCAGGTTCGCGTCGTCACTGGACAAGGCGACAGGCGGCTACCGGGCTACTGGACGGAGCGGCCCCGAGTGGCACGGGTTGCGCAAGCTGGGCTGCGGCCGGCAGTCGGCGCGCCCGGCACGGGCGGGCGACATGGCGGATGGTCTTCGCGGTCGCGCAGCCATTGCGCGAGACGTGGGCGCCACCTCGGCTATAGAGGCACGATGGAACAGGACGATTGGTATGAGCGTGAGGGCGAGCCGCGGTTTCGCGCCGTAGCGGAGATTGGACAGACTGAGCTTTACGATGGGCTCTGCGGGATGGCCGGCCTTGCGGAAAACCCCTTTCTGGCGATGCAGGCCCAGCAGCTCTGCCTCGTCGACAATGTGCTGATGGGCATGGAGCAGGCCGTGCTGGGCGAGATGATGGCGGATGCCCGGCCAAGCGGCCAGCGTGCGCTGCTCGCGGCGCTCTCCCCGATGTGGATCTATGCCGCCTATGAACTGCTGCGAACCTGGCGGCAGCGCGCGATCGAGGTCGTGCGGCTCGCCGAGAATGGCGGGATCGACATGCGCGCGAGCCATCTCGAGCAGAAGCATGGTTATACGCACTATGATCGGGAGCTGCGGGCCCGACAGCTTCGCGATGCTAAGGACGATCCGGAACTGGTGCAACGCATGCGCGATGATCTGGCACGCACGGAGATCGGCTTCACGATGCTGGAGTGCATCCGCGTCGCGCTCGCCAAGCATGAAGAGGCCAGCAGCAACAAGAAGAAGAAGCCGATCGCGTTCGCGCCCGGGCTCGCCCTGATCAATCGCGACTGCGGCAGCATGGAATATGAGGTGAGCGTGGGCGGTGCGATCATTCAATATGAGACCCGCCGCGGACTTGCGGAGACCTTGAGGCAGTTCCCCACGATGCCCGTTCCGTCACCGGAGGAGTTGGCCGATTTCCGGGCTTACATGAATCCACCGGACTTCGACGCGATCGACGCCGGCCCCACCGGAGGGGTGTGATGCTGGTTCTGCTGGACAATAACTACGTCGATCGGGAAGGTCTGAGGGCCTATTTTGAGGCCTCGCCCGACAATCGGGCTGCGATCCCGCACACGGTCTTCGTGGAATGGCACAAGGGCGACGCCGAGAAGGTGACGCGCAAGGTACTCAGACAGGCCTGCGAATATGGGCGCCGGATCGTGATTCTGCGCGATACGCTTTCATTGCTGCGCATGCGCGGCCAGCCCAAGCGGATCATGACCCGGCTGATCGATGAGCGGCAGACTGCCTATTTCCCGACCTATTGCGCGACCTTCATCACCGGCCCGGGGAGCGAGGAGGTCTCGGCGCAGTTCGAAACGCACGGGCAGAATGCACGCGATCAGGTCGATGGCCTGCAGGAGGAAGCGCACAAGCTGATGAAGCGCTTCGCGCACTGGGACACGGTCTTCGACCCTGCCGAACTGGCCGAGATGAAGGGGCTTCTCGACAGAGATGAGAAGCTGTCGGCCGGGCTGCAGGGCAAGACGTTCGTGCTCGCGGAAGAATGGGGCAAGCGGCAATTGGCCGGCCATCGGATCTCGGGCCTGACCAGGACCCGGGCCGAGTTCATCAACACCCTGGCGTTTCGCTACGGCGCGATGGCCGTCGCCTTCTATATCAATTGGCGCAACAACCCGAAAAACTATCCGAGCAACGACCAAAAGGTGTTGAACCATTTCATGGACATCAAGATCGCCGCCCAGGCGACCTATTTCGACGGTTTTCTCACGAACGATGCGCTGATCGAGCCGGTCTATCGGATCGCCATGGGCATGATCACGGCCTTGGGCGGCTATACGCGGTGCGGCAACTTTACCCCGGTCGAGGGCTTCGCTGTCCCCATGTGAGGCGCGGCGGTGGGCATAATGCAGAAAACATGAAAAAAGGGCCCGCTTCGCGGAATGTGCGAAGCGGGCCCTGAGAGACGTGCCCGGCCTGGAGGCTGGC
>NZ_CAVK010000177.1 GCF_000382885.1 Sphingobium indicum BiD32
CCCGCCTTCGCGGGAGCACGGCGTTTATCGATTTTGAGTTTTTCGGAAGGAAACGGGCCTCCATGCTGCCCACAGTAGCCATTGTCGGACGGCCCAATGTGGGCAAGTCCACCCTCTTCAACCGCCTGGTCGGCAAGAAGCTGGCGCTGGTCGACGATCAGCCCGGCGTCACCCGCGACCGGCGGGAGGGCGAGGCGCATCTGCTTGGCCTGGACTTCATCATCGTCGATACCGCAGGCTATGAGGATGAGGACGCCAACAGCCTGCCCGGCCGGATGCGGATGCAGACCGAGGCGGCGGTCGAAAATTGCGACCTGGCCCTGTTCATGATCGACGCACGGGCGGGCATCACCCCGCTGGACGAGGAAATCGCCCGCTGGCTGCGCGCCAATGACGCCCCGGTCGTGCTGGTCGCCAACAAGGCGGAGGGCAAGGCCGCCGACGATGGCGTGATGGAATCCTTCAGCCTGGGGCTGGGCGAGCCGATCCCCTTTTCCGCCGAACATGGTCAGGGCATGGCCGACCTGTTCCAGGCGCTGCTGCCGCATCTGGAAAAGGAAGATGACGAGCCGCACGAAAAGGAATTTTACGAGGATGACGAGAGCGCGCCGCTCAAGCTCGCCATCGTTGGCCGCCCCAATGCGGGCAAATCCACGCTGATCAACCGGCTGCTGGGGGAAAACCGCCTGCTGACCGGCCCGGAAGCGGGCATCACCCGCGACAGCATCGCCGTCGACTGGATGTGGATCAGCGATGAAGGGCAGGAACGCCCCGTCCGCCTGATCGACACCGCCGGCATGCGCAAACATGCCAAGGTGCAGGACAAGCTGGAGAAACTGGCCGTCACCGATGGCCTGAACGCTGTGAACTTCGCCGAAGTCGTCGTGCTGCTGCTCGATTCAACCCGCGGGCTGGAGGCGCAGGATCTGCGCATCGCCGACAAGGTGCTGGAGGAAGGGCGCGCGCTCGTCGTCGCGCTCAACAAATGGGACACGGTCGAACATGGATCGGCCCTTTATCAGGGGATCAAGCAGGCCTTGTTCGATGGCCTTGCGCAGGTGCGCGGCGTACCGATCATGACCGTGTCGGCCGCGACCGGCAAGGGACTGGACGACCTGATCCGCGTCGCGTTCGAGACCCGCACCACATGGTCCAAGCGTGTGTCGACCGGCGTGCTCAATCGCTGGTTTGAAAGCGCGCTGGAGGCCAATCCGCCGCCAGCGCCCGGCGGCAAACGGATCAAGCTGCGCTACATCACCCAGGCCAAGACCCGGCCGCCCGGCTTCATCCTGTTCGGCACCCGACTCGATGACCTGCCAGAAAGCTATCGCCGCTATCTGGTCAACGGTATCCGCAAGGAACTGGGCTTTGGCGCGGTGCCGGTGCGGTTGACGCTGCGCAGCGCCAAAAACCCCTTCGGCAAATAGGCGCGATGGCCGAACCGGTCATCGTCCATGCGCGCGGCATGAAATGTCCCTGGCCCGCCCTGCGTGCGGCACGGGCCATGCGCGATGCGCGTGCGATCCTGATCGAAGCGGACGACCCGATTGCCGGGCGCGAACTGGAAGCGCTGGCCCGGCAGCATGGCTGGTCCTTTGCGGCGCTTGCCCCCCACCGATTTGCGTTGTCCCGAATTGCGCCAGATTGAAGCAAACAATCCATTGCTGTTCGCCACGCTTTAACCCTCTGTTTACGCGCACCGCCTATTTTTGTCCTCCTAGAGCAAGGAGTGGCACTGGTGCCCCATCAAGAAGCCGACCTCGTCAACTGGAGCGATTTTGCACGGACCCGCGGTGAGCTGGGCACGGCATTTCTACGCATCCTTGGCTATTTCCGTGAAGATGGTGCCAAATCGATCGGCGCGGTCGAGGACGCCTTTCGCGCCCGCAATGCCGCCGCGCTGGTGACGCCCGCTCATACGCTCAAGGGCGAATCGGCGCAATTTGGTGCGTATCGGCTGAGCGCCATGGCCGAAGAGATTGAGATGGTCGCCCGCCGCTGCGTGGAAACGCGTGAAAGCCCGGACGAACTGATCGAAACCGTCGTTGCGCTGCGCCCCTGCTTTTCCGAGACGATGGCTCTGCTCGACCGCGACGCCAATCCGCTGGTCGCGCGCCGACCGGTCACATTTGGCCGTCGCAGTGACGCCCCGGTACAGGGCTTTGGTCGCGCCGTCTGATTTTTCCGTATTGAAATAAAACCCTTCCTGCCCCAAATGGCAGGCATGACACGCTTTTCCATGCTCGACCTCGTCCCCGTTCGCCAGGGTGACAATGTTTCCACCGCGCTGGCCAATGCCGCCGATCTTGCCGTTCATGCCGAAAAGCTGGGCTTTCATCGCTACTGGGTCGCCGAACATCATGGCATGGCGGGCATCGCGTCGGCCGCCACCTCGGTCGTGCTGGCCCATATCGGCCATGCAACCTCCACCATGCGTATCGGGGCTGGCGGCATCATGCTGCCCAACCATGCTCCGCTGCTGATCGCCGAACAGTTCGGCACGCTCGCCGCCTTGTTCCCCGGCCGGGTCGATCTGGGGCTGGGTCGCGCGCCGGGGTCAGACCAGCGCGTCGCGCAGGCGATCCGCCGCAATCTCGCGGGCGGCGCGGACCAGTTCCCGCGTGACGTCATGGAGTTGCAGGCCTATTTCGCGGGCGACACGCGGCTGGGCATAGAGGCAACGCCGGGCGCGGGCGAGGATGTACCCCTGTGGATTTTGGGGTCCAGCCTCTATGGCGCGCAACTCGCCGCTGCGCTGGGCCTGCCCTATGCCTTCGCCTCCCACTTCGCGCCCGGCGCGCTGGACGAGGCGATCGCCATCTATCGCCGCGATTTCCGCCCATCGGCGCAGCTCAAATATCCCTATGTCATGGCGGGCTATAACGTCTTTGCCGCCGACAGTGCCGAAGAAGCGCAACTGCTCGCCAGTTCGATGCAGCAAAGCTTCGTGCGCCTGCGCACCGGTCAGCCGGGCAAGCTCCAGCCCCCGGTAGAGGGCTATTATGACAGCCTGCCGTTCCAGTCGCAGGCGATGCTGTCCGATATGCTGAGCGTGTCCAGCATCGGCACCCAGGCCGATGTCGAGCGTGATCTGGCCGCCTTCCTGGCGCGTACCCAGGTCGATGAACTGATCCTGGTCGGCCAGATCTACGACGTGCAGGCGCGCAAGCACAGCTTGGCCATCTCTATGGCCGCCGCACAGGCGCTTACCGCGCGCGAACCCGCCTGATCCGTCCACCGCTCAGCATAGCCGCCGCACCGGGCGCGATCCAGCGCAGCGCGGTGGCGATCAGCATGACCGCGCCTAGTACCAGCAGCGGCTGGATCAGCAGATAGAGTGGATAGAGCGGCGATCCGAGTGGCCCGAACACCTTGCCCAGCAACGGCCCCAACAGCCAGATCAGGATCAGGTGCGCACAGAAGAGGAAGAAGGCGAACGGCTCGATCCGTAGCAGCACGGCGCGCGCGCCGCTCCCCGCCAGCGCCCAGGCCAGCCGCCAGAAGGCCAGCGCTGCCGCGATCCGCACCACCAGGTCGATCGCATTGCGGGCCGGAACAGCCGGCAACTCCGCCAGCCCGACCGTCACATAAAGCTGGAGAGCGATCAGCAGCATGAAGGGCAGCACTGCCACCGCCAGTGGCAGCGCGATCGCGCGCTGCTCCCACATGCCGCGCCGGACAAGGATGCCGAGCGTGAAAAAACACAGGATCGACGCGCGCATCAACAGTGGCGGCCCCAGCCCTGCGACATGCGCCGCCGCCGCGGCCATGACCACCAGCCACAATAGCGATCCCGGCGACCGCACCAGCAACGGTGCGGCAATCATGCACAGAAACAGGTCGCGCAGGAACGGCATCTGGACATTGATGTCGGGATTGCGGCTGACGATCAGCACCTCCTCCACCACCCACCAGAGCGATGTCGGCACGGGTGCGCTCAGCGATACGAAATAGGCCGCGCCCGACACCAACAGGATGGCCAGCCCGTTCCACAAGATCATCGGCAGCAATATCGTCCGCGCCTTGCGCCGCACATGACCCGGCCAGTGACGCGCACCGTCCGACCCGGCCACCAGCCAACCGGAAATCAGCCCCAGCAGCGGCACCGCGCTGCGCCCGAATATCTCCATCAATGCCCAGCGCAGAACGTCCTGGCCGGTGCCCCGCAGCGCTTCGAGCGCTTCGCCGTTCTGCCCGGTCCACGCATGGACATAAACCACCCCCAGGATGCAGATGACACGGGCTATGGCGATCGCGTCGGAGCGACGCGCTCCATCGGCCAATATCGTTTCGGACAAGCAAAGATCCTGACTGTTACGCGACAATAATGCGCCAGTCGGCCCGCTGTTCCCGCCGCCTCAAATCGATCCGTTTTGGACCTGTGCCCACCGCGCGTTAACCGTCCGCGCCTATAAGCCAATCTTTACCTCTATCGCCTAGATAAGTCCCTGTTTGCCGGAAGCCGCTCCGGTCGAAGGGACGACAAAGGCTCATGACCCACATGCCGGGCGCACAACAATTTTCCAATGCTGCATCGTCCGCACGCCCCGCACCGGGTGACTCCATGGGTATGGTGTTCCAGATTGCCGGGTCCAGTTCCAAGGTGATGATCGACGCCATGCGGCTGGCCGTGCTGGGACAGGACGCCGACCCCTGCACCGCAATGGCGGGTCAGGTCGGCAGTCAGGTGAAGATGCGCGTGGGCAATTGCTGGCTGGTCGCCAGCGTGCGCGCGATGACGCTGGATCAGGCGAGCAAGAGCATCATCGCCGACATCGACTTTCTGGGCGAAGGCGATGAGGAAAGGCTGACCGGCCGCATCTACCGCTTCCGTCGCGGCGTCACCCGCTATCCCACGCCCGGCACCGAAATCTATCCCGTGTCCAGCAAGGACATGCAGCAAATCTATGCCGCCGACGACCGGCCGAATGTCGAAATCGGCACCGTCTATCCCACCAACGACACCCGCGCGGCCCTCTATGTCGATTCGATGCTGGGCAAGCATTTTGCGCTGCTGGGATCGACCGGCACCGGCAAATCGACCAGCGCCGCGCTGATCCTGCACCGCATCTGCGACCTGTCACCGCAGGGGCATATCGTCATGATCGACCCCCATGGCGAATATGGCGCGGCCTTCGCCAACAATGGCGCGGTGTTCGACATCAACAATCTCGCCCTGCCCTACTGGCTGATGAATTTTGAGGAACATTGCGAGGTATTCGTCACCTCGTCCGGTTCCGAACGCACGGTCGATTGCGACATTCTCGCCAAATGCCTGCTCGCGGCGCGGTCCAAAAATCGTCTCGCTGAACAGATTGGCCGCCTGACTGTCGATTCGCCGATCCCCTATCTGCTCTCCGACCTCACCACCATCCTGCAAAATGAGATGGGCAAGCTCGACAAGGGCACCAATTCGCTGCCCTATATGCGGCTCAAGACCAAGATTGACGAGATCAAGGCCGACCCGCGCTACAGCTTCATGTTCTCCGGCATGTTGGTCGCCGATACGATGCAGGCGTTCATCGCCAAGATTTTCCGCCTGCCATCGGACGGCAAGCCGATCTCGATCATCGACGTGTCCGCCATGCCATCCGACATCACATCGACCGTCGTGTCGGTATTGTCGAGGTTGGTGTTCGACTATGCCATCTGGGCGCGCGACGAACCGCAGCGACCCATATTGCTGGTCTGCGAAGAAGCGCATCGCTACATCCCCAACAGCACGATCGGCGCGGGTCAGGCCGTGCGCAAGATTTTGGAGCGGATCGCCAAGGAAGGCCGCAAATATGGCGTATCTCTGGGCCTGATCACCCAGCGTCCGTCGGACCTTGCCGAAGGCGTACTGTCGCAATGCGGCACCATCATTTCGATGCGCCTGAACAACGACCGCGACCAGGCTTTCGTGAAGGCCGCCATGCCCGAAGGCGCACGCGGTTTCCTCGATTCGATCCCCGCCCTGCGCAACCGGGAAGCGATCATCTGCGGCGAAGGTGTCGCGGTGCCGATCCGCGTCGCGCTCGACAATCTGGAAGAACATCGCCGCCCCGCATCGGGCGACCCCAGCTTCACCGAATTGTGGCGCCTGTCGGGCGGCGAGGACGCCATCCTCGACCGCACCATCACCCGCTGGCGTAATCAGGGGCGGTAAAAATATGTCCGTTCGCCCTGAGCCTGTCGAACGGCCACCCTTCTTGAAATGCAATGCTAGGCTTCGACAATTCAACCAATCGGCGCGATCCGGCCGGCGGGTTCGACTTCGCTATTCACCGTCTCGCGACATTCTTCCTCATGCACTGGCACCAGCAGCTTGGCCTTGCGCCAGCCGCCATGGGCATAGAGGAGGAAGGCCAGCAGCAGCGATACGAACGACCCGGCCGGGAAACTGAACCACAGCGCGTCCGGCCCGATCAGCGGATAGCCGACATAATAAAAGCCGATCCGCACCACGAACAGGGTGAAGATCAGGATGATCAGCGGCTGCACCACCACGCCGTTGGCGCGCATCACCCCGAACAGGATCATCGTGCAGCCAAAGGCGATGAAGCTCCAGCTGACCCGCAACTGCATGTGCCAGGCTTCGGCGATCACCGCGCCATTGTCGCCCAGGAACAGCCCCAGAAGCGGTTCGTGGAACACCAGCATCACCGCAACCATCGCGCCGGTGATCAGCAATTGATACCCGATGCCGACCCCGGTGATCCGGCTGATCCGGTCCCAGCGGCCAGCGCCGACATTCTGCGCCGCCATCGCGCTGACCGCTGCGCCCATCGCCATCGCGGGCATCTGGAGGTAGGTCCATAACTGCTGCGAAGCGCCATAGGCCGCCGTCACCAGCAACCCTTCGCGATTGACCAGGCCGATCATCACGAGTCCCGACACCGACATGACGATCATCTGGAGGCCCATCGGCAGCCCCTTGCCCAGCAGCACCCCCATCTGGTCGGCGGCGGGGCGCAGATAGGCGAGTTCCGCCCCGCGCAACCGCAGCGGCAGATCCTTGGCATAGGTATAGGCGATGATGCCGATCAGGCTGACAAAGCCCGCCACCGCCGTCGCGGTCGCCGATCCGGCGATACCCATGGCGGGAAACGGCCCCAGTCCCAGGATCAGCACAGGATTGAGGATCAGGTCCAAGGCGACGCTGACGACCATGAACATCAGCGGCGTGCGCGCGTCCCCTACCCCGCGCAGCCCCATCATGATCATCACCGACAACAGGCTGGCTGGCATGGCGATGAAAATGACGCGCAGATAGACCAGCGCCATGTCATAGGCTTCCGCCGGGGTCGCCAGCATCCGCAGCAAGGCAGGTGCGCCCAGCCATCCAGCGGTCGAAACCACGATCGCCATGGCCATGCAGAAACCGACAGCCGATCCGAACGCACGCCGCGCCGCGTCGATATCGCGCCGCCCGATCGACTGGCCGATCATCACCGTCGACGCCATGCCAAAGCCGAACACGACCGAGAACATGAGGAACATGATGATGTTGGCGTTCGCGGTCGCCGCCAGCGCCTGCGGCCCCAGAAACCGCCCGACCCAGATCGCGTTGATAGATCCATTCAGGGATTGGAGGATATTCGACGCCAGCGTCGGAATCGCAAACAGCAGCAGCGTGGACGCGATCGGCCCCTGCGTCAGGTCTTTTGCGCCCGCTTTATCCGCTGCCATGCTCGTTCCCCAACCCCCGACGTTTCGCCGATTCCTTTGCAGGCCAGACCCCAATTCCTCCCCTGCAAGAGGAGGGGGACCGCCGCGTAGCGGTGGTGGAGGGGTGTCGCCCTATCGATAGCATGACACCCCTCCGTCTGGCC